>JAEUIV010000124.1 GCA_016795005.1 Phycisphaerae bacterium
GCGAGGCTTGTAAGGATCGGCTGATCGTTGGCGAAGCGTGCGGGGAGGTGGAGGAGTTCGAGGAGGCCGAGGGTTCGAGGCTCGGCGTCCTTTTCGCGGAGGTATGAACGGCCGAGGGCGGCGCGTGTCCAGGCTTCGCGCCACGTGTTATGCGAGGCCGGGAGCGTTTCCCGGAGTTGCGAGCGTGCGGCGGATCGCGCGGCCGGGTCGTCGGCGAGGGCGCGGTTGATCAGGCTCAAGAAGTCGTCGCGGTCTGCGGCTTCGCCTCGTGCGAACCAGAAGGCGGGCAGGTCGGTGATGTATCCGGTGGACTGGTCGAAATGGATGGCGCTCGCGGCATCGGGATCGAGTCGCACTCCCTGCGCATGAAGTTCGGCGGCTCGTTGCCACGCGGTGATGGCGGCCGGCAGGTCGCGTTCGTCGGCGCGTGCTCGCGCCAGTCCAGCGAAGGCGAGGAGCGCGGTCGGCGAGCGAACGTTGTGAAGTTCCCTGGTGAGTCTTTCGAGAAGCGGGGCGGCGAAGCGTGCGTCGCCCCGGAGGATGCGGGATCGGGCGCGCCAGGCGTCGTCGGCGAGTCGCGTGTAGGGTTCGGCGCGCGGTGCGTCGTCTCCGGTGACGAGTTTGATGTGTTCCCAGCCGAGGAGTGTCGGGTCGGCGCCGGGCGAAGCGAGTTCGATTCCTCGGAGGTCGATGTTGACGATGTTGCGTTCGTCCGGCTGGCTGGAGCCGCGAAGGACGACGGGTCCGAGCGAGGCGATGGCCAGCATGAGGGCCGCGGCGGTCACTTTTTCGGGGCCTCCACGTGGGTGTAGGACCCGCCGGACTGTCGGGCGATGCGTCGCATGAGTTTTTCGGCGCCTCGGTCGGTGAAGGTGATGCAGTGGATGGCGATTCGAGCGTCCTGCGCGCGGTTGTTCTGTTCGATGAAGATCGGGAGTTCGTTTTCGACCTGTTCGCTGAATACGCCGTCGGTCATGAAGTAGACGGCATCGGGGAGGGGTCGGAGGCGGAAGATGTTTTCGAAAGCGGGGAGCGGATTCGTGCTGCCCATCGGGTTGATCTGCATGATGTTCCGCTTCGCGGCGGTCTTGTTGTCGTCGCTGGCGCGCGACCAGGTGGATCCGAGCAGGGGTGAGGCGGCGTCGCTGTAGCGGACGACGTAGAAGTGGGCGGAGTCGAGCATTCCCTCGATGGATTCGATGAGCGCGGCGCGGAGGGCCCCGATCTTTGATGGTTCCTGCATGGATCCTGAGACATCGATGACGAAGGCGAAGCGTGAGCCTCGGGCCTCGACGCCGAAGAATCGTGCTTCGCCTCCCGCGCCGCCGAGACCGTCGCCCGTGCCCGATCCGGCGCCTCCGGTGCCCGCGCCTCCGAGGTTGTCGAGGGCGCCGAGGCCGCCGCCCGGCTGGTTGGAATCCGAGAAGGGGGAGGTGAGGTCGGTGATGTCGAACTGCTGCTCGTGCGGGGCGGATTCGACGCTGGTTTCCGCCGCGGGCAGGGGGATGGCGGTGAGTTCGGTGAGCGTGGAGCCTTCCGTGGAGGCGAGTTCGATGGTGGGGTTCTCGGCTAGCCCGCCGGGCGGCTTGGCGTTGAGATGAAACCAGGCGGCGGAGACACCGAGGAGCAGGTGAAGGCAGAGCGAGAAGAGAAGTCCCTGGAGGAGGGCGTTTTCCCACCACGCGATGGCGCCCCCCGCCGGGGTTTGGCGGGGTTGAGGCGAAGGTGCATTGTCTGCTCGCGGCGTCATTGATGGGCGTGCTTTAGACCGGCGGGGCGGCTGGAGGTTCCTGCACGGGTCACTATAGATCCGGTCGTGCGCGGGGCGGCCCGGGGTTCCGGGGTGTGCGGTCGATGCTTGACCCATCGGGCGATCGGCGGTCCAATGTTCGCGGCGATCACGCTCAGGAACCTCGAATGCCAACCCACGCGACGCGACCTTCACGGCTGAAACGGGTGCTGCTGAAACTCTCCGGCGAGGCGTTCTGCGAGAAGGGCGGGTTCGGGGTCGAGTCCCGTGCGATCGGGCACATTGCGCGCGAGGTCGCGGACGCCGCGAAGGCGGGTGCGCAGGTGGCGGTGGTGGTGGGGGGTGGGAACATCATCCGCGGCGCGACGCTGGCGGAGGGGGGTCTGCTCGACCAGGCGGTGACGGATCACATGGGGATGCTCGGGACGGTGATCAACGGCCTGGCGCTTCGCGAGGCGCTGGAGCACGAGGGTTGCGCGGCGCGGTGCATGTCGGCGGTGCCGATGCCCTCGGTTGCGGAGCCGTTTATCCGGCTTCGCGCGATCCGACACATGGAGAAGGGGCGGGTGGTGATCCTCGCGGGGGGGACGGGGAACCCGTTTTTCACGACCGATTCGGCGGCGGCGCTCCGCGCGGCGGAACTCGGGTGCGACGCGGTGCTGAAGGCGACCAAGGTGGACGGCGTGTACTCCGCCGATCCGAAGAAGGATCCGAAGGCGACGCGGTACTCGGGGCTGACGTTTGCCGAGGCGATCGAGAAGCGTCTGAAGATCATGGACATGACGGCGCTGGCGCTGTGCCAAGAGCGACGGATGCCCGTGCTGGTGTTCGACTTTGACCGAGCCGGGAATATCCGGAAGGCGGTCGAGGGCGGAGATGTCGGGACGATGATCCGGGTCTGAGCGGGGTGTGGGTCACTCGGTCGGGTCGTCGCCGGGCAGATAGGAGATCTTGTCGAATCCCGCGTCGGTGCAGGCCTGCGCGGCGGCGGCGGCGGTGCCGACGGTTGCGCCGTTGGATACGCGGATGATCGCGCCGGAAAGATTCGGAAGTTGTGTGAGGACGGCGGTGAGTTCGTCGCGCGTGTTCAGGCGGTGCGCGCCGACGCGGAAGAGCGGTCGGCCGTTGACGGTTGAGACGTCGATGATCGGGGCACCGGCTTCGGGCGTTCCTCTGCCGGCGCGTTGTTCGGCGCGGATGGCGGTGCGGAGTTCGGCCTCGTCGGCGTCGAGCGATCCGGCGAACATGAAGTACATGAGGAGGAAGAGGATGACGTCGATGAGGGCGATGAGCGGAAGCCGGAGGCCCGACGGGTCGAGCCGCGAGCCGGCTTTGGGCGATCGGAAGTTCAACGGTGCGACTCCCCGCGCGGGTTGACTCCGCCGGACGGCGCGGTGGCGAGTCGCCAGGATGAGAGTCCGGCGCGTGCGAGGGCGGCGCCGAGGCGGTTCAAGTGGACGGCCGGGGCGTCCTTGTCGGCTCGGACGAGGATGGTGATCTTCGCGGCGTTGCCGACGGTGTCCGAGTCGGCGGGCACGCCGAGGATTTCCGGGAGTCGATCGGGCTTCACCAGCGTTCCGCGGACGAAGAGTTCGCCCCGGATGTTCATGTCGATGACGAGTTCAGATGGATTCTCGGCGTCCACGGCGGCGACTCCCTGCTCGTTGGGGAGCGGGATCGGCAGTTGCTCGGTGCGTGAGAACTGCGAGCTGAGCATGAAAAAGACGATGAGCAGGAGGATGACGTCGATCATCGGTGTGAGGTCGAAGGAGGCCTCGTGCGCGATCTCTGAGCCGGGCAGCATGGTTCAGGCTCCGGCCCCGGCGGGCTTTGATGCGGCCTTCGCGGTGGCGGGGGCGCGAGCGGACGCGCCCGACCATGCGGCGGTGAAGAGGCGGGCGATGGCGTCGGCATCCTGGGCGGCGTCGGCGGCGAGCCGGTCGATTCGTCGGCGGAAAATGGCGAAGGCGATGGTGCAGGGGATGGCGACGGCGAGTCCTTCGGCGGTGCAGACGAGGGCGAGCGACATGAATCGCGCGAGTTCGCTGGATCGTGCGGCTCCCTGGAGGCCGCCGATGGCGCCGAAGGCGCCGATCATTCCGATGACGGTTCCGAGCAGGCCGAGCATGGGGGCGACGGCGGCGATGATTCCCAGGCCGTCGTTCAGCCGGTGGAGCCGGTCCACTTCCTGTCGTCCGGCGGCTTCGATCTCCTGCCGGACCTCGAAGGACTGGAAGGCGGAATCGCCGGTGCGTTCGAGGCCCGCGCCGACGGCGTTGGCGAGGAGGCAATCGTTCTCGTCCTTGCGGCAGAACTCGAGTGCCCCGGCGGCATCGCCGGCGCGAGCGAAGCGTGTGAGGTTGTCGTTGACGTATGGGGGCGCGATGCGCGTGGGTCGGAGAGCGACGGCGTTTCGCAGCATGAGGGCGAGCGCGACGACCGAGAGCGCGACGAGGACGTAGGAGAGTTTTCCGCCGCTCTGTACGTATTCGAGGATGGTTCGCGGCATCCACGCGGTTGCCTGGTCGGCGGCCTGTGCGAGGAGGAACGCGGACGAATCCGCGAGGGTGGTGGCGATGGAGTCGGTCATGATGGTGCTTCAGGCTGAGTGGGACGCGCCGGGGGCGGACGGGTTCTCGCGGCGTGGCTGTTCCGGGTGGGAATGCTACCCGCTCGGGGCCGGGGCGTTTCGTTTGCGTCTCACCCTCGTCGTTCGGAGATGGTCTGGATGAGGCGGAGTTCGAGGCGTTTGATCTCGCGGAGGACGGAGATCCGGATGAGTTCGAGCCAGTAGATGATGAATCCGATTCCCAGGCTGAGCGACATGACGATGAAGACGGCGGCCCAGCCGAGCATGGCTTTCGGGTCGGGCGACTGGTAGTACCTGTAGGCGGCGAAGGCGGCGATGATCACGAAGAAGCCCATCTTGATCCATCCGATGATCATGAGCGCCCGCGATCGTTTCAGGAAGGCCTGGCCGATGCGTTCAAAGGCTCCGTCTTCGGTTGCGTGCTCGGCCTGGAGTGCGTTGCGGATGCGGTCGTCGAAGTCGTTCATTGCTCATTCCTTTCGAGGGTTGTGCGGAGTTTCGAGCGTGCGTCGCTGAGGCGTGACTTGACTGTTCCGGCGGGGATGGCGAGGACGGCGGCGACCTGGGCGACCGTCAGCCCGCAGGCGTAGTGGAGCGAGACGGCGGCGCGGAGGATCTCGGGGAGCGATGAGACGGCGGCGCGGACGGCGTCGGCGTCGCGTGGCTCGCGTTCCTCATCTCGGTGTTTCAGGTTGGCTTGCTCGGCGGCGTGGTGCGCGAGTCTGCGCTGTCGCGTGCGTCGGCGGACGGCGTCGGCGCACTTGTTCGTCACGATGCGCAACGCCCACGTTCCGAAATCGGCCGGGTCGTCCAAGGCTCGCAGGCCGCGCATGACGGCTGACCAGGCTTCCTGGACGGCGTCCCATGCGGAGGCCTCGTCGTCTGAAAGGAGGCGTGCGTGCCTCCACAGTCTTGGCTGCCATCGTTTGACGAGTTGTGTGAAGGCGGCGTGGTCCCCGGCCTGTGCATCGAGGACGAGGAGTTCATCAAGGACTTGTTCGGGCCGGGCGGTCATGGCGGGATTCTCCACCAGTGTCGCTCGCGGCGGGTCGGCGGTTCGCGCTGAAGGAATTAATTGTGATTACGGCGCGACCGGGGGCGGGATCGCGGGTCGGCCTGTGGCTTTTTGCAGTCGTGGAGGGGCACCGGCGCTCTTTGCGCATGGAATAGCCCGCTGAGTTGATGTTCGGATCGAAGGAGTTCTTGCAGTGTCGGTGGTTTTCACTGGCATTCGTCAAAAACAGAGGTAGGTTGTTCTGGTCGTGGTACGTCGGCCGGTCCGACTTTCCTGCAAGGGTTCTTTTCAGAAGGAGAGCACATGATCACCCGCACGCTGATCGGAGGCTTTGCGATGGCCGGAGTGCTTGTCTTTGCCGCGGAGGCGCTTGCCTCGGCGCGGTGCCACATGGTTGCGAGCATTACCGCGCAGCAGGAGGTGCCCCCGACGGCGGGGGTGAACGGCTTCGGCTGCGGCGAGTTTCTGATTGACACGAACGCGAACACGGTGACGTATCGGATCGTGTACTCGGGTCTGACGAGCGCTGAGACGGCGGCTCACATTCATGGCTTTGTGGCGCCCGGGGTGAATGCCGGCGTCGTGCACCCACTGCCCTTGGGGAATGTCAAGACGGGCGTGTGGAACTACGCCGAGGCGCAGGAGGCTTCGATTCTCGCGGGTCGGTGCTATGTGAACATTCACACGGCGAACAATCCCGGCGGTGAGATTCGCGGGCAGATCACGACGCATGTCGCCGAGTTGGACGCCGGGCAGGAGACGCCGCCGGTGGGGGTGGGGTCGCGCGGGTGGGCGGTGCTGAACCTCGATAAATGCCAGAACACGTTGTCGTATTACATCGTGGTGAAC
>JAEUIV010000130.1 GCA_016795005.1 Phycisphaerae bacterium
CGGCGCCGGCGTCGCCGATCGCCGGCCGCCAATCGCCCAACGCGGGACAGCCGGGGCACGTCAAGCACGTCGTGTGCGAGATGGGCGGGAAGAATGCGGTCATCATTGATGAGTCGGCCGACCTGGACGAGGCGGTGCTCGCGGTGCGCCACTCCGCGTTCGGATTCCAGGGGCAGAAGTGCTCCGCGTGTTCCCGGTGCATCGTCGTCGGCTCCGCGGAGGTGTACGAGCACTTCCTGCACCGTCTGGTCGAAGCGACCCGGGCGCTCGTCATCGGCGATCCCACCCGGCCGGGGACCGATGTCGGCCCGGTGATCGACCTGGACGCGAAGCGGAAGATCGAACATTACATCGAGCGCGGCAAGGCGCAGTCCAGGCTCGCGCTGGCGATGGAAGTGCCGGCCGCGCTGCGTGACGGGTTCGGTGACTCACGTTTGTTGCCTTACGTCGGCCCCCATATCTTTGCCGACGTGAAACCCGAGCATGACCTGGCGCGCGACGAGGTGTTCGGGCCTGTCCTGGCGGTGATGCGGGCTTCCACATTCGACGAGGCGCTCGCCCTCGCGAATGACTCTCCCTACAAACTCACCGGCGGGGTCTTCAGCCGGAAACCCAGCCACCTGGACCGCGCTCGGCGGGAGTTCCGCGTGGGCAACCTCTACCTCAACCGCGGGATCACGGGGGCGCTCGTCGCGCGGCAGCCCTTCGGGGGATTCGGGATGTCGGGCACGGGGTCGAAGGCGGGCGGCCTGGAGTACCTTCTGCACTTTGTCGAGCCGCGCGCGGTCTGCGAAAACGCGATGCGGCGCGGGTTCGCCCCCGAAGAGTAAACGTACCATCGCACGTTCGGAGTGTGATCTCTTTGTGATGCAAGCGGCCCATCGGGCTGAGGAACACCATGTCACTCATCGTCACCGGAACCATCGGCATCGACACCGTCCACACCCCCACCGACAAGCGCGAGCAGGTGCTCGGCGGGTCATGCACCTATTTCGCCGCGGCGGCGTCGTTCTTCACACAGGTGAGGCTGGTCGCGGTGGTCGGCGACGACTTTCACGCGGATTACCAGGCGGTCTTCAAGAAGTTCCCGAATGTTGATGTGGACGGGCTGGAGGTCCGCAAGGGGTCGAAAACATTCCGCTGGGGTGGAAAGTACCTGGAAGATATGAACGAGCGCGAGACGCTCTTCACCGAGCTGGGCGTCGTGGCGGAGAAGCCCCCCACTCCTCCCGCGAAGTACGCCGATTCAAAGTTCGTGTTCCTCGCCAACAGCCACCCCTCGGTGCAGATGGCGATGCTCGAATCGTTCCCGAAGCGCGCCATTGCCGTTGCCGACACGATGAACCTGTGGATCGACATCGCCCGCGGAGAGTTGCTCTCGCTGCTTTCCAAGGTGGACGGGCTGGTACTGAACGACCAGGAATCTCGCATGCTCACGGGCAAGCGCAACCCCTTTACGGCGGGGAAGATGATTCTTGACCTCGGCCCAACCTTCGTGGTCATCAAGAAGGGGGAACACGGGTGCGTGCTCGTGCACCGTGACGGCGTCGCCGCGCTGCCGGCCTATCCGTGCGAGCAGGTGGTCGATCCCACCGGAGCGGGAGATTCGTTCGCGGGTGGGATGATGGGGCACCTCGCCGCCGCGCACTCGAAGGACCAGGACATCGGCATGCCAGCGGTCCAGCAGGCGCTGGCGCACGGCACGATCATCGCGTCCTTCGCCATTGAATCGTTCAGCCTTGACCGGCTGGCGCGGCTGACCCGGGAAGAGATGGCGAAGCGCTACACGGAGTTCCAGGCGGTTGTGCGGGTGTGACCGAAAGGCACCTGACGAACTAAACCCGACTGAGCCGCGCTCTGAACGATCGCGCGTGCTTTGGGTCACTCGGCCTCTTCCGTGTTTTGTGCTCGCAAGGTAGACTCGGATGTTCGATGCCCGTTATTCCCCGCTCCTCACCCGAACGGGGATTCCCTCGTGGATGGTGGGCGGGCACTCGTGGGTGTACCGGAAGGAGGCTCGCTCATGCAGAGCAACCGGGTCATGGTGATCATCGCGGTGGTGGCGGGGCTGGTGGCGATGGCCGCCGCGTTCGGCTACCTGCGCACGGCGTCCGGCTCGCTCGCGAAGGAACCCGCCGAGGCCGCGATCTCGATCGTTGTAGCAAAGTCCGACCTGCCGGCCGATCACCTGATCGACCCCGCGACCGATCTGGATGTTCAGCGCGTGCCTTCGAAGACCTTTGCGTTTCTCGCGCGTGCCGGGGTCAAGGGCGATGAGAAGGCCGCGCTTCGGGGAAGGCGGCTGAACACGCCCATCGCCGCGGGTTCGCCGATCATGTACTCGCACCTGGTGGGAGTCACGGACCTTGAGATCGTCCCGGGAAGCCGGGCGTTTACCATCGAGATCGACGAGACGGGCGTCATCGGCGGCATCCTGGTGCCCGGCGACCGCGTTGACATCGTTGTCAGTTGGAAACTTCCTGAGACCAAGAGCGCGGCGGCCTCACCCACCGGCCGCGAGCAGACGCTGAGCGAAGCGGTGGGCCAGGCGGTCGCGGGAGCGATGGAGACGCGCGACTGGGCGGCCCGCGCGGCCCTCTCGAACGTCAAGGTCCTGGCGGTCGGCGACAAACTCATCCGCAGCCGAGAACAGTTCACCTTCGGCGATCCCAATGCCAAGACGGCACGCCGCACCTCCGCCGGGACGATCACCCTTGAAGTCACCACCGAGGAGGCGCTCGAACTCATCCGCGCGATGGGAGGCGGCGCGAACCGGCTGTACGTCCTGCTTCGCGGAAAGCAGGGCGGGAGCCAGCCGGGGTCATCGGGCGGCGGGTCCGTGCTCGAATAAAGGGTGATCCCCGCGTCTACTCAGAGAGACACGTACAGACCATGAGAGTCGTCGTCCAGGACACCTTGCGGAATGAGCAGTGGGTCGCCTACGAGGGGCTGGCCGGCTTCACCGTCGGCCGGGGTGAGGAATGCGATATCAGCCTGAAAGCCTCGCGGTTTGTCTCGCGGGTCCACGTCCAGGTGGACCGCGGCGCGGAAGGATGGGAGGCCTCCATCGACCCGCGCGCCACCGAGGTGCGCATCGACGACGCGATGCTCAAGCCGGGCGAAAAGGGGCGGCTCAAGCCCGTGAGCCAGATCCGTCTCGCGGAGTTCGTGCTCACGCTCTTTCAGGATGAGGCCCAGCCGGCCTCCGCGGGCCTCGCGCGCCCGGCGGCGGGCGACAACCTCAACGAACTCCAGCGCGAACTGCATTCCGCGGTGCTGAGAAGGCTCGAACTCCGCCGCGCCGGGGCCGCGGATGTCGAGGCGACCCGCGAATCGCTCGAACGCCTGAACACCATCATCGACGACCTGCTCCGCGCCGATTTCAAGGACCGCCTCTTTGGTTCGACCGCGACGCGGCAGCGGCTGATGTCGATGGTCTACGAGGACCGCATCGTCGCGCTGCTCTCGCCGGAGAGCAAGGGTTCGCTCGAGATCGCGCGGATCGAGACGCCGGGGTTGAACATCGCGTCCGAGGAGGCGGCCGACGAGTTCACCCGACGGCTCGCCAAGCGCATGAAACTGGGGCTGAAACCGGAGACGGCGCAGGCGGATGTCGAGACCATCAACTCGCGCCTGCGCGACTTCCTGCCGGCGCTGATCGATGAAACCCCCGAGAACGTGGCGTTCTACCTCATCGGCCGGCTGCTCAAGAAGAACATCTGCGACATGATCTTCGGCCTCGGTCCGCTGCAGGACCTGCTGGACACGCCGAGCATCAGCGAGATCATGATCGTCAGCCCCGACCTGGTGTACGTCGAGCGGGGCGGAAAGGTCATCAAGAGCAACCGAACCTTTCTGGGCGACGACGCGCTGGTCTCGGTCATCGAGCGGATCGTGGCGCCGCTGGGCCGACGCATCGACCGCTCCGCGCCCCTCGTGGACGCGCGTCTGAAGGACGGCTCTCGCGTCAACGCGGTGATCCCGCCGCTGGCACTCAAGGGGCCGTGCCTCACCATTCGGCGGTTCTCGAAGCGCCGCCTGACGCACCACGACCTCATCAAGTTCGGCGCGGCGACGCCCGCGGCGTTCGCGCTGCTCGGCGCGTGCGTGCTCGGGTACAAGAACATCGTCGTCGCGGGGGGCACCGGCTCGGGCAAGACCACCATGCTCAACGTGCTCAGTTCCTTCATCCCCGAGCGCGACCGCGTCGTAACGATCGAGGACGCCGCCGAACTCCAGCTGTCACAGGAGCACGTCGTCAGCCTCGAGACGCGCCCGGCGAACGTCGAGGGAAAGGGCGAGTACTCGATCCGCGACCTCGTGAAGAACGCGCTGCGCATGCGCCCGGACCGAATCGTCGTGGGCGAATGCCGCGGCTCGGAGGCGTTCGACATGCTCCAGGCGATGAACACCGGGCACGCGGGGTCCATGACGACCCTGCACTCCAACAGCGCCGTGGACGCGATCGCCCGCATCGAGACCATGTGCCTGATGGCGATCGACATCCCGCTGACGGCCCTCCGACGCCAGATCTCGCAGGCGGTTGACCTCGTCGTCTACGTCGAACGATTGAAGTCCGGCGCGCGCAAGATCACGCAGATCACCGAGGTGCTCGGGCTTCACCCGGTCTCGGGCGAGGTCGAAGTGCGCGATGTCATGTCGCTCTCGGAGGGTCGCGCCGGCCCGGTCATCAAGCCCAGCGGGTACATGCCGACCTTCCTCGGAGACCTGGTCGATCGCGGCCTTCTCAACGTGGAAGAGTGGTTCCAGGGAACCGAGGAGGCGGTCGCGTGATCGACTCCGACCTGCCCATCCTCATCGTCATCGCGCTGCTCGCGGGGATCACCCTGGCGGCGCTGATCTGGGGATTCCACCGGAGCATCGTCGCCCACTTCGAGCGCGAGGTCCGCTGGCTCGAACGATCGATCTGGCGTTTCTCTCCCGAGCCTTTCAACGGCCGCCCCTGGATCGCGGGGTTCTACGCCGCCGCGATCATCATCCCGATCGTGTGGCTGTGGTACTTCCCGTTCAAGATCGGCGCGGTGCTCACCCCCGTGCTCCTGCTGTGGCTCCCCCGCGTGATCATCGAGAAGAAATGGGAGAAGCGGCGAAGGCTCATCGACCAGCAACTCCCCGCGTGCGTCCTCCAGATGTCGCAGAGCGTCGCCGCGGGGATGACCCTCGCCCAGGCGGTGGACCGCCTCGCCGAGCGCGGGGACGAGCCGATCCGCACCGAGTTCCGCGTCATGTCCAACTTCTGGAAGCACGGCGCGGATTTTTCATCGACGATCGACGAGGCGAAGCGGCGACTCTCGCTCCCGAACTTCAATCTCTTCGCGTCGGCCTTGCTGGTGAACCTGCGGATGGGCGGCAACGTGGTCGAGACGCTCGAACGTCTCGGGCGCTCCATCCAGGGCATCGAGCGCATGAAGGAGGAGGTCTACGCCGCGACGAGCGAAGGGCGGACGAACATCAAGGTCATCGGCGCGTGCCCCTTCGTGATGCTGGGCTTCACCGCGATCATGGATTTCCAGGCGGTGGTGCTCTGCTTCACGCGCCCGGTCGGGTGGGCGCTGCTCTCGGTCGCCGCGGCCCTCATCGCGGCGGGGATGCTCTGGGCATGGAGGATCGTGAATGCCGACATTTGAGGCGATCCAGGGCAACCTCATCCTCCTGATCGTGACGATCCTCTCGATCGGCGTGTTCGTGGGTCTGGGGCTGTTCCTGCTCATGCGGATCGTCCCCGAAAAACTGGGCGTGGGCGTCGGGGTCATCTCCGAATCGCAGCGGAGGATGCGGCGGACGCGCAGCGCCGGGTCGTCGGGCCTCTTCGGGCTGATCCTGCCGATGCTCCCCGCGCTCGCCGCGGTCACTTCCAAGGTGCCGGGCATCGACGTCGTCCGCAAGGATCTCACCAAGAACTACGCACGCGCCGGCTGGCCCGGCGGCCTGACCGACGACGAACTGGTGGCGATGTCCCTTCTCGTCGGCGCGGTGCTGTGCGTGCCGCTGGGCGCGCTTTTCGCGCTGTATGACCCCTTCCTCGCGCCGCTGGGGATCGTGGGGCTACTCATGGGTCCGGGGCTGGTCTCGACGAAACTGATGGGCCAGGGAAAGGTGCGCGACAACGCCATCATCCGGGTGATGCCGTTCGTGCTGGACCTGCTGGTGCTCAGTCTTCGGGCGGGCGCGTCGCTGAGCGTGG
The DNA here is from genome assembly GCA_016795005.1 of Phycisphaerae bacterium. Lineage (GTDB taxonomy): Bacteria > Planctomycetota > Phycisphaerae > Phycisphaerales > UBA1924 > JAEUIV01. The sequence goes on from JAEUIV010000130.1 coordinate 6,206, forward strand.
CGATGGACATCGTGGCCAAGGACTACGCCGGGCACCCGCTGGGCGAAGAGTTCCGCGCCACGCTCAAGGACATCGAGATGGGCACGACGCTCAAGACGGCGTTCGAGAATCTTTCCAATCGCGTCCCCAGCCACGTGATCCGCACGTTCGTGGACGAGGTGATCCAGTCCGAGGAACTCGGGCGCCCAATCGCGGGAACGCTCGAACGCCTCTCCGATCGCGTCCGAGTCAACCGCGTGCAGGACGCGACCAACGTCGCGGGCAAGGCCAAGGTCATGGTGCTCGTCCCCGGCCTGCTCGTGCTGCTGGCCACGCTGATCGTTCTCTTTACCCCCTGGATCGTGAAGTTCCAGGAAGAAGGTGTGTCGTTGAGCACCCGGTGAGGTCGAGGCGGATTCAATCGAGGTGACATGGGCTATTTCCTGACGGTCATCATGGGCGCGGACGAAGGACGATCGCACACGATCGAGGGGGATCAGGTCGTCGTCGGACGATCTCCCTCGGCCCAGTTTGTCCTGGCGGATGAGAGCGTCGGGTGGGAGCACGCCGTCGTCGCCCGAGTGGACGGCAAGTGGACCGTGAACAATCTCTCCGCCGCCGGCACGCGCGTGCGCGGCAAGAAGATCACCGCTCCGACGAGGCTCGCCCCGCAGGACGAGGTGGAACTCTCCCCCACCTGCCGCCTGCTGTTCGCCGAGGAACAGGACGCGAGCGACCGCCCGTCGCCCGGGGTGCTCATCGCGGTCGGAGCGCTGCTCGTGCTGCTCATCGGCGTCGGCGCGGCGTACGCCGTCTACGCCTTCTCATCGACCACCAATCGGCCGATCACACCCAATCACTGGCGCAACGCGTATGTGCTCCTCGATTCCAGGCTCGAACAGTGGACAGCGAGCGGCAAGATGCCCCCCCGCGCGCTCCTCCTGTTCCGGAACGCCTGGCGCCTCGAACAGGTGAGCGACTGGGTGAACTCCGCCTCGAACTGGGAGGAACTGAACTCTCTCCTCCTGACCCAGCGTGAATCGACGATCACCGACGACAACCTCACCCTGTCGGAGAGCGCCTCGCCCACTCAGAAGGCGCTCCATGTGCTCATGGGCTACGACCGCACCGCCCACGCCACGGATTTCGAGTGGGACACGAACAACTCCTACGCCGACGCGCTGGTGTGGTTCGCACGCAAGCGCTCGACGATCACGCGCCAACTCGCGGACGACACCGGCCAGTCGGGAAAGAAGAAAAAGAAGAAGGGGTCGAAATGAAACAGCAACTGGGCAACTTCGACATCATCGAGCAGATCGATCCGGGCGGATACACCGTCGTCTACCGCGCCAAGCAGCAGATGGGGCACGGCGTGTCGCGTCCCGCCGCGATCAAGATCCTCCAGGGATGGAAGGCCGACGACCCGGAACAGATCGCCGCTCTCCGCCGCGAGGTCAGCGTGCTCGCCGACCTGAGCGCCTGCCCCAACATCGTGACGATCTACGGCTTTGACATCGACCCCGAGGTCGGCCCCTGGATCGCGATGGAACTCGGCGGACGCTCGGCACGCCACTCGACCCTCGAAGAGCCGCAGGACCCGGCCGTCGTCCGCCAGTTGCTCCGCGACATTCTCCGCGCGCTCACGGCTCTCCACGGGGCCAAGCCCCCGGTGCTGCACCGCGACCTCAAGCCGAACAACATACTCAGCACCGACATCGGCACATGGAAACTCGCCGACTTCGGGCTGGCGAAGCGCTCCGACACCGAGAGTACGCTCAACGTGCTCAGCGTCCAGTACGCCGCGCCGGAACTCCTCGACACCACCCTGGGCAAGGAAGGCCCGTGGACCGACCTGTACTCGCTCGGACTGGTCGCGTACGAGATGGCCCTCGGCCGAAAACTCTACAAGGCGCAGTTCCCGTCGGTCTACGACCCGTACGCCGGCCCTGACGCGACCCGAGTGGATGAGCGCCCGAAGTGGATGTACTGGCACACGACGCCACATCTCACCCTCAAGCCGCTCGCCGAGGTGCTCCCCGGATTCCCGAAGGACATCTCCGACCTCGTCGCGGCGATGCTCGTGAAGCCGGTCGGTGAACGACTCCAATCGGCCCACGAGGCGCTCGCTCGCCTTCGAGAAACGAACGAGCAGCCGCCCACCAAGGCGGCTTCGATGGGCGGCGGACGCGACGACGTGAAGGGGAAGAAGGGATCGAACGTCGTCACGATCGCCGCCGGAGTGCTCGGGATCGCGGCGGTGCTCCTGATCGGCGCCTGGCTGTATCTCCAGCTGAGTTCTCGCCCGATCCTGACCCTGGCCGACAAGTCGGGACGATTCAAGACGGAAACCGGGGTTGTCCAGGTCTCCGGGCGCATCCGGAACATGCCCAACCGCGCCGTCGCCGCGATCGTGACCTCCGACGGCACGCGCATCCCCGTCGCCCCCGCGCTCGACGGAAAGTTCACGACGGATGTCCGACTCTCCAAGTTGGGCGAGACCACCGCGAGGCTCCGGTTGACCGAGGGCGCGACGCGCCTGCTCGAACAGCCGGTGGTGCTCGAGCGCGTGGCGCCCAAGAGTGTCCGAATCGTGGTCACCACCAACCCGCCGACGCCCGACGTCGAAGTCCAGCTCGTGCAGGGGAACGCGGAAGCCAGCCCGATCGTGGTCCGCACCGACTCGAAGGGAGTCGCCGAAGCGCCCGTCGCGTTCGGCAAGTTTGAGATCCGCCTGAACCATCCGCGCTTCGCGCCGGCGTCGCGGCTGTACGAGACGGGCCTGGATTCGCCCAAGACCATCGCGGCCAATCTTCAGGCGCTCGCCGACACGGCCCTCGCCGAGGCGCGTCGCAACCTGCTCCTCGCGGCCGACCGCGCCGCGTCGGACGCGCTCTCGGGCGGCGCCGACTGGCTCCCCGCGCTGGAACGCGCGCAGCGCGACCTGTCCCTCCTGGAAGGCCGCGTGGACGACTCGGAGGCGCGCCGCCGCGTGTCGCTCGTCACCGAGATGATCGACGTTGCGAAGCGCGCGCAAGGCGGGGACGACCGCGCCAAGAGCCGGCTCGAATCGCTGCGCTCCGAGGTCCAGGAGACCGCGCGGAGCGTCATGGCCGACCGGGGCAGCGACCGCCGCCAGGCCCTGATGCGTGACATTGAAGACGCCGTGGACCGCGCGCTCAAGGGCGAGACGACCGCGGTCGATCGAATCGCGCAGGTCCGCGGCGAGATCGGCGAACTGGACGCGATCGAGGGCGCCGGCGTCGGCGAGGCCGCGCAGCGCGCCCGCCTCATGAACGAGATGCGCGAACTGGCCGGGCGCGCGTCGCGCGGCGAGTCCATCGCGGGCGCCTCGCTCCGAGATTCGCTGCGCCAGTTGCAGTCGATGCCCGTTCCGGTTCTCTCCGGCGGCCCATCGAATCGACGCAAGGCGATGATGGAGGAACTCTCCGTCCTCAGCCGCAAGGCCGCGGGAGGCGAAGCCCAGGCCGTCGAGGGGATGCGCCGCGTCCGTGAGAACATCGTCGAACTGGACAAGGGAGAGCGCGTCTCGGCTCCGCTCGCTTCCCGCCGAGCGCGGCTGCTGGGCGACATCATCAATCTGGCCGACCGCGCCTCGCGGGGCGATGTCCAATCCGCGATGCGGCTGCGACAGGTCGAACAGGAACTCATCGGGCTGGACTCGACCGGCGCCGGCACGTCGCTCGTCTCGCGCGATGTCGCCTCGCTCGATCGTCGGGCGGCGCTGGTGCGCGAGCTCGCGGACATCGCGCCGCGCGTCGCCCGCGACCCCAAATCCGCCGAGAGATTGCGCCAGGTTCGGGCCGAGTTGCAGGCGATCGAGGTGGCCGAATCATCTTCCGCCGCGGGCGGCGCCGCGGGCCGTCGGCGGATCGAACTCCTCACCGAACTCGCCGAGATCACCGAGATGGCCGTCGGAGGCGACGCGACGGCATCGGCGCGGGTCACGCTCATCCAGCGCGAACTCGCGATCCTCGTCGCGGTCGAGCAGGCCGTGGGAGACCCCGACAAGTTCGCCGAGGCCGCCTCCGCGATGATGGGCACCGTGCCCAGCCTGGGCCTGATCGACCGGGGAACGCTCCTCCAACTGCCGGACGAGCAGTTCCTCTCGTTCATCCAGGCGGTCGTGCCCGTGGGCGCGCTCGATATCGAGATCGTGCCCAACCTGCGGCGGCTCCGCGTCAGCGGCACGGTCATGACCGAGCGAGAAATGAATCTCCTGAACACCCGGCTCGAACCGGCCGCCCCGCGCCTGATGATGGAGGTCCGCGCGGATGCGTGGGTGCTCAGCCGGCGCATGACCGAAGCCTTCCGAAAGGCCGGCTTCAGCAACGTGCGCGTGCATCCCTACCTCAAGCCGGGCGACGACGCCCTCTTCGTGCAGTTTGAGTCGGACAATGACGAGGCCCGGGATCGCGCACACTCGCTCGCATCAACCTTTGTCATCGATCACAACCTGCTGGTGGTGCAGCCGATCCCGAAGGGGTCCACCCCGCCCCGTCGCCCGGCCGAGCCTCGTGCCGAACGGATCAGTCACTGAGGCCGAGTCGATCGCGCAGGTCCCGAGTCAGGGTGACTTCCTGCGCGTCGTAGTACCACTCGCGGACGGCGTCCCGCTCCGCCGGGTGCTGCGTGTTGACCATCGGGAAGCCGTTGAACGTCCACGATGGGCGGAGCACCATCCCGTCTCTCGCCAGGTTGAACCCGCCGAAGTCCTCGCCGATGTCCGTCATCTGTTCCATGTAGAGCGCGCCCCCCGCGTGAGCCGCGGAGTTGGGGAGGGATGCGTAGGCGCGCAGCGTCGCCTCCGTCACCCCCGACAGCATCGGAACTTCCGCCACCTCGGGGGTGCGGCTATCGGGGACGAAGGGTGGGGGCGCGTCGATCTCCGTCAATGACATGAATCGAACGGCCTTCTCCGCCGTCGCGGTCTCCGCGGCCGAAAAAGCATCGTGCTCAGTGATCGTGAGACGCCACAACCCATAGGCAAGAGTCATGAACAGGAGAATGATCGGCGCGACAAGCGCCAACTCGGTCACCGCCGTGCCGCGACGCGCCATCCGCCCGCACCGGACGGAAACATCAGTGCTGAAGTCCGAAACCGACGGAGTCATAGTTCATCTCCTCGATCCCCGCTCCGAGCCATGCGGCGCGGGTGTCGGGATCGCTCTCCAGGGTGGCACGCGCCAGGTCCGATCGAGTCAATCGGGGCTGCCAGTTCCAGCCCCACAGCGTCCACACGCGGAAGGGCCAGGCGGCGACCGCGTTGCGCCTGGCAAATCGCTCGTCGTAGCCGTTGAAGGTCTCCGCCTGTGCGGCGGCGGTGGCCGTGTCCGCGGGGCTGATCTCGTAGTCGAAGAACCCCTTGAACAGGAAGTTGTCCTCGCGCACCTCGGGCACCACGGCCGTCGCGAAGACCGAGAACGCGCCCCGTCCGCCGGCGGAGGGGCTGATCTCGTCCGCCCCCACCTGCGTCTCGAGCACGTAGTGAAACGATCCATACTCCGTGCTGATCGAAACGATCGCCTCTTCCTCGGCCTGGTCCCAGATCTGCCGCGCCCGACCGATCGCGGAGAATCGCCCGAACTCCGCGGCGTCCGGCAGCCAGTTGTCACTCAACTGCCGGCGGAGCCTCAGCATCCGCTCGAACGAGGCCGCATCCCCGCGCCGCAGGGGCGGCACGATCAATCCGTCGGAACGCCCCGGCACCGCCAGGATTAACTCGACGTTGTGGAACGCCTCGATCATCCCCCGCTGCTCCTCGACCACTTCCGGGATCGACTCGATCAGGCGACGCTGGAACTCGTGCAACTCCGCGATCCGCCGGGTGAACACGCCGTTCTCGATCGCCACGTTCGCGTACTGCCCCGTCTGGCCGACGAAGCGGATGTACGGCCCGATCTCATTGTCCGGGTCGCGGATGATCCGACGGATGATCTCCTGCGCGCACGGCCCGCCGGGCGCATCGCCGCACGCGTCCAGCGCCGCCTGCCACTCGTGGCGAACACCGTTCACCACCGCCATCGACGCCCGGGCCGACACCTCCGCCGAAGCGTTCCGCAGGATGAGCATGTTCGTGCCCGTGATGAGGTTGACGGCGCGGCTCTGCCACGTGGCCGCCGCCAGAGCGCCCTGATCCGCCGCCGCCTGCGCCCGCATCTTGGCGCTCACGATCCGACCGGTGTTCCAGTTCAGCGCGATGAGGATCGCGAAGATGATCGCCACCAGCACGAACAGCACCACCACCAGGCCGCCTTCATCATCATGAAGACGCTTCGCCGCTCGGGTGAATCTCGTCGCCATGGTGCGTTTCACGGCCGGGGAAGCCCTCCGAAGAACGCCCCCGGGCTGTGGACACGCGAACCAGCGGTCTGCATCGTCACCGTCGCCCCCAGCGGGAACGTCCGCCCGGGCAGACCGGAGGGCATCGGTTCGGACAAGCCCGGGAGAAAGATGAAGCCGTGCAGCGCAAGGAAAAAATCGAAGCGGACCGTCACCTCCACCTCGCGCGCCGGATAGAGGTTCCGCATCGTGGAAAACTCAAAGGGAGAACTCGGAACCCAATCCTCGAACGACACGCTCGTAAAACGGCGGGCGTACGAATGGCGGATCGAAACGGTGCGCGCCCCGTACAGCCCGCGGTCAGTCGTCAGGACCGATTCAAGCATCGTCGCGGCGGGATCCGTCTCTCCAGTCGGACTCGCCTGGTTCCCGCCCGCGCCCGGGTTTCGAGGGTCTTCACCCGCCTGGTTCAGCGTCGTCCCCTGCCCGCTCGAGGGCGCCAAGGTCGCGGTGACGAGCACCGCGGTCTCGAAGATGTCTCGCTCCAGCCCCGGCGCGGGCAACTCATCCGGGCCGATGCCGTCACGGTCATATCCAACCGCGGCGACACGCGCCGCGGCGAACGCCGCGTACCGCACCACCACCGAGGCATTCAGGATCAGCATCAACTGGATCACCGTCCCCGCGATGAGGATCAGGAACGGCAGGATCAGGACCAGTTCGACCAACACCACCCCGCGCTCGCAACCAAGCGCGTGAGCGGGTCTCTGGAGCCGCGCCGTCATCCGATCAATCAGCACCGCCGCCAGCGCGACCGCTGAGCCGATCGCACCCAGGCCGAAACAGAAGAAAACGTCCACGGTCGATTGCGCACGGATCAGTCCGCTCGCCGCCGCGGCCTCGCCCCCGAAGCGCATGCCGTAAAGACACAGCACCATCAGCCCGAGCAGGCCGGACGCCGCCGTGATCCAGGATGGCCCCGCGCGTCGCGTCATCATCGGATGAACCCCAGCACGTACTCGTGGACCGCGAAGAAGTGCGACAAGATCATCCCGAGCAGCAGCGAAAGGCAGAACGGAGCCTCGCGCGGCTGGAACGGATACACCTTCGCGATGCCGCGTCGCGTCGCCGCGAACTGGAGGAGGCCGAGCGAGACCACCTGGATGCGAGAGACCAGTTCACCGCGAACCGCCCAGTTCAGGACCCCCACCACCGCCGCGATCACCAGGGTGTTGAAGAGCACCGGGATCACGGCGGAAAGCCCGATCAGCGCCCCGATCGCGGCCAGCAGTTTCACATCGCCGCCTCCCAATCCGCGCGAGATGAAACTGATGATCCCGAACCCGGCGCAGAGCAGGAACCCCCACGCCGCCTGCGCCGCGCCGGGGGAACCGATCCAACGGAGCACCAGTTCGCCGTCGAGCGCTCCGATCAAGGGCACCACCAGGCAGTTCAACGCGAGTCCGAAGATGATCGCGGGATACGTCAGCACGTTCGGGACCCGACGCATCGCCGAATCGATCCACGCCGCCGCGATGCTCACGAGATAGCACGTCACGAGAACAAACAGCCCGCTTCCGCGACGATCCGTCAGGATCTGTATCACCGAAGCCACCGCCGCCGACAGCCCGAGTCCCGCGAGCCACCAGGGCCAGACATCCTCAACTCGCAACCGCCCGCCATGCACAGGCTCGATCGGCGCGGGCAAAAAAGAAGCCGACCCGCTCGGCTGGGGGGCCTCGATCACTCCGGATGGTTCGGTTCTCTGCGGTCCACTCAAGGCCTGGCCTCGCACTTCACGCCGGGGCGAAGTGCGGAAAGCCCGACGCCGGGGCAGCGACGGAAACCGAAACAACGAAGGACATCAAAGCCCGCCGACCGAACGGGCCGGCGAACACATCCTCTGAATCCATCGAAAGGGATTACGGCGTCGTGGTCGCGCCTGAATCCTCGATGTCCGATTCCATGTTCTCCGCGCGGCCTTGCATGCTCCGCGCGAAAATCACGATGCCGATGAGAACGATGATCGCCACGATGATGAGCAGGATCCACTCGATCGTCGTCGGGCCGGTCTCGTCCTCATGAAGACTGACGAAGAACGAACGCGCTTTGTTCAGCATGACTTTTCTTCTCCGTATCGTGTCCCGCGGAACGCAGAACTCGCGCCCGCCTCCATGGACCATCGAACAATACAGTAACTTTTAGGCAAAGGGAAGGGCAAGCAGCCCGGCGATCTGGTAAAAGTAAGCGTAGATCTGCTGAAAAATCACCGGAGCAAGGGCGAACATCGGGACAACAAACGCCAACAGGCCGAGCACATACTCGACCGATAGTTGCCCCTGATCGTCACCGATCACGTCAATGGGATCTCGCCGCATCGTTTCGACTCCCGGGTGGCGCCTCGAAGATGGCTTTCGTCAACTTGATCCGATCGGTCAGCCCGAGCCAGCCCATGTCCCGCGCAACAGTCGGCCGTTCACCCGTCCATTTCAGCGTCGGCTCCGGCCCGGATGTATCCAGGTTAAAAATGTCACGGACCTGATAAACGCCTGATTTCTCGTCTAATTCAACTTCGCTGATATGGGTGATGAGCCTCCGCCCGCTGTGGAGCCGGGAAGTCTGCACAAACAGGTCCACCGCGAGCGCGATCTGCCGGCGCAGGGAGATGATCGGAAGCCCCAGGTCCGCCATCAGGCACATGGTCTCAAGTCGGCCGCAGGCCTGCGACGGATTGTCGGCGTGGAGGGTCGCCAGCGAACCGCGATGGCCGGAAGTCATCGCCTGCACCATGTCGAGCGCCTCCCCCCGACGGACCTCGCCCACAACAATCCGGTCCGGCCGCATGCGCAAGGACGATACGAACAGATCTCGAACCGTGATCGCGCCCTTGCCATAAGCGTCGGCCGGGCGCGCCTCGAGTTGCACCACGTGCTCTTTCTGAATCTGAAGCTCGCGCGTGTCCTCGATCACCACGATCCGGTCGGAATCCGCGATCGCTGTCGAAAGGATGTTCAGGAGCGTGGTCTTGCCCGATCCGGTGCCCCCGCTGACGACAATATTCAGCGCCGCTTCCACCGCGATGGTCAGGAACTCGAGCGCCTCGGGGGTGATCGCGTTCCGCTTGACGAGGAACTCTGGAGTCACCGCCGATCGGCTGAATCGACGGATGTTCACGGACGTTCCCGCCCCTGAAATCGGCCCCAAAATGATGCAGATTCGCGATCCGTCGGGGAGCCGTCCGTCGAGGATGGGTTCCTTGTCCGTGATGGTCTTGCCGACGAACTGCGCGATGTTGTTCGCCGCCGCCCGGAGCGCTTCCTCGCTCTCGAACCGCGCATCCACCCGGGTCACCTTGCCCCCCTTCTCGGCGTAAATGTGCTCGTGGCCGTTCACCATCACTTCGGAAACGGTCTCGTCGTTCAACAACGGGAGCAACGGCCCGAGGAAGTAGTTGATCCCCGCCTTGTACGCACGCTGCGCCCCGGTTTCCTTTGAATGACCGGCGGCAGCGTTGGATGCGGGTGCGGGTGGCGGGCCGGACAAGTGAACGCCTCCATGAAACCAGGAACACAGGCCATAGGCGTACATCGCGGACGCCCACAGGTCAATCCGGCGCGGCGTTGCCGTGGATGAAACACGCCGGGCACGAACAGTCGGTCGCGCGGAGCACCCGAACGGTTCTGTCTCGGGCGGATTCCCTATGTGGGAACACCGACCCGCCTTTGACCAAGTGAAACACCCTCCGGTAAGTTGGCGGACGTGAAACACCAGACCTGGAGCGGCTGTGGGGTCCGTTTCGAGTCTCGTCACCTCATCAACTGGGGTGTGGCGATGTGGCTGTCCCTCTCTGGGTTGGCCGCCGCGAGGCAAGAAGCCGCCAACCCCACGGCGACACCGACGCTGCCGAACGTTGCCTCCACACCCGCTGACCCGGCCCGGGCGTCCAAGCCGAAGACCGATCCCGAGGCGGACCTCCCTTCGTATTCAGAAGTGCGGGTGTCGGAGTTCATGACGGTCGATCTCATCGTGCAGAACGATGACATCCGCAACGTCCTCCAGAAACTCGCGGTCCAGACACGCCGGAACATCGTCCCGTCTTCAAATGTCACGAGACGAGTCACCTGCACCGTGTACGGCGCGCCCTTCTACGACGCGCTCGACGCGCTCCTGAACGCCAACGGACTGGGCTACATCGAGCGTGGCGAGTTCATCTACGTCTTCACCGCGCAGGAACTCTCGCTCGTGAAGACCGATGTCGAAAAGCGCCTCACCAGGACGATCCACCTGAACTACCTCCGGCCGGACGACGCCCAGCGATTTGCCAGGGGCCTGCTCTCGAAAGACGGCTGGATCGAAGCCACGCAGGACCGCACCACCGACGACGCCTCGAAAAGCGGAGGATCAGGGAGCGGCGGCTCGGGCGCCGCTTCTCCCACCTCGAAACTGTCCAACTCGTCCTCGTCAGTTCAATCCGCCGACGGCTCCATCTACTCGCCCGACAAGGACGAGTACTCGCTCATCTCGGCGATTGTCCTCCACGACTACGCCGAGAACATCGCCGAGATCGAGGAACTGCTCAAGAGCCTCGACCTGAAGCCGTCGCAGGTGTTGATCGAGGCCACGATCGTGCAGACCAGCCTCAGCGAACAGAACGCCTTCGGCGTCGATTTCGCCCTCCTCAGCGAGGTGCAGTTCACGGAGTTCTTCGGGTTCCCGTCGAACTTTGAGCCGCTGGATTTCTTCCGCAAGGACCGCACGCCGCTCGAAGTCAGCGACGGCCCCTCCACCACGCGCGAGAACAAGAACTTCGTCGCGTCCACGCCGGGCAACACGGGCCTCGGCCCCGCCACCGTCCGCGGCGCCATCATCGCGGGGGACGCCGCCGTCTTCATCCGCGCCCTCGACCAGGTCACCGATGTCACCCTGCTTTCCAACCCGAAGGTGCTGGCGCTCAACCGCCAGCGCGCCCGCGTCCTGGTCGGCACGCGCGTCGGCTACCTGGAGACAACCACCGTCGAAAACCAGGTGATGCAGTCGATCAAGTACCTCGATACGGGCATCGAACTCGACATGCGCCCGTTCATCCTCGATGACCGCACCGTCCGGCTCGAACTCGCGCCGAAGGTATCCGCCGCGACCTTCCGCACCGTCGCCGCGCCGGGCGTCGGGTCGCAGCAGATCCCCGATGAGCAACTCCAGACCGTGAACACAAACGTGCAGATCCCCGAGGGCTACACCGCGGTGCTCGGCGGTCTCTTCCGCGAGGACACCTCGCGTTCGCGGTCCCAGGTGCCGCTCCTCGGGGATATCCCCGTCGTCGGCGCCGCGTTCCAGGGACGCGACGACAAGACCGACCGCGTCGAGATCATGTTCCTGATCAAGCCGACGGTCATGCAGGACAAGATCATCGTCGAGCACGGCCGAAACGCCGAGGCATGGAAGGAGGCGGTCCGCGTCGGCTCGCGCGAGGGGCTGCTCCCCTGGAGCCGAGACCGGCAGAGCGCGCGCTTGAATCTCGACGCCGAGCGCCGCCGCAACGAGGGTGATCTCGACGGCGCCCTCTGGTCCGTGCGCCGATCACTCGAACTCCATCCGATGCAGCCCGACGCCGTCCGTCTCCGCGACAGCCTCGTGAACTCGCCCGAGGCGTGGCCCGAACGCAGCCTGCTCGAACGGATCATCAACGCCGAAGCGTCCTCATCGAACGAATCCACCCAGGCCGAGCCGGAGTTCGCACCACCCGACGCGCCGCCACCGCCGGAACACGTCGAACCCGAGATGGAGCCGCCGCAATGAAACACGGAACACCGCTGGCGTGCGGCCTCGCGGCGGCGTGCCTGGTCCTCGCCTCATGCGGACACGGACGCTACACCTCGGAAGCCAAGGCCGACGCCGAGAAGCGAGCCGGACAACTCAAGGCCGCCACGCAGTTTGACATGGCGACCCAGCAGTTCGAATCGGGCGACCTCGACCGAGCACTCCGCACCACCGATTCGACCATCGCACTCACGCCGGAGGTATCGGTCCCCTACCTGCTGCGGGGGCGGATCCTCCTTGAAATGGGCAAGCCCGAGGAAGCCCTCGCCGCCCTTGAAAAGGGCGAGTCGATCGACCCGAAAAACGCTGACTTCTCGTACTACCGCGGCGTGGTGCTCGAAAGCGTTGGCCGACGGACCGCGGCGCTCGAAGCCTTCACCCAGGCCGCGGCGATCGCGCCGACCGATCTGAAACATCGCCTCGCGGCGTCGGAGATCATGACCGAACTGGGCTGGCTCGACCAGGCGGAGTCGCTGCTCGTCGAGAATCAGTCCGCGTTCCAGTACAGCCCCGGCCTGCGGCAGATGCTCGGCCACATCGCCATGATGCGGGGCGACACCCCGCAGGCCGTCGAGCAGTTCCAGGAAGCCGTGGTCCTCGGCCCGGATGATCCCGCCCTCGTCGAAGACCTCTCCCGCGCGCTCATCGCCGCGGGACGTTTCACCGACGCGGAGCAGTGCCTCAAGCGCCTGATGGACAACGCGAAGTACAGGGACCGCCGCGATATACGCCACATGCGCGCCCGGTGCCTGGTCGAGATCGGCCGCCCCGTCGAGGCACGCGAGATCCTCATGCGACTGGTCGATGGAAAAGCCGGCGCCTCCGATGTCGAGGCGTGGATCCGTCTCGCGGAAGTAGCGGTGATGATGAACGATGACCGCCAACTCCGCACCGCGGCGAGCCGGTTGATCTCCATCGCCCCCGACCGTTTTGAAGGCTACCTGGCGCAAGCCATGTGGCAGCGCCGCGAACGCGACCTCCCGGCCGCGCTCCGAAGCCTCGAAAAATCCATCTCGCTCGCCCCGGGCAATCCGGCCCCGGCACGCCTCAAGGCGCTCATCCTCAAGCAGATGGGCCGCGCCGCCGACGCGGACCAGGCCTTCGAGCACGCCGACCGCCTCGCGCAGCGCCGCTAACCATCGGCCCGGGTCAATGTCCTCCGCGCTCAGCCGACGCAAGCACGTTGTCGAGCAGCATCACCACCGTTACCGGCCCCACGCCCCCCGGCACGGGGGTGATCCACCCCGCCACCTCGCGCACCTCATCGAACGCCACGTCCCCGACGGTGCGGGTCTTCCCGTCCGCCCCCGTCACCCGGTTGATCCCCACATCAATCACGATCGCCCCCTCGCGCACCCAGTCACGCCGGATCAGCCCCGGCGAACCCGCCGCCGCCACGAGCACGTCGGCCCGCCTCGTGAGCAACGTGATCTCCTCGGTGAACTTCGTGCATGACACCACCGTTGCCTCCCGACGCATGAGCATCACCGCGACCGGCTTGCCCACGATGTCCGACGCGCCGACGCACACCGCGAACTTGCCCTTCAACTCAAGCCCCGTCGCGTCGATCATCTTCAGCACCGCGAGCGCCGTGCACGGCGCCAGCGACACCCGGCCGTAGACAATGTTCCCGATGTTCGCCGGGTTCACGCCTTCCACGTCCTTCTCCGGCGCGATGAGGCTCTGCACGCCGTACGCATCCACCCCCGCGGGCAACGGCATATGCACCATCACCGCGTGGACATTCGGGTCCGAGTTCAGCCGTTCGACCTGCTCCGCGATCTCCGCCGCGCGACACCCGACCGGCAACTCGTGGAGCCGATAGTCGATCCCCAGGTCCGCGCACATCTTCCGCTGGTTGTCCGCGTAGACCATCGACGCCGCGTCGGACCCGCCATGCGCCAGCACCGCATCCAGCCGAACGGGTCGGCCGGCCGAACGCAGCGCCCCGGCGCGTTCCGCGATCCGGCGCTTCTCCGCCTCGGCCAGTGCTTTCCCATCGAGCAGTCGTGCGGGCATGTCCGCATGGTAGTGAGGCGCGCCCCGCCGCGAACGATCCCGCGGGGATAGCCTTCCGAGACCGGCGTTGGAGTACCTTTTCCGCGTGCCGAAGCCCTCCCCCGAATCCCGCATCCGCGAACTCCGCGATCTGCTCAACCGCGCGAACCGCGCCTACTACGCCGACGCAAAGCCCTTCATCTCCGACCAGGAGTACGACGAGCGCCTCAGCGAACTCGCCCGCCTCGAACACGAACACCCGCGGTTCGCGGACCCCGCCAGCCCGACCCGCCGCCTCGGCGACGAGCCTTCGCCGGGGTTCAAGGCCCTCCCCCACTCCCTCCCGATGCTCAGCATCGACAATACCTACAGCGAAGCGGAGGTCCGTTCATGGGTCTCGCGCTGTGAAAAAAGCCTGGCCTCGAGCCGTTCGCAGCCTTCAGGCAAGGGCCTCTTCGCCGATACACCCGGCGCGCCTTCAACCGCGGAAGCGCTCCGGTTCGCCTGCGACCCCAAGATCGACGGCATGGCGATCTCGCTCCGATACGAACAGGGCCGCCTCGTCCGCGCCCTCACGCGCGGCGACGGAACCCGGGGCGATGATGTCACCGCCAACGTGCGAACCATCAAGGCCGTTCCCCTCGTGCTCGACTCGCCCCACCCGCCGCCGGTTCTCGAAATCCGCGGCGAAGTCTTCATGCCCACCCGGGAGTTCCTCCGCATCAACGAGGAACGCGAGGCCGAGGGCGAAGAACCCTTCATGAACCCGCGAAACGCCTGCGCGGGCACCATCAAGAATCTTGATCCCAGGATCACCGCCTCGCGCCGCCTCGGCTTCGTCGCCCACGGCCGCGGGGTCATCGACCCCCCCGACTTCGCCCCTTCGCACAGCGAGTTCCTCTCAAGGATCCGTTCGATGGGGGTCCCGGTCGCCGCGACAACCACCTGCGCCACCGCCGACGAAGTGCTCGAGGCCATCAACACCTTCCGATCCAGGATCCACGAGCAGCCGTGCATGATCGACGGCATGGTCGTCCGCGTCGATTCCTTCGCGCAGCAGGAATCCCTGGGAGTCACCTCGAAAAGCCCGCGATGGTGCATCGCCTACAAGTACCCCGCCGAGCGGAAGCAGACGATCCTCCTCGGTGTCGAGCCGCAGGTCGGCAAGACCGGCCGCATCACCCCGCGGGCCACGCTGAAGCCCGTCCTCCTCGCCGGCACCACCGTTCAGCACGCGACGCTCCACAACTACGGCCTCGTCGCCGAGAAGGACCTCCGCGCCGGTGACACCGTCGTCATCGAAAAGGCCGGCGAGATCATCCCGCAGGTGATCGAGGCGGCCGACCGCGAAAGCGCCGAGCACAAGCGACGCCACCGCGTCCGGCCGCCCGACGCCTGCCCGGCGTGCGAAGGCCCGACCGAGGTCGAACCCGACGAATCGGCGCGGAATACCACCGCCGAAACCGGCCGCCGCTGCATCAACCCCGAGTGCCCCGCGCAGGTCCGCGAGAAACTCATCTGGTTCACCGGCCGGAAGCAGATGGACATCGAAGGACTGGGCGAAAAGACCATCGATCAGGTCCGCGCCACGGGCGGCGCCATCCCCCTCGACCACTTCGCCGACATCTTCCGCCTGCCCCGCCACCGCGAGGCCCTCGTCGCGCTCGACCGAATGGGAGAGAAGAAGGTCGACAACCTCATCGCCGGGATCGAGGACGCGCGCTCCAGGCCCATGGCCCGGATCCTCGGCTCGCTCGGCATCCGGCACGTCGGAAACGCGAACGCCAGGCTCCTCGCCAGGAGATTCCGAACGCTCGACGACCTGATCGCCGCCTCGCGGGACGACCTCGAATCCATCGAGGGCTTCGGCCCGATCCGCGCCGAAGTCGTGCACCGCTACCTGCACTCCGACGTCGGGCGGAAAACCTTCCGGCTGCTCCGTGACGCCGGGCTGAAGTTTGAGAATCCCGATTACGACGATGGATCGCGCTCGAGCCGTCGCGGCGTGTTCGCGGGCAAGACCGTCGTCCTGACCGGTGCGCTCGAATCGTTCGAACGCGAAACCCTGAAGGAAAAACTTGAATCCCTCGGCGCGAAAGTCACCGGCTCGGTCTCCAAAAAGACCGATCTCGTCATCGCGGGGACCGACGCCGGCTCCAAACTCGACAAGGCCGCCGAACTCGGCATCGAAGTCTGGAACGAGGACAGGCTGCTCAAGGAACTCGCCGCATCGTGACAGGGAACCCGACTCTCGATCCGCACGCATCGTCGTGGTGAACACGCTCTCATGCAGAACGTCGAAGTGAAGCACGAACTCCGCGAGCCTGACCTGTGCCGGTCGATCATCGCGCGTCTCGGCGCACGCCTCGCCGCGACGCTGCGCCAACGCGACACCTACTTCCGCGTGCCCGACGGCCGCCTGAAAAAACGCGAGGTTGAGGGCGAGGGGACCGAGTGGATCATGTACCACCGCCAGAATCGACCGGCCCCACGACTCAGCCACTTCACCATCTACACCGAGCAGGAAGCCCTCGCCCGCTTCGGCCTCAGGCCGCTCCCCGTCTGGGTCATCGTCGAGAAATCACGCGAAGTCTGGCTCATGAACGAGGTCCGCCTCCACATCGACGAGGTGGAACGGCTCGGAAGGTTTTTCGAGATCGAGGCCCTCGTCACCCCGCGCCGCCACGTAGGACTCTGCCGGGAAGAGGTGGACCGAATCGTCACCGAACTCGGCCCGATGGTCCTGGGAGAAGTGATCGCGGTCAGCTACAGCGACATGATGGCGGCGGAGATCGACTAGAAAGCCCGGGGGTTCCGCACAATCCTCCCGTGCCACGTTTGACCCCGGCCGGAAGCGCCGCATACTTGGAGCATGAACGAACCAGGCGCCGCCCCGATGATCCGTCGGCCGATGGTCTGCATGATCGCCCTCGCGCTCGGCGCGACGACCGCCGTCGCGGACGTCACGATCACCGATTTACTCGGCGAATGGACCACCGCGACCGCCGACCACGCCGTCCGCGTGACCTTTGAAGAGCCGATCTGGCCCGTCAACCAGGTGCTGACCGGGGCCTGGACCGTCGGCGGCGCCTCGTTCCAGGGATTCGCCGGGACGCCCCAGCCGAACATCTACGTCGCGGATTTCGGCTCGCCCTTCGGCACCGGAAACTGGCTGACCGCCAACGGCGATGAGAACATCGACATCACCTTCGCCACGCCGACGCGGGCGCTCGCGTTTGACGCCTCGGCGAAC
>JAEUIV010000173.1 GCA_016795005.1 Phycisphaerae bacterium
TGCTTCCTCCTCCCGCTCGTCGCCGCCTACGAGTTCGGCTCGGCCTACTTCCTCGCCGGCGACCAGGCCGGCGCCGCACGGACCATCCGCGCCGAACGCCTCCTCTCCTCCTGCTTCGAAATCTTCGGCGTTGGCGGCCTCTATCTCCCCGGACTCCTGCTCCTCGTCGTGCTCCTCATCTGGCACCTGCTCACACGCGACCGGTGGCGCATCCGCCCCGCCGTCCCGGCGTGGATGACCATCGAATCGATCTTCTGGACCATGCCGCTCCTGGTCATCGGCCAGATGGTCTTCCGCCTCTTTCAGTCCCCGCCGCAACTCGTCGCCCCCGCCCTCGCGGGCGGGACCGATTCAGCGCTCGGCTCGCTCTCCACCCCCGCCCGAGCCACCATCGCCGTGGGTGCCGGACTGTACGAAGAACTTCTCTTCCGCCTCGTGGGCATCGCCCTGGTCCACGCCGTCGCCGCCGACCTGCTCCGCATCAAGGACGGCCCGGCGAAGGCCATCGCCATCTTCATCAGCGCCGCCGCCTTCGCCTTCTACCACGATGTCATGATGCCCACCGGAGGCATCGACCCCGCGCGACTCGCGATCTTCACGCTCGCGGGCCTGTACTTCGGGACCATCTTTGTCCTCCGGGGCTTCGGCATCGTCGTCGCCGTCCACGCGCTCTACGACCTCGCGGTCCTCGTCCTGCTCCCGCGATGACTCCCCCGACATCCGCCGATTTCCATCGACGGCGGCTCGGCGCTCCCGGCGTCAGAAATGCTCCTCCATCGCGGGCGTCCCCGCCGCGAACATCGCTCCCGCCAGAGCCAGCGCGCTCGCCGGGCCGGTCGCGCGCCCGAGCCGCGCCATGATCGTCGGCGAGTGCAGTCCCGAATACATCGGAACCAGGTCGCGGACGTGAACGCCGATCGCCCGCGTGGCCCCCGCCGCGCCTCGCTTCACCCGACCGACCCCCCCCGACACCTCCAGCGTGAACACCCCGTTGTTCTCTTCGATCAGGTCATCCGCCACGTCGAACGCCACCGTTCCCGAAAGCCCCGCCGGGTACCCGCGCTGCACCAGCGCCTTCTCAACATCCACGATCCGCGTCATCCACACCTCGCCGAACGCCTGGCGATGCCAGCGCTGCTCCGGCAGGAGGAGCAGCAGCGGGTTCGCCGGGCCGCAGTAAAAAACCACATCCGTCCCCATCGACGAGTAGTCGTTCAGGAATGCCAGCACCCGCCGCGCCCCGCGCGCCGTGAACCCGTGAACCGCGGTGCAGAACACCTCCTTCCGCCCGGACGGGTCGGCCGCATCGGCACGCATCAGCACCGCCACGAATCCCTCGATCCGTCCCCCATCGTCGATCACGAAGCAGTCGGTCTTCTCCCCACGCCAGTTGCGCACGCGGTCCCAGATGTATGTCCGACGCTCGAGCGTGCCGTTCATCTCCGCGTACGCCTCACGGTACGCCGACACGATGCGAGGCCAGTCCTCCTCCCGCACGGGTCGAATCTCCGCCGAACGATCCTCGCGCGTCGCGCCGATCGTCGAGGCGTTCAGGCGCATCACGTTCGCGAAACCAGCCTGCTCGTACCCCACCCGCCGGTACAGCACCTGCGTCGCCGGATACAGCGTGCTCAGCGCCACGCCGCGACGATGCATATCCAGGAGCATCGCCCGCATCATGTGCGCGCCGATCCCCTTCCCGCGCGCTTCGGGAGCGACCGCCACCCCCGCCACCCCCTCCATGCTCACCGCCCGCCCGCCGAAATGCTGCCCGATGTCCGCGATCAGCAGGCAGCCGCTCGGCTCCTCCCCGACGCGATGCACCACGCGGAAGCGATCGAGGCCCGCGAACCGCACCCATCGGTCACACGACTCGCCCGGCATCCCGAACGCCTGTCCGATCAGCGTGCAGACCCGGCCCGCATCCGCTTCCGTCATCTCCCGATACGTCAGTCCGCCGCTCATCGACAATCCTCCGAAAGCCGCGGGGAATCCAACCCTCTCCCACGCCGCGCCCGCACAACGTATAACCAATCGCCGATGCCCGCCGACGCGCCGAAACGTCGAGCGCTCTGGACCGCCGCGTTCCTCGGCGTCGGCATCGCCCTCGCCCACCACGCGCCGCCCATCACGCCGTTGGCCTGGTTCATCGCATCGGCCCTGGCCCTGCTCCCCGCGGCCGCCTCCCGACGCCGCGCCTCGATCGGCTTGCTCGCCGTCTCCACCATCCTCGTCGCGGGCGGATGGTACGCGCTGCGCGTCCAGACCATCCCAGCCGATCACCTCGCCCGGCGGCTGAATGACCAGCCGGCACTCCTCACCGTCGAAGGAATCATCGTCACCGCCCCCCGCGTCATCACCGAACGCGCCGGCCGCCTCGGACGCTTCTTCGCCGCGTCGCCGCGAACACTCTTCGAACTCCGCGCCGGGCAGATCGTGCATGACGACGCCTCAACAACGCGCGTTCGAGGCCGACTCTGGGTCGCCGTCGATGGCGATGCCTCCGCCTTCACGGTCGGCGACCGCGTCCGCGCCCTCGGCATGGCCCGCGCCGTGCCACCCCCCGCCAATCCGGGCGAACGCGACCGACGGCTGTGGGCAACCAGCAAGGGCATCGCCGGCCAACTCGAGATCGACGCTCCGGGAGCCATCACGGCTCTCCCGGCGCCCGAAGACGCGATCGAACGCGCCGAGATCAGCGCCCGGCGAGCCGTCGAACGCCTGCGCCTCAACGCACACCGCTGGCTCGATCAGGAACATTCCACCAGCGCCGAAGCGCGAAACGCCCGCGCCCTGCTCCGCGCGCTCCTCCTCGGAGTCTTCGATCAAGACAGCGAGGAAATCGACCGCGCGTTCACACGCCTCGGCCTCGCGCACATCCTCTCGATCAGCGGCCTGAACCTCGCCATCCTCGCCGCCGCCATGTTCCTCGTCTTCCGAATCATGGGCGACCGCCCGCGGATCGAGGCTCTCATCGCCGCCGTCGCCATCGTCGGCTACCTGCTCGTCATCCCCGTCCGCGCCCCCGTCGCACGCTCCGCCGTCATGGTCCTCGCCCTCCTCGCGGGTGAAACCGCGGGACGACGCTACGACCGGCTCACCATCCTCGCCTGGTCAATGGTCATCATCCTCATCATCCAGCCGCTCGAACTGTTCAGCCCGGGATTCCAACTCTCCTTCGGCGTCGTCGCCGCTCTCATGACCCTCACCACGCCCCTCCGCGAACAACTCTTCGGCCCCAGGCCGCAACGCGATACCCACGGCCCGACCCGCGCCGTCATCGAGTTCTTCAAGGACGCAGCCGCTTCCTCGATCGTCGCCTGGGCCGTCGCCTCACCGCTCATCATCTATCACGTGGGAGTCTTCTCACCACTCGGCGCCATCGCCACCGTCCTCCTGATGCCGCTCGTCTCATTCATCATGGGCGCGGGATACATCGCGCTCCTCGCCACGATCATCGTCCCCGTCATCGGCCCCTGGATCGCGCCGCCGCTCCTCGCCGCGGCCGAACTCCTTACGCGCATCGTCCTCCTCATCGACGCCGCACCGGGCGCCGTCGTCCATCTCCCGAGCGTCACCATCGCCTGGACCCTCCTCGCCACCGCCGCCGTCGTCTGGTGGATCAGGCCCGGCGGACCGACCGGCATCGAGGGCTACTCGCGCCCCGCCCGCGTCGCCCGATGGACCGCCTCCATCATCGCCGCCGCCTGGCTCGCGATCACGCTCACCGCGCCAAGCCTCGCGCCGCGCCAGGTCGCAAGGCTGGACACGCTCGATGTCTCCGACGGCGCATGCCACCTGCTCCGCGTCCGAAACCACTCTTGGAGCGAATCCGCCGTACTGTTCGATTGCGGCTCGCTCCGGCTCACGATCGGAAAGCAAACCATCCCCGCCGCCGTCCGGGCGCTCGGAGCCGCCCGCGTCCCCACCGTCATCCTCTCACACCCGAACGTCGATCACTACGCGGGACTGCTCGACATGATTCAGCCGCTCGGCGTGCGCCGCGTCATCGTCGGCGAATCCTTCCAGCAGGCCGCCGACGCCAGCCCCGCCGGCCCCGTCGCATTCATGCTCAGCGAACTCCGCCGCATGGGCGTCCAGGTCCGAACCGCCGTCGAGGGCGACACCCTCCTCTTCCCCGGAGCACGAATCGACATCCTCTCTCCCCCGCGTGGCGCAACATGGAAGCGGGACAACGATTCGAGCCTCGTCTGCCGAGTCGCACTCGCCCGCTCCGGCGCGTCCATCCTCATGACCGGGGACATCCAGCGCGACGCGATCATCGCCCTCCGCGAACGACACCCGGACCTGCGACCCACCATCCTCGAACTGCCGCACCACGGCTCATACAACGACGCCGCCGAAGACCTCGTCATCTCCGCCGCCGCTCCCTTCATCATCCAGTCCACCGGCCCCAGCCGACTGAACAACGCTCGTTGGAACAACGCCCGCGCACGCGCGACGTGGCTCACCACCGCAGCCGACGCCGCCGTGAGCATCACCATCGACCATCAGGGCCGCATCACCACCTCGACCTTCAGGCAACCGTAACCGCCGCCGCACCGGCTAGCGATCAGGCCCCATCGGCCCGATCTCGGAAAAATCCAGCCGGCCGGATTCGCTGAACGACGCCGAGGGACGCCGGATCCCCGTGTCGAACAGCACCTCCGCGATCGAGCCCGGCACCTCGTACTCGACCGATCCGCTGAGCGAGTACGACACCTGGCCGCTCGGAACCGCCGGCAGGTCCTTCCCCTCTCCCAGCGTCAGCGCCACCGGCAGCAGGAACTCCTGCGACCCGTGCCGACGCACCGTGGACTCCGCGTTCCGCTCCCCGCTGAACGCCGGCCGCCCATCGAGGCTGATCGAATAGCGCACCGTCCGCAGGGGCAGCGCCTCGTCGCCGCGGTTGTCCGCGCGCACCCGGAACGTCACAACCATCCCCTGCGCCGTCTGCTCGGTGATCGCGACCTGCGTCACCTCGAGCGTCGGCGCCGGCTGCGACTGGCACCCGACCAGCACCGCGCCGCCGAACAACACCGCCGCCGCTCTGCACGCTCGGATCTTCATGCCGACCAGCGTACCATCCGCCCGCCGCGGCACCCGAGTCACCGCTCCGCCATCCCCGCCGCCAGCGCCTCCATCGAGTTCGCAATCGTCACGCTCGACGCGACATACAACTCGGTCTTCTCGATCAGGTCAAGCACGCGCAGCGACCGCTCAAGCCGATCACGCTCCCCCGCCGCCTCGCGCAGCCGCCGCCGCTCGCGCTCCGCCAGCAGCCCCAGCAGGTGCCGCGTCCCCGCGAGGTTCGCCGCCTCCTTGCTCGCGTTCTTGTGATCCTCCACCCACTTCTTCGCCCACGCTTCGACCAGCCCCGCCATCGTTGACCCGAGCGACGCCGAAAACCGTCCGCGCTCCGACTCCTCGAGCATCGGCTCCAGCGTCCGCGCCCACTCAAACATCCCCCCATCGACCGCCAGCGTCGCTCGCCCGGGCGAACCCTGCGCAAACTCCAGCAGCCACCCCCGCTCCTCCGCCCTCACCTTCAATCCGCTCCGGTCGAGCCACTTCTCCATCGCCTCCCGCGGCAGCGAATCGAACACCACGCGCTGACACCGGCTCCGGATCGTCGGCAAAAGACGCTCCTCCGCGCTCGTCACCAGGATGATCACCGATCCCGTCGGCGGCTCCTCCAGCGTCTTCAGCATCGAGTTCTGCGTCGTCGCGTTCGTCCGCGAGCGATCCAGCAGTTCCGCCTCGTCAATGATGAACACCTTCGACGCCAGCGAGTCGCCCCGCATCGACGCCGCCATCACGATCGGCTCCAGCAGGTGATCGCCGATCACTTCCTTCGGGATCGACAACAACTTGCGTTCACGGACTTTCCGATCGTCATCAAATCGCGCGAGTTCCTTCGTAATCACGTGCAGATCGGGGTGCTTTCCCTGCGCGATCAGACGCTGCACCACGCTCTCCGGGTCGGGTTCCCACTCCCCGCCGAGGTTCGGCCGCGTCGTCGGGTCCAGGATCGCCGCCGCGAACGCCTCCGCCGTCGTCCGCTTCCCCACCCCCGCCGGCCCGGCAAAAACCCACGCATGATGCACCCGGCCCGAAGCAATCGACGCCCGCAGCGTCGCAACGGCGCGCTCCTGCCCAAGAATGTCATTCAGCGATCGTGCACGGACCGGCGTCATCACTGGTCAGCATACGGCCCAGCGCCGCCCGCCGGGAAAATCCCGTCGTTCGCTCACCTTCTCCTCCGCCTCCCGCTCGCGGTCGCAGCACGCGAGCAGGAGGCCACCGCGCCCCAGAGCCGGGAACGCCGCACACGGCGCGACCACCGCCAACGTCGATTCATCATCATCCACCTCCTGCCCGTTCACGCCGCGGATTTCGACCGTGATTCGTCCCGGTGCTCGTCCGATCTTCCGCCCGAGACGCGCTCCAGGAGCGCCCCGGTCGCGCGGTCGTGGCGCATCCCCCGGTCCTCGACCGACGCCAGCAGGTCCTCGAACCGCACAGCCGAGGCAAACCTCGGATCAAGCCCCAACTGCCACAGCGCGATCGCCGAATCAAGTTCGTCGCCGATGAGCGTCGGCCGCTCGCCCAGGCGTGCCGCGGGCGACTCCTCCTGCGCCCGATGCAGCCTGTGCAGAGCGGCGGCGATCGACTCATCCACCTTCACTCGCAACTCCGGGTCCACCTGCGACGTGCCGGGGAGCGACCGCACCTGATCCGAGAACGCCAGAAGCCCGGCCAGCGCCACCGCCGTCGCCGCCAGCGTCCCGAACAGGCCGGAATCATCACGCAACGCAACAAGCGCCCGCGCCACCCCGATCGAAACAGGCGTGGGGCGATAGGTCAGTTGCGTAATCCGCTGCAGAGCCAGCCCGGCCGCCGCCGCGGGCAGGCCCGCAGGCTCCGACAGCCGCAGGCGAACCGGCAGGGGCAGCGGGCGACCGTTCCGCGTGACCTCTTCGAGCATCCGTTCAAAGTCACCTGCGACCGAAAGACGAGCGATTCGAGGCAGATTCAACATGGCTTTGCTCCTTTATTCACGGCTCAGGCTCAAATTTGATCGGTCTTTGTTCCTTTGGAGTATGTACGGGTATCGGCCAGGAGTCAAGAGAAATGTTTGTATTTTGTTGACCAAATGAAAACCTATTGGAACGACCGATAATCGCACCCATTTTGCCCCGTCGGACGAGGTGGGTTACAACCCGAAGCCCCGTACGAGCCACGGGATTCAGAAAACCTGAAAGAATCCGAGCGACGTCCGAACAAGTTCCATCAAAGGAGCCTCCATGCAAGAACAATCCCCGGAGCCTTGGGCTGATCAACCGCGTCCGGCCGCGACGAACGTTCTCGGCATCGTCGGGTTCGTCCTGGCCTTCTGCCTCAGCCCGATCGGATTGATTCTCAGCCTGGTCGCGCTCGCCAAGCCCCCGCGCGGCTTCGCGATCGCCGGTTCGGTCGTCGGACTGATCGGCACGATCGTCTGGGTGGTCCTCGGACTGGGCATGTTCTTCGGCGGCGACATCATCGTAAAAGCCTTCGGGCTTGGCGCGGACCACGGCATCATCGAATCGCAACTCAACTCCTACGCCGCCGCGCACAACGGCGAGATCCCCGCCGACCTCGTGACCGCGGGCGTTCCCGAGAGCGCGCGCAAGGACCCGTGGGATCATGAATACAAGTTCGTGCGCTCCGACGACGGAAAGTCCTGGACGCTCACCTCCGCTTCCTTCGATGGACAGTTCGGCACCGCGGACGACGCCGTGTTCACCAAGGGGATGACGCAGCGCGATGTCAGCCGGGTCATCCAGGAAGCGATCGACGGCCACATGAAGAGCCGGGGGGCCGCGCCGCCTCCCGTGTCAACGAGCACCCCCGACGCCGCGCCACCCGCCGGCGAACAGAAGTCCGAGTAACCCATCTCCTCGCGTCGGCGAGCGTGAGACCATCCGAGAGCGATCACCATGAATGACCAGCGTCCAATGCGCGCCGAGACAAACGGACTGGGCATCGCGGGGTTCGTCATCTCGCTCGTGGGCCTGTGCGTCGGCGGGCTGCTCTCGCCGGTCGGGCTGGTCCTGAGCCTGATCGCGCTCGGCAAGCAACCGAGGGGATTCGCCGTCGCCGGCGTCATCATCGGCGCGATCGGATCGTGCGGGATCATCTTCGCGCTTGTCGCGCTCCCGCTCGCGCTCGCGGTGATCATCGGCATCGCCGCGGCGGTGGGGCTGACCGCGATCGCGGGCCCTCAGGCGGAGGCGTACGTCGAGATGTTCGTGGTCGCCACGAACATCGAGGAGAGCGCGCAACGCGCCGCGGGGACTCTCCCCGCGACGATCGCCGAGGGCGCTCCGAAACTCAACACGTCCCAGGTCACGGACCCCTGGGGGCATCCGTATGTCTACGAACTGACGCAGGAAGGCCACACGTTCCGCCTCTACTCGAAGGGGCCGGACGGCATCGCGGCCACCCCCGACGATGTTCGGTACACGTGGCGGGTCGAGTTCAACGGCCAGCCGAGCCGGGTCGATCCCACGCCCCCGCCCGGCGCCGCGCCCCCCACCGAGGCGCCCACCTCGGAGACTCCCGCTGAGCCGCCGCCGAGCGAGCCGACCGCCCCACCCGCCGGAACGTAGCGCCCGCGGACGTATGCTCGATCATATATTTCGTATTACACACGGGTTATGAGCGCACGATCGTGTGTCTTGCCGCACGCGCGGGCGCTCAAAATGAAAAATTGTCTGATCGCTCGCTGGACTTCCACCGCCTTTGCATGGCAGAATGGAACCGCCGAGTCATGGCCGCGCTTGTGGTCCTGGACGTCGGCGGGGTTCCGGTTCAAGCGTCGCGGCCCGGGTCGCGGCGCGGGGAGTACATCCATGATGAAGGTGCGCCGAGTCGTTCGGGGCCGATCGTCGGCTTTCGGCCTGGTTCTGTCCGCGTCGCTGGCGGCGTGTACGCAGGTTCCGCGCGAAGCATTCGATGACTACCGCGCGGGGACGCGGGAAGTGGTCGGTGCAACCGACAAGGTGCTGGATGATTTTCAGGCGGCCTACGCCACCGCCGCCGGGCTGGGGTACGCGGACGAGAAACTGGCCGTGCCCTCGCCGGGCGAGGGGCGAATCGTTGATCGAAACGGGTCGAACGATGCCGAGAGGACGGGCGTCGCGCCGAACGCCATCCGCATCGGGGAGCGCGGCCTCTGGGAGCCGCCGCAGGATGAAGCCGAAAGCCCGGCCGAGCGCATCATCGCCACCCGCCGCCGCGCGCTGAACGTCGTCGAGCGATACAACGAAGCGCTCCTCGCGCTGGCCGAGGGAACGTCCGCGGCCGAGTTCAAGACGGAGGCCACGGGCCTCGTGAAGGCGCTCCGGGAGTTTCCGTGGGGACAACTCAGCGAGAGCGCGGCGAAGTCAATCGCCTCGATCGCCCCGGGAGGCTCGGCGGTCGCGGAGGTGCTGATCCAGGCGATCGAGCAGGCGCAGCGCGAGCGCGACCGGCGGAAGTTCATCGCCGCGGTTGAGAAGGGAGCGCCGCTCATCCAGGGGATGATCGAGTTGCTCATCGCCGACACCGCGAACTACCGGAACATCCGGTACGCGCTGATCGAACGCGACTATACGCGCCACGCCTCGCACGCCCGCACCCGGGCGCGGAGCATGTTCCTCCTGATCGCGAACGCTCCGGCCGCGGCGCCGGACCTCGGATTGTCCGGGCAGGAAGCGGAGCGGCTGGCGCGCTCGGCGGCGCGGTCCGTCGAGCGAGGCGACGCCGCGGTCCGCAGGTTCCCGGAACTCGCTGATGGCATCGGGCTGACGCGGCTTCCCATGACCGAGCCGGACCGCCTCATCGCCGACGCCGGAGAACTGGAATCACTCGCGCAGGCGATCGAGTCGGATGTCGCCTCGGCACGGGCGCTCGAACTCACGCTCACGCGCTACGACGAGATGCTGGAAAAGTACGTCCGCCTCCTGCGGACCTGGAGCGGAAAACTCCGCGCGCTCGCGGACGCGGCGGCGAACGCGGAGAAGTCCCCGCCGGACACCGCGGACCTCGTGGCGCTGGCGACCAGTGTTCGAGCGGCGATCAATGTCTTTGAGAAAGCGAGGTAACAGCCATGCCGACCAGGGAACTGACCAACCGGGAATGCCAGACGCACTACCAGGCCGCGATGAATCGCCTTCGGGCGATCATGCTCTCCGACGAGGTGAACGTCGAGGACGCGGAGGCGGCCGAAGCGGAGATGGAGCGCCTGCGCAAGGACTTCATCGGGTGGAACATCGACACGCTCAAGAAACGTGAAGCGGCCTTCACCGAGTTCATCCAGAACATGACGAACCTGCAACGCGCCATGACCTCGGGCAAGGCCGTGAAAGCGATCAAGAACTTCAAGGCGATGGTGGACCGGGCGCGGTCGGTGCTCGAGGCGCTGAACCCCGACCCGGAGTGACCCGGAGTGACCCGGAGCCGCCGGGAAGCCCGGCTCGGCGTGCCGCGCTCCGTCATCGGTTTGCGTGACGGGTGTCGGCATGGAATTCGGGGGTATCTTGCAGGAATTCAATGCCCGGGGCTTGACTCCCACGGGTTTGATCGCATGATCGAGTGAGTGCCGCCCCGCTTCAGGGTTCGTTGAATCGAACGTCCTGTGGTGCGCGCCCCGGCACGGAGGAGAAAGTTCAAATGAAGGCGTTTCATCGGCTGATGGGCTGCGTCGTCGCGGGCCTTTGTCTTCTTTTTTCGCCCAGCCCGGCCGGGGCGATGCAGCCCAAGCTGGAGTTCAATGAACTGGTGCATGGGGCCGACCTGGTCATCGCCGGGCGCGTCGAGTCGATGGTGTCGCGCCGGACCGACAACGGCGGGGCGATCGTCACGGATGTCTCGATCCGCGTGCTCGACCTGATCCACCGCGCGCCGCTCGCCGCGGCGGCGGGCGAGGTCGTGGTCCTGACCCACGCGGGTGGTGATTTCGATGGTGTGGGCATGTCCGTCTCGGGCACGCCGAAGTTCGAAGTGGGGGGGGAGTACCTCCTTTTCGCGTTCCACGACGGCCAGTTGTATCTCAACCCTCTGGTCGGCGGCACGCAGGGGATGTTCAAGATCGTTCACGACGAGACCACGGGCCGCCCGTATCCGCTCGCCCCCGGCGGGCTGGGCATCCGGGCGGTGACGGACGGGAAACTTTCTCTCAGCCGCCCGGTGGCGCGCATCGCGGACGGACGAGCGATCATGAGCAACACTCCCGCGCCGCAGCAGGCCCCGCAGGCGTCGCGTCCCGGCGACGCGGCGGCGGCTCCCGCGGCGGACAGCGCGGCGATTCTCTCGCTCGACGAGGTGAAGGACGCGATCATTCAGGAGGCCGCAAAGCCGCTCGATCATCCTTCGCCGATGCGTCGGGGCGGCGCGGTCGCGCCGCAGGAGTTTGAACTGAACGGGAAACTCCCGGTCAGCGGCTTTGAAAAGGTCAAGACCGCGGTCGCGCAGGTGCCCACCGCGGCGAAGGAAGAACGCCCCGACCTGGCCGAACTGAAGGAACTCGGTGTCGCGCCCGGCGGCTTGAACGAGCCGGGCGAGGCCCCCGAGAGCATCGATCTGCCGACTCCCGAGGATTCCGGGCGCGCCTCGCTCTGCTACTGCGGGTACCACAACCTGTTCCTGACGATGGAGCAGGTGCCCGTCGCGTGGGCGTCGTACGCGCCGAACAACGACTGCATGTTCCTCTACAACCAGTTCATGGACATCTACCGCTTCACGGCGGACGACGGAACCTTCGGCAACAACAGCCAGAACGAGTTCTGCGGCTTCATTTCCCAGGCGCAACTGAACAGCATCTACGGGTTCAACTGGGGCTCGTCGCTGGCAATCACGGTGAGTTTCTTCCCCTCGGGCTGCCCCTGCTGCGCGCTCAGCCAGTCGGACATCATGTTCAATCCCGCGTACTCGTGGGTCTACTCGTTCGCGTCCGGGCTGGGCAATAACGCCGTGATCAACTACCTGCCCGTCGTGATCCACGAACTCGGACATTCGTGGGGAAACCAGCGCGGCTCATGCACCGAGGATTACTCGTACGTCCGGCCGACGGTCATGCACGCCTATTACTGGAACGTCGTGGAGGATGGATGGGGGATCCACTCCTGGGACTCCTTCGCGATCCGTGATCTCTACTCCGATCAGACGAGCGTCCGGGCACGCAACGATGTCGGCATCGAGTCGTACGTCGCCAACGGCAACCTGGTCAACGCAACGACGAACGCAACCACCTACCGCCCCGGCGATTCCATCACCGTCAGCAACGTCACCGCCGAGAACATGTCGAACACCGCGCAGAGCGATGTCCGCGTGCGGATGTGGCTCTCGACCAACAACATCATCTCGACCGGGGACTACCAGATGGGCGGCGACTGGACCTTCGCGTCCTTCAGCGCCAACGGGTACTCCGAGTTCAACATGACCACCACGGTCCCGAACGTGCCGCCCGGGACCTACTACGTCGGCCTGATGATCACGCGCCTCGGCGCGTCCTATGCGTTCGATGATTTCAGCAACAACAACACGTCATTCCTCTACACCACCATCAACATCATCCCGCCACTGCCCTCGAACGACGAGAGCGAGAACGCCTTCCTGGTGGGCCTCGGCTCGTACGGCATCGACAACACCGGCGCCACGACCGACGGCTTCGCCCACGCCGCGTGCAACGTCCAGAACAACAACGCCTTCAACGACGTGTGGTACCGATACACCCCCTCGTGCGACGGCACGCTCTCGGTCTCGACCTGCGGCCAGGCGAACTTTGACACCGTCCTCGTCGTCTATCGCTACCTGGGCAGCAACCCGCCCACCAACGCGCAGCAGATCGCCTGCAACGACGACTTCAGCGGATGCAGCGGCTTCACGTCGTATCTCACCGTGCCCGTGGTCACGGGGCAGCCCTACCTGATCCGTGTCGGCGGCTGGTCCAGCACCACGCGCGGCACGGGCACCCTGACGCTCGGGCTTACGCCGAACGTGCCCAACAACTCCTGCGCCGGCGCGATCGCCGTCGGCGAGGGGGCCTACAACTTCAACACCACCTGCGCCACGACCGACGGCCTGTCGCACGCCGGGTGCCAGTTCGACGGCCAGACCTACAACGATGTCTGGTACCGGTTCACCGCCTCCTGCACCGGAGACATGACCGTCTCGACCTGCAACATCGCCGACTACGACACGGACCTCGCGGTCTACAGCTACAACGGCACGTGCCCGCCGGGCAATGGTCTTCTGCTTGGCTGCAACGACGACGCACCGGGATGCGCAGGGTACTCATCCATCGTGACGGTCCCGGTCGTGAACGGCCAGACCTACCTCATCCGCATCGGCGGGTACCAGGCGAGCAACGCCGGCACGGGCGCGTTCACGCTCAGCGTCGCGTGCGCGCCGCCGCCCGACTGCGCGGGCGACGCCAACCAGGACGGCATGGTCTCCTTCGCGGACATCACGAGCGTCCTTGAACACTGGAACTTCACCTATCCCGGCGGCACCGGCCCCGGCGACTCCAACCACGACGGCGTGGTGAACTTCGCCGACATCACCAGCGTCCTCGAGCACTGGGGACTCCCCTGCTGAGCACGCGCCCCGGCAGAAGACAACCAGACTCTCCCTCCGGCGCCCCGGCGATCGGAGGGAGAGTTTTCGTTTCTGAGGTGGATCAGCGGGACAGGACGACCACGTCCTCGGGCGACGCCTCGAGCGCCACCTGCGCGCCGGGGGTCACGCGGGTCGCGGGCATCTGCGAGACGCGGACGCGCACGCCGCCGGGCAGTTCGACCATGTGCTGGGCCATCTCGCCCAGGTAGATGGACTCCGCGACGCGCCCGGTCAGCGTGCCGGGGAGCGCGGTCGCCTTGTGCTCGATGATCCGCAGCGATTCGGGGCGGATCGAGCAGGTGACCTTGCCCGACGATGTGCCGTTGAACGTGTGCGAGAACATGTCGCCCGCGGCGGTCTTCACGCGGAGACGCCCGGTGGTCGGCCCCTGCACGTGGGCGCCGATGTGCTCCATGATCTCGCCGTCGATGAAGTTGGTTTCGCCCAGGAAGTCCGCGACGAATCGCGTCTTGGGCCGGTTGTAGAGGTCGCGCGGCGTGCCGACCTGCGCGATCACCCCCATGTCCAGCACGGCGATCTGGTCCGCCATGCTGAGCGCTTCCTTCTGATCGTGCGTGACGTAGACCGTGGTCAGCCTCGATTCGTGGCAGATGCGCTTGATCTCATGACGCATCTCGGTGCGGAGTTTCGCGTCGAGGTTCGAGAGCGGCTCGTCCAGGAGGAGGACATCGGGCCGCACCACCAGCGCGCGGGCGAGCGCGATCCGCTGCTGCTGACCGCCCGACAGTTGGTTGGGCTTGCGCTTGGCGTACTCGTCCATCCGGACCGCGCGGAGGGCTTCCATGACGCGGCGTTCGCGCTCGACCCGGGGCACCCGCCGGACCGACAGGCCGAACGCGACGTTCTGCTCGACGCTCATGTGAGGCCAGAGCGCATACGACTGGAAGACCATCCCGGTGTTGCGCTTGTTCGGGGGAACGTTCGAGACGTTGCGACCGTCAAAGAGGATCGCGCCCGAGGTCGGCTCGATGAACCCGGCGATCATCCGCAGGAGCGTGGTCTTGCCGCAGCCCGAGGGGCCGAGCAGAAAAAAGAGGGAGCCCTTGGGGATCGTCAGGGAAATATCATCCACCGCCTTCGTCGTGCCGACGCCGAAGGACTTGTAGTGCTTCGAGAGGTTCCGGATCTCGATGGTGGTGGACATGGGGCTGAAGGATACCCGCGCGCCGGAAGGCTGGCGTTTGTCAGGGGAATCCAATGGTTCTCCCGAAGTCCTACTCCCCCTGGGCCTTCGAGTATTGCGGCTTGCCGTCGCTCTCGTGCAGCTTCTCAAGGTGTACCCAGTCGAACGACCTCGAGATCCGTGCAATGAACTCGTTGACTTCGTCGCCGGTGATCGGCTCGTCCGCGACGTAGCGGCACCGGTGGATATTGACGAGGTTGATCGCGGGCTTCGGGCCTGGGCCGATTTTCTGACCGCGGTTCGAGATCATGGTCAGGCGGAACTTGCCGAGCGACGCCGGCAGGTCGGGAAGGCCTTCGTGGTGGATGAAGATGTCAAGACCCTTGAGGGTCCAGGGTTCTTGTTGGCTCTTAGTGAAGGGGGAGCGAGCCGGGGCCGGAGCCGGCGGGGACACGGGCGGGGCGCTCGGCCCGCTCGACGGGACAGGAGTCGAGGCATCCGCCTTCTGGAGCGTCGAATCCGGCGCGGGCAGGCCGTGGATGATGGCGCGTGCGAACTCCTTGGTGCTCGCGTTTCCGCCGAGGTCGCGCGTGCGGATCCCCTCGACGAGCGCGAAGCGCAGCCCCTGCTCGATGCGTTCGGCGTAACTGAGCAACCCCATGTACCGGAGCATCTGCACCGAAGAGAGGAGCAGGGCGGTGGGATTGGCAAGCCCCTTGCCCGCGATGTCGGGCGCGCTGCCGTGGACGGCCTCGAAGACGGCCAGGTCATGGCCGATGTTCCCGCCCGGCGCGACGCCCAGCCCGCCGACCAGGCCGGCGCACAGGTCGCTCAGGATGTCGCCGAAGAGGTTGGGCGTCACCAGCACGTCGAAACGTGCCGGCTTCACGACCAGTTGCATGCAGCAGTTATCGATGAGGATCTCTTCCGCCTCGATGTCGGGGAACTCCTTGGCGACGGCGCGGAAGCAGTCAAGGAACAGGCCGTCGGTCATCTTCATGATGTTGGCCTTCTGGACGCAGGCGACGCGCCGGCGCCCTTCCCGCCGCGCCATCTCGAAGGCGTAGCGGGCGATGGCCAGCGAGCCGGGTCGCGTGATCAGGCGGAGGCACTGGGCCACGTCGGGCGACTGCATGTGCTCGATCCCGCCGTA
>JAEUIV010000208.1 GCA_016795005.1 Phycisphaerae bacterium
CGGCGATCAGGCCAAGAACTGGCTGATCATGCAGAACGGCACGACGAAGGTTGGTCTCTTCCAGGGAATGTTCCCGAACAACATCATGACCTTCAATCCCGGCTGGGACTCTAACGCCCAGCCGCTCTCGGACTTTGAGGATGTCCGTGACCTTCAGCAGAAACTCAAGGCGAGCGGCCTCACGCTCATCACCGAGGCCGACGCCAACTCGACCGGCCCCGCAAGCCTCATGCTCGCGGACCCGGACGGCAACCTGATCCTCGTCGATCAGCACGTGCCGAAGCCGGGGAAATAGCGCCCCCGATGAGATGCGTTGATACTTGACCGCGATCCGACTCATGACCAAGGGGATGATGTGATGAATATGACGGCTCGTCTCAGTTCCGTCCTGTTGCTCTGCGTTGTCGCGGGGTTCGTCGTGGTCGGCGGCAGTTCCATTCAGGATTCGTCCGCGCTGGCGGCCGACATGGATGCCGCGGCGAACGTGCTGGCGAAACTCGACGACGACTGGTCTGCCGCGGCGGCGACGCGCGATGCGGAAAAGGTCGCAGCGTTCTACGCGGACGACTGCTTTGCGTACCCGCCGAACGAGCCGGCGGTGCATGGACGCGAAAAGGCTCAGCAGGTCTGGGCGGCATACTTCGCGGAGCCTTCACTCCCGATTTCGTGGAAGACCCTGCACGCGGAGGTCGCCCGGAGCGGCGAACTCGGATTCACCGCGGGCACGTACGACCTCTCCGTCAAAGGCCCCGACGGCAACATGATCACTGAGAAGGGAAAGTACCTCTGCACCTGGGCCAGGCAGAAGGACGGATCATGGAAGGCCGTCCATGACATGTGGAACGCGGACTCCAGGTGAAACGATCGGGCAGCGGATCGGTCGGCGTCAACGCGATCAGCCTCCCGCGCTCCCCTCGCCCCCCGGCAGCGTCATCGACCACGGGTTCATGAGTTCCTTCAACTGCGACTCGGGAAGAAGATTCTGCTCGAGCGCCAGCTGCCGGACTGTCTTGCCTTCCTTATAGGCCTGCTTCGCCAGCGCGGCCGACTTGTCGTACCCGATCACCGGCACAAGCGAGGTACACATGGCGAGTGATCCCTCGATCAGGGCCGCGCAGCGATCGGCATCGGCTTCCAGCCCCTTCAGACACTTGTCCGTGAAGGTGTTTGCCGCGCCCGACAGCAGGTTGATTGATTCGAGCAACGCCTCCGCCATCACGGGCATCGCCACGTGCAGGTCGAGAATCCCGCCCACGCCGCCCATGCCGCAGGTGGTGACCACCGCGTCGTTCCCGATCACCCGCGCGCACACCATCATCACCGCCTCGATGATCACCGGGTTGACCTTTCCGGGCATGATCGACGAGCCCGGCTGGACCGCGGGGATCTTCAACTCACCGAGACCGCACCGCGGGCCGCAGCCCATCAGCCGGATGTCCGACGCGATCTTGCTGAGCGAAACCGCGATCGTCTTGAGGTGCCCGGAGGCTTCAACCACATCATCCTTGGCATGCTGCGCTTCAAAGTGATTGGCCGCCTCCCGGAAGGGCACGCCCAGTTTCGAGGCAAGTCGTTCGGAGACCAGGCGACCGAAATCCTCGTGCGCGTTGATCCCCGTCCCCACCGCCGTACCGCCGATCGGCAGTTCGCACAGGCCCGCGAGCGCCGCGTTGGCGCGTTCGAAGGCCTTCCGCGCCTGCCTCGCGTATCCAGAGAACTCCTGACCCAGGCGGATGGGAGTCGCATCCTGAAGATGCGTGCGCCCGATCTTGATGATCTTGTCCCAGGTCTTCGCCTGAAGTTCGAGCGTCTCCGCGAGCCGCGCCAACGCTGGGGTCAATCGCCCCTTGATCGCCAGGGCGGCCGCGACGTGGATCGCGGTGGGGAATGTGTCATTGGACGACTGTCCCATGTTGACGTGGTCATTCGGGTGAACTCCCGAGCCGGTCCTCGCGTCACCGATGTAGTCAGGATTCTTGGATGAGCCGATGGGCTTGTTGAGCGCGAGGCAGACGAGGTTGGCGATCACCTCATTCGCGTTCATGTTGGTGGATGTCCCCGACCCCGTTTGAAATACATCGATCGGGAAGTGCGCGTCGTGCTTCCCCGCGGCGACTTCCGCGGCCGCGGCGGTGATCGCCCGGTGCCTCGATTCATTCAATCGCCCGAGCGACCGGTTGACATCGGCGCACGCCGCCTTCAGGTGGCCGTAGGCATGGATGATCTCGGCGGGGACCGGTCGTCCCGAGATCGGGAAGTTCTCGACCGCGCGCTGGGTGGAGGCGCCCCACAAGGCGCCGGAGGGAACGGTCATTTCCCCCATGGTGTCTTTTTCGATGCGGGAAGATTGAGAACCGGCGGGGGGCGTGGGCATGGATGGTCTCGGTATGAGTGCGGGAATTGCTGCTAGCGTAGCATTCGTCGCGGTCGGCTTCACGGGCATTGAATGAGAGACATGACCTTCGAAACCGAGTCCATCATGCGCGAACTCTGGCGCCTGGGAAGGCTGCTCACCGGAAGCGATCCGGGAGCCACCGCGTCGCTTCTCCGCGTGCTGGCTGCTCACGACGACATACGGAAACTTGCCGAGGATCGCCGACGCCGACTGCTCGTCCTGGGGGCCCGCGAGTGGCTCTCGCATTCGCCGGCTCAAAGCACGCCCGCCTGGGACAGGATGCCGGCGCTGCGATCTCTCGATGCCCAGCCTCGCGAAGTCTGGCTGCTGCACGACGTGGAGCAGTGGGGGGACGTCGAGGTGTCCCGAGCGACTGGAGTCGCGCGGAGCGCCATCGAAGGATTCCGTCGGACGGCACACCTGAAGTTGTCCGGCGCCTGCGGCCCCGAGTTTGAGCACGCGCGATCGTCGCTCGCGGCCGAATTGAAGAACGCGGACGAAGCGAGCGGCATCGACTCGGCCCGGAGGCAGTCCAGGCGATTCACGCTCCGGCGTCGCGCCCTGGCCGCCGTGAAACTGGCCGCGCTTCTCGGCGTGCTGGCGCTCATCGCATGGATCGGCCGGGACCTGCAAAGAGCCAGCGAGCGTGAACGGGCCAATCAGGCGATCGGCGAGGCGGTCTCGAACCCCATGCCGCGGGAAGGAGGCAAATGACCCCGTCACGCGCGCAGCCGCAGGGACTAGGCCCCCGGGCGCGATGGCTCCCCACGCGCATCCGCAGCAAGCTGATCTTTCTGCACACGACGTTCAGCCTGGGATTGGCCCTGCTCCTCCTGATCGTGCTTCAACCAGCGCTGACCGACATGATGAACGAGTCCGAGGTGGTCCAATCCCGCCTGGCGCTCGAGTTGGACCGCGCCTCGCCCGGTTACTTTGACCGCAAGCCCACGCCGGACGTCGTCATCCGCATCGGCTCGGCGTCGCAGGTCGGCATCGACGAGACGTCCGCCGCCACCGCGCGGGCCAATCCCGGCGCGCTGATCGAGACGAGGCTCTCGAGCGGCGAACAGGGGGTGCTGCGATGGGATGAAGCAAGGGACGCTTTCGTGGCCGCCTCCGTGCGGATCGTTCAGGCTCGCGCCGCCGTCAACCGCCTCTACCTGCTTCTGACCATCGCGCTGCTCGCGGTCTATGGCCTGATCGCGCTCACCATCGAGGTGTTCGTTCTCCCTCGCCAGGTCTACGAGCCGATCGAGACGCTCCGCGCCGCCGATGAAGCCGTGCAACTGGGTCGGCATGAATCGGAACTGATCCCCGAATCGAGGATCCCCCCCGACGAACTCGGCGAGATCATGCGCACGCGGAACCGGTCCATTATCAAGCTGCGCGAGCATGAACAGGCGCTCGCCTCGGCGCTCCAGCGCGTGGAGGCGATCGCGCTCGAGTTGAAGCGTAAGAACCACCTGCTCGAGTCCGCGCGACGCAACCTCGCCGACCAGGACCGCCTGGTGAGCCTCGGGATGCTCTCCGCCGGCATGGCCCATGAACTGAACACCCCCCTCGCCGTCCTGAAGGGCTGCGTCGAGGAACTTGCCGAACACCCCGGGAGGACGGTGTCACCCGAACGGGCGGCGCTGATGAGCCGCACCGTCGGCCGGCTCGAACGGCTCAGCGAGGGACTGCTGGACTTCGCGCGCGTCCGGCCGCCGAAGACGGAGCGTGTTGCCCTTCGTGATGTGGTCGAAGAGGCGTGGACGCTCGTCAGCATCGATCGCGCGGCCCACGGCGTCAGCCTCTGCGCCGGAGTCCCGGATCACCTTGAGGCGCTGGGCGATGCCGATCGGCTGGTGCAGGTCATGGTCAACCTGCTCCGGAACGCCGTCGATGCGATGGAGGGGAGTGGCCGAATCGATGTCGTCGGAGAGGAATCGGAACGGGATGATCGAAAGTGGGTCTCGCTCACCATTTCCGACACCGGCCCGGGTATCGACGCGACACTGCTCGACAGGCTGTTCGAGCCGTTCCAATCGACGAAACTGGATTCGCACGGCACGGGGCTGGGGCTGGCCGTCGCGGAGGGAATCATCCGTGAGCACGGCGGAGTGCTGCTGGCAAGGAACGGCACCGAACGCGGCGCCGTGTTCGAGATCATGCTGCCCCAGGGCGAACACGCGACGGCAGGCGCCGATGCACAGGTCACCGAACGACGAGAGTGAGCGATGACAAGGCCGATCGAACATGGTGAAAAGGAGGACGCGGCCTGCCCCTTGGTCATCGTCGCGCTCGATGACGACGCCGATTTTCGTGAGTACCTCCGCGAGTCGCTCTCGGCGCAGGGACACGACATCCGTACCGCCGCGACGCCCGACGAAATGACAAAGGCCATCGAATCGAGGATGCCGAACGTGCTGCTTCTCGACATGAAGATGGGCCGGTACAGCGGGGAGGCCGTGCTGGCGGAGGTACGGACGCGCTGGCCCAGGCTGTGCGTGATCGTCGTCACCGGCCATCCTTCGATGGAGACCATGCGCGAGACATTCAAGCAGGACGTGTTCGACTACATCTCCAAGCCTTTTTCGATGGATGAAATGCGGCGAGTGCTCGCGCAGGCGGCGAGGTCGCTCGGCCTGGGCGGTGCGCCGCACGACCGGTTGCGCGTCGAGCTTGGAAAGCAGATCCGACTCACGCGCGCCGAGCGTGCCTGGACCCTCAAGGAACTCTCCGAGGCGTCGAACGTCAGCGTCAGCCAGCTGTCCAGCATCGAGCGTGGCGCCCACCTCCCCAGCCTCGAAAGCCTGGTCGCCATCGCCTCGGCTCTCAACGCGACTCCGAGCGAGTGGCTTCGCTCCGCCGGATTCTGACGGAAGGGCGGGCGGCCAGCGTCCGAAAACTGTTCATCAACGGTACGCGCCGAACCGGCCGCATTCGGGGAGAGCCGGTGTCTGCCGGTGTTGAGCGGGGAACGATCATCGGGCACGATGCTGTTCCAACCGGGAAGGCTCGGGTTTCCGTGCTCGGCGTGAAGTGAGCCGCTGGGCCGCCCGAATCAGTAGGAGTCGGCGTCCCCATCGTTCCGCCGGCGGCGCGGAGCGCGCCGATGCATGCTGGGCAAGGCACTTCGGAGCAGGGCTTCGATGCCGGAATCACGCCTCATGAAGGATGCGGAGCCATGCGCCGATGACCCGTACACCCGTCAATGAGCGATCAGAAGTTCTCGTTGAGGAGTGCGTCCTTCGACCGCGGCGACTGACCCCACAGAGAGAGGCCCTCCTTGACGCGCTCGCCGCGGAACTTGACTCGTTGAGCAAAGCGCTGAGCGCGGGAACAACCGCCGAGGTGGCGGCCGCGCTACTGCCCACCGCCGACTACTTCGGCGATGCACGATTGATCACGATTGCTCATCAACTGGCCTCCCTTGAATCCAATGCGTGCAGCGAGGCGAGCGCGACGGTCACTCGCGCGACGGAGCAACTCCGCCGGATGGCCGAGGAGACTCGATCGGATGCCGCCCATGCGGCTGAATCTCTCGACGGGACCCTCGCGGCCGATCCACGAGCCGCCGCAGCCAATGCGCCTCACTTCGCGGGGAGCGCGACGCTGGGAATCGGGAGCGCCGCGCCGGTTCGCGCCGCAAAGAGCGACGTCGGACTCACAACGGAGGAGACCTCACGCTCAAACGGCTTCGGCTCTCTTGTCCCGGTTCAGGCTGAACGACTGGATGCGATCCTCACGCACGCCTGCGCTCTTGTACAGGCGCGAAATCGACTGTTGGCCTTCACGGGAGATCAACGTTCATTCGGCCTGCCCGGTGCCGTGCTGGACTCACTGAGAAGCCTCGCCCGCGAGATCGACCACGCCACGAGCGGGCTGCAGGCAAGTGTCCTGCACGCTCGGCGGCAGCCGCTGAGCCGGCTCTTCGAACGGTGTCGCGCCGCGCTTCACGATAGCGGGATACCCGGCCGCGGACGCACTACCCTGGAGTTCGTCGGCGGTGAGATCGAGATCGACCATCGCCGACTCGATTCGCTCCATGATCCGATCCTCCAACTGCTGCGTGAACTCATCTCAACCCGGAACAGTCCTCCCGCTGTTCAGCGAGCGCGCGACACCAACTCCTCGACGCACATTCAGATGTCCGCGTCGAGTCAAGGTGGATACCTTCGCATCGCTCTCTGCGTTGACCCCGTCTCAGGTGAAGAGCGACCGACTTGCCACGACCCCGTCGGCTCGCGTGAATCCTCGACGGGCCGCGCGGCTGACAACTCGTTCGTGTCGGCCAGGCTGTCTCAGGGGGCGGAGTGGTTCAGAGACCTTGGCTGGACCGTTGCCGCGCCTCTGTCGCGGGGGCGGTGCAGCACGATCGAGATGCGTACGCCGCTGAACGACACGATCATCTCGGCGGTCGTCGCGGATGTCGGCTCGCGCCGGGTGGCCATCCCGCTCCTCAGCATCGCGGAGATCGTCCGCCTGGAAGGTGCCTCTCTCTGCGAAATCCAAGGTCAACCACACGTCGGATTCCGCGGCGGCGTCGTGCCGCTCGTTCGCCTGGACGACGGCACGGATGAGTCCCCTAACACGGAGCCTGGCCGGTACGCCGTGGTCGTCTCGGACGCCGAGCGCCTCGTGGCGCTCTCGGTCGATCATCTGATCGGGAAGCGGGAGATCGTCGTGATGCCGTTGTGCGATGCCGGTGTCTCGGAGGGTCACTACGCGGCCGCAACCGAACTCGAGGACGGCGAGATGGCTCTCATCATCGACGCCGGCGGTCTACTACAGCGATCACGCAAGCATGACGGCGCGGCCCCCTGACCGCGACATCCAGGAGGTTTCAGATGGAGAAACAGGTTGTGTCGGGCTTTATGGAATC
The DNA here is from genome assembly GCA_016795005.1 of Phycisphaerae bacterium. Classification (GTDB taxonomy): domain Bacteria; phylum Planctomycetota; class Phycisphaerae; order Phycisphaerales; family UBA1924; genus JAEUIV01. The sequence continues at coordinate 7,263 of JAEUIV010000208.1, forward strand.
CACCCGGAACGTCTTCGAGACCATGCTGCACATGCAGGTCGAGTTCGAGCGCCTCGGCTCGCTCCCTCGCCCCACGCCGTCGGGCGATCTTTCGGTTGTCGTCGAGGTGTCCGGCGACGTGGACGGGTACGCCGACTTCCGCTGCCCGTTGGAGACGGCCCGGCGGATCTACGCCATGATGTCCGGGAGGAACGATGCCCCCTCGATCGACGACGTCTCGGACGCGATCGGCGAGGTGGCGGGCATGATCGCCGGTGGCGCCGCCTCCCGGTTGCAATGGAATGATCTGACCGTCTCATGCCCATCCGTAACGGTCGGATCGTTCCTCGCGGCCGACGCCCGAAACGAACACAGGCGGGCCTTCATCGCATGTGATTGCGATTGTGGCCCGTTCACATTGGAGATCGCCGTCCAGCGGTCCGCGGCGCCCGAGGCCGCCGCATGTGCGGCAGAAGCGGAGGATGCCCAGTGAAGGTGCTTCTCATCGATGATTCCAGGACGATGCGACATATCCAGAAGTCTGTCCTGGCGCAGCTCGGTCACACCGATATCGAGGAGGCGTGCGACGGGGCCGACGCGCTGACGAAGGCCGAAGGGTTCGCTCCCGACCTCCTGCTGGTGGACTGGAACATGCCGAACATGGACGGCTTGACCTTTGTCAAGCACTTCCGTGCCAAAGGCATGAATCAGCCGATCATCATGGTGACGACCGAATCGGAAAAGTCGCGCGTGCTTGAAGCGATCAAGGCCGGCGCCAACGACTACGTCGTGAAACCGTTCACGCCCGACGTGCTGAGCCAGAGAATTGAAGAGACCGCGCCCAAGGCGGCATGAAAGACGGCCGGAGTGTGCCTCACCGAGCGAGGTCACTCGGCAAAACCGCCCGATCGCGCCGTGTTTCCCCAGTTGGCGAGCACGGTGGTGACGTCGGAGAAATCGACCGCTCCGCTGTCGTTGACGTCGGCCGGAACAAGCGTCATGCCCCACCCCGCCAGCACGGTTGTAATGTCGGCAAAGTCAACGTTTCCGTCGCCGTCGGCGTCGCCCATCACCCTCGGGGGCGGGACGAACTCAAACGCCCCCATGTCGATCAACGGCGCGGCAGGCGGGCCGTTGGGCGGACAGAACAGGTGCTCGATCACGCGCGGGGCAAGGTCATAATCAAGCGGTGTCGGCTCGACGATGTTGCCGTTGTCGTTGATATCCGCCGAATCCGCCAGCACGTGCCCCGTGCTCCCGGTGTCGATGCAGGGTGAACTGTCGAGCAGGCGGAAGTTGTCGTCGAGCGTACCGGGCAACCCGTCCGCGCCGGCGGGATCCACAAACTGGGGAGGTGAACCGGTGTTGCCGGACCCGCCGAGCGAACCGGTCCATCCCTTGATGCAGTTGTAGTTCGTCCACAACGAGCCGCCGACGCGGGTGATCTGCGAGGACTGGCCGCTCCCGGTGTTGTCCGTGTTCGACCAGAGGATCGAGTTGTTCACGTTCGTCATCCCGGACTCGCAGTACAGCCCGCCGCCGAAGAGCAGCGCGTTGTTTCCGTGAAGCGTGCTCGACGAAAGATTCAACGAGGAGGCGGCCCAGACCGCGCCGCCCGAGGAGAGGGCGAAGTTGCGGGTGAACACGCAGTTGACCAGGTTCCCCGCGGCGTTGGCGTAGATCGCTCCCCCACGATCCCCCGAGTTTCCCGCGAAGCAGCAGTTGACGATCCACGCGTTCGTTCCCGAGTGGATTGCGCCGCCGCGCGAGGCCGAGTTGCCGAAAAACATCGAGCGCTTCAGCACCAGCGAGCCGCTGGAGTTGAAGAGCGCGCCCCCGAAGTTGCCGAAGTTGGACGTGAAAGCGCAGTCGCTGACCTTGATGGTGCCGCAACAGGTCCAGAGCGCGCCGCCGAAGGCCGAGTTGTTCCCCGAGAACACGCACGAGGTCGCTCCGCCTCCGTCGCGGATGTAGAGCGCGCCCCCCTCCGACGAGGCCGAGTTGCTCACGAAGTGGCAGTTCACAAACGTGCCCGCGCCGAATCGGCTGAGCGCGCCGCCCCCCGAGACCGCGAAGTTCTGCTCAAAGACACAATCCGTCACCAGCGTCGTCCCCTCGTTCAGAAGGCCGCCGCCCGAGTTGTTCGGGAACGACCCGCCGTCGGCGCGACCATCCCGGATCGTGAATCCATCGATGAGGGCGGGCGCAACAAGAACACGCATGGAAACAACATGAAACGAGTTGTCCGCCGAGTCATTCGGCGTCCCGATGTCGCCGCTCAGCACCGTCGGAAATGCACCGGGGACGCGCTGACCAAGGGTCGTCTCGCTGCCGGCAAATCCGCCGCGTATCACCGCGCCGCTGAAGAGGAGAAAGGTTGCACTCCGATCTCCGCTCCCCCCGTCGGGGCGATAGACCCCCTGCGCGACCCAGATCTCGTTGAACATCCCTCCCGATCCGGCAGCAGTCGCGAGCGCGGTCTCAAGCCGAGGGAATGCGCTGCTCCACGAAAGGCCCGTGCCGCCGGGTGCAGCGGTGGCATTCACATAAAGCATCCCCGCCCCCTGACTGGATGACGCGCACAACAACCAGCCGACGACAACCGCCCGTGCCCGGAGGCGGAGGTGCTTAAATCGAGCGATTTTCAATGCCGTTTTCCCTCTCCTTCGAACGAAGCACGGTCCGCTGGCAAGGGCGCGCGGCCGCAAGCCAGGGTTTCCGAGATAATCAGTGTGCCGTATGTCGGGCACGTTTCCAAGGCGACAAGCGTAGAAATCGGACGTACGAAGTTCTCGTGCCTGCCAAAAGTAAAACCGGGTAAATGCGTGCCGCTTTCACCCAATCGAGTTGTTGCCTCCGATCGCTGGATATTCCAAGTCAGCCATGTTCGGGATGTTTATCGAACCGAACAGGGGCCGCACATCGTGTCGCAGGAATGATCAAACTTTCAGTCTGCAGCGCATCATCCTTGACGACGATTGGTTCTTGGGGTACTTTCCGTAAAGAGGAATCACTACGCAATCCCATTCGGGGTTCTGGCGGTGATTGTTGAAGAGACACTTTTCGGCGTTCGTCCGCCGAGGGAAGAAAAGGGAGAGAAACTCATGAAGAATGTGTTTGCAGTTGCATCTGTTCTGGCTATCGCCGCGGGGGCGTCGGCCTCGTTCTCCGAGATGGAGATGCAAACGCAGTCCTGGGCTTTCCCGCTCTCGCCGGGGAACGACACCGTCACGTTCAACAAGTTTGACACCATGGGCGGCACCCGCGTCCTGAAGGGCGTTCTCCTGGAAATCGACGGCTCGATGCAGGCCTCGATCACCGCTGAGAACAACAGCGTGATCCCGGTGAACAACTTTGCGGTCAGCCTGACCGGCATCGTCGACATCAATGTCGGGCCGCTCTCCGGCGGTCTGGGAATCATCGCCAACTCACCGATCGTTGCGGTCTCGGCCACGGACAACGGCGGCATTCCAAATGGAATGGGCCTGGATTTCCACAACTTCGGGACCGTCTCCGGCAACGACAGCGACAGCGCCTTCGGGTTCCCCCTTCCGATCTGGATCGGCCCCGGCACGATCATGGGCGCCGTCTCCGGCTCGGGCGGATTCGCGGCGCAGGGAACGTCTGACGCGACGATCAACTTTGACAACTTCGGCGCCTCCGGCACCGCGAAGCTGACCTACTTCTTCGACGCCGTCCCGACCCCCGGCTCGGCCGCTCTCCTCGGGCTGGCCGGTCTCGTCTCGATCCGCCGTCGCCGTTTCTGATCGGCTCTGGCGCTTCACTTGAATCTCGAAAGGCCCCGTGCTTCGGCGCGGGGCCTTTTTTATTCCTGTCGATCTTCGGGGCAGGGTGGTTGCCGAAGGTCGGCTCGGCCATCCGCGATCTCGACGATGAGGTCACGGGCGGGACGACAAGTCCTAGCGCATACCGATCAGAGCGTGACCGATTTGGACATGAATGCGCACAATTGAGCGGTCCTCCGGTGCGCTCCCAGTATTCCGCTTGACTCGGTCCCCTTTTTGTGGCATATTCTGGGACGCATAGGGTCGCCCGCTTCACGCGAAGCGTTATCGCACAGGGCACTCGTGCAAAGTTTGGTTCGTGCACCTCCCGGAAGCGCGGTCGCTTTGGGGCGGATGCACAGAGAAGGAGAGAGTTTTCATGAAGAACACAGTTTTGGCCCTCGGTATGGTTCTCGCCGCGTCCGCCGGCGCTCAGGCCTCGTTCAGCGAAATGGAGATGCAGCTCCAGGAGTGGTCGTTCCCGCTCTCGCCGGGCAACACTCAGGTCCAGTTCCAACAGTTCGATACGCAGGGCGGCACCCGCATCCTCAAGGCCGTGAGCGTTGAGATGGAGGGCAAGATCTCGGCCCTGATCACCGCTGAGAACAACAGCACCATCGATGCCAACGACTTCGCGGTCAGCGTCACGGGCATCATCGATTTCTCCATTGCGAACGCCTCGCTCGGCCTTGGCATCAATGCCGTCAGCAGCCCCATCCCCGTCACCGCGACGGACAACGGCGGCCTGCCGAACGGCATGGGCCCTGACTTCGCCGATTTCGGCATGGTGATGGGCAGCGATACGGACAGCGCCCTGGTCTTCCCGTTCCCGCCCCCGGGCCTGCTCCCCTGGATCGGCAACGGCGTGGTGATCGGCACGATCTCCGGCTCGGGCGGCTTTGCCGCCCAGGGTTCGGCTGACGCCTCGATCAACTTCGATGACTTCGGCGCCTTCGGCACCGCCAAGGTGACCTACTTCTTCGACGTGGTTCCGACCCCCGGTTCGATGGCTCTCATCGGCCTCGCCGGCCTCGCGGCGGTCCGCCGTCGCCGGATCTGATCGGTTCCTGATTCAACGAGAACTCCGCGGAACCCCGCCCCTGTGCGGGGTTCCGCCGCTTTTGGCTCCGTGCGGCGTGCGCGGTCCGGGGTGGTACCATTGCGAGCGTCGTCTTGTCCGAATCGCACACCATTTGGGGCGATCAGCGCCCGGGACTCACTCTTCATGCGGCATCTTCTGTCCAAGGTCGTCGGCTTCGTATTGGGCGGGCTTCTGATTCCCGCTTCACTCCTTGCACAACAACCCGAAGCCGCACCGGCCTCGGATCCGGCCGGAGCATCCATGGAATACGTCCGAATGAGCACCACGATGGGCGACATCGTCCTCGAACTCAACCGCGAGAAGGCGCCGCTCTCGGTCGAGAACTTCCTCCGATACGCCGACAAGGGCCACTACGACGGGACCATCTTCCACCGAGTGATCGACGGGTTCATGATCCAGGGTGGCGGCTACACCGCTGACTTCGTTCAGAAGACGACCGACGCCCCGATCAAAAACGAGTGGAAGAACGGGCTGAAGAACCTCCGCGGCACGATCGCCATGGCCCGCACGGCGGTGCACGATTCCGCGACGAGCCAGTTTTTCATCAACGTGGTTGACAACGCCGGACTGGACGAGCCGCGTGACGGGGCCGCATACGCCGTCTTCGGCTCGGTCCTGGTCGGCATGGACGTGGTTGACAAGATCAAGGGGGTCAAGACACAGGCGAAGGACGCCGCGTTCCAGAATCTGCCGGTCGATCCCGTTTCCATTACGTCCGTCAAGCGAGTCCCTGCCGGCGAACTGACCGAGGCGATCGCGAACGCCCGCAAAGCCGAGGATGACCGAAAGAAAGCGCTGCTCGCGGCCCGAGAGGGAGCGATGAACGCCGGGATCGAGTACGTGAAGTCCAAGGGCGTTGATGTCTCGTCGGGTGAGAAGAGCGCGACCGGCCTCTGGTCGCTGGATACCAAGGTGGGGGAGGGCGCCCAGCCGACCGCCACCGACCGGGTCAAGGTTCACTACACCGGCTGGCTCACCGATGGGACGAAGTTCGATTCGTCGGTGGACCGCGGTCAGCCGATCGTTTTCGGACTGAACCAGGTCATCAAGGGGTGGACGGAGGGAGTCGCCGGGATGAAAGCGGGGGGGAAGCGCTTCCTGGTGATTCCCCCGGAGTTGGGATACGGAGACCGCGGCTCTCCCCCGGTGATTCCGCCGAAGTCCACGCTCGTCTTTGAGGTGGAGTTGTTCGAGGTCATCCCGGCGCGATGAGACCCCATTGAGGGTAGTCAGGGGCTCGAGCGTTTCGGAGTCAGGCTCCGCGGCGACGAACGGGCCAAAAGAATCCTGCACGATCTCTGGGTTTTTGCTTGACCCGGGGGCTGTCGTCGGTCAAGTTTGAGTCGGTTCCAGTTCGTGGTGTCCGATTCGGTGGCGCGCGGGCTGTGAAACTGGGCAGGGTCGCGTATGCCCCGTCCGACTGTGTCGGCCCAGATGAACATTGTTTGGGCCATCACGATCTCGGTCGCCTGGCGTGAGGTCGAGCGATGGGGTTGTGCGTTGGTGGACCCTTTTTTCTCGTGAGGAGACACCGTTTCATGAATAGTGCTGCGTTGAGGCGTGCGGGCCGTAGCGGGCTTGCGGGTTGTCTTTTGGCGCTCGCGGGCGTCGCCGCATCCTGGTCGATTCCATCGACCGCGGAGGCCGGAATCCGCTGGCGCACGGGTGAGGAAGCGCCGGTCGCGAAGATGAACAAGCAGGAGATCCAGACTTCGCTTGAAGCGATCTCGGCGGCCAGGCGGGGCGAAGCGGGGCCGAAGCGCTTCGTCGTTTCGTTCGATCGCCCCCTTCTCGACTCGGAGAAAGACGCGCTGAAGGCCTCGGGTCTCACGCTGATGAACTACGTCAGCGAGAACTCCTACTTCGCGGCGGTCGACGCTGACAACCTGAACCCCGGGGCGATCGCGGCGGTCGAACCTTTCCGGAACATCCGCCCGATCCAGCGCGAGTGGAAGCTGCACCCCGATCTTCTCAGCGGCAAGGTCCAGCCGTGGTCGATTGTGGGCGAAGCCAAGCCCGGCGCTGCCGAATCGAACCCCATGGTCGCCGCGTACATCATGTTCCATCCCGACGTGGACTTCGACGGCAAGGCGCTCGGCGTGCTCGCGGAGCATGGCGCGGCGCTCGTCTCCCCGATCGAGATGGTCAACGGCGCCGTCATCGAGCTGCCGTACGAGAACATCAAGGCGTTGGCCGACGCCGATGAGGTCATGTGGATCGAGCCGCCGCTGCCCCAGTTCAGCGAGTTGAACGCCGAGAACCGGGCGATTACCGGCGCCAACACCGCGCAGGCGGCTCCCTACAACCTCAACGGCGCTGGGGTCACGGTGCTCGTGTACGACGGCGGCCGCAGCCGGACCACTCACGTGGACTTCCAGGGGCGTGCGATCAACCTCCCCGGCGACACGTCGAGCACGTCCGACCACTCGACCCACGTTTCCGGGACGATCGGCGGCGCCGGCGTCGCCAACATCAACAACCGGGGCATGGCGCCCGGCGTGCTCATCGTGAACGCCGGGTTCCAGTTCGGCGGGGGCAACGGGTTCCTGTACACCGATCCCGGCGACATGATCGCCGACTACACGGCGGCGGTGACGAATCACGGCGCGGACATCGCCAACAACTCCATCGGGAACAACACGGAGCCGAACGGATTTGACTGCTCCTGGCAGGGTGACTACGGCTTCACGGACACGATCATCGACTCGATGGTCCGGGGTTCGATCAACGGCGAGCCGTTCCGCATCGTCTGGGCCGCGGGCAACGAGCGGCAGGGAACGCGCTGCAACGTCGAGGGCTTCGGCTCCTACTACAGCAGCGGCCCACCAGCCAACGCGAAGAATCACATCACGGTCGGGGCGCTGAACGCGAACGACGACTCCATGACCACTTTCTCGTCATGGGGGCCGTCGGACGACGGCCGAATGCGCCCCGACATCTCGGCGCCGGGTTGCCAGAACGGCGGTGACGGCGGCGTCACCTCGACCAGCAGCAGCAGCGACACCGCGTACAACTCGAAGTGCGGGACGTCGATGGCCTCGCCGACGGTCTGCGGCCTGAGCGCGCTGGTCCTCCAGGACTTCCGTGCGCAGTACCCCAGCCGGCCCGATCCTCGGAACTCGACGCTCAAGGCGATCTGGATGCACACCGCGGTGGACATCCTGAATCCCGGCCCGGACTACCAGTCGGGCTACGGCTCGGTCCGCGTGATCCCGGCGATCGAGTTTGTTCGTTCGGGCAACTTCTTTGAAAACACCGTTTCGCAGGGCGGCGTCTACACCGCGACGGTCGTCGTCTCACCGAGCGATACGGTGCTCAAGGTGACGATCGCGTGGGACGATCCGGCCGGAACGCCGAACGTCAATCCCACGCTGGTCAACGACCTTGACCTTGTTGTGACCGGGCCTGGCGGGCAGTACTTCCCGTGGACCCTGAACCCGGCCGCCCCCAGCGCCAACGCCGTCCGCACCACGCGGAACTTCCGCGACAACAACGAGCAGGTGCTCATCAACAACCCCATGCCGGGCGCGTACCTGATCGAGGTGCGCGGCTTCAACGTGCCGCAGGGGCCTCAGCCCTTCTCGCTGTGCGCCAGCCCGTTCCTGGTCAACTGCTCGAGCCAGGGCGTCGCGACGCTTGATCGCAACGTTTACAACTGCTCCAGCGTCGCGGGGCTGCGCGTCGTTGATTGTGACTTGAACACGAGCGACAGCGTGGTTGACACCGTGACCGTCCACGTCGCTTCGACCACCGATCCGGTCGGGTTCAACGTCCTGCTGACGGAGGTTTCGCCGGAAGCCGCGACCTTTGCGGCGACGGTTCAGTTGTCCACGAGTGCCGGCGTCGGCATCCTCCAGGTCGGGCACGCGGACACCGTGACGCTCACCTACAACGATGCGAACACCGGAGGCGGCATGCCCGCGGTCGTGACGTCAACCGCGACCGTGGACTGCGCGGGTCCCGTGATCTCCAACGTCGCGGTTCCGCCCGCCACGATCTCTCCGATCAGCGCCACCATCACCTTCAACACCAACGAGACCGCGACCGGCCTGGTGCGCTACGGCACCTCGTGCGGCGCGCTGACATCCAGCGCGGCGACAGGTTCGGGCACCAGCCACTCGGTCAATCTCACCGGTCTGAGCGACAACACGACCTATTACTTCTCCGTTGAAGCGACCGACCCATCGGGCAACTTCACCTCCGACAACAACGGCGGGTCGTGCTACTCGTTTGTCACCCCGGAAACCCCCGACTACTTCACCGAGATCTTCGAGACCGACAACGACATCGACAACGTCTCGTTCCTCTTCACCCCCAACCAGACGTTTGAGGGCTACGCGGTGTGCGCGACCCCCATCGTCGCGCTGCCGACCAATCCGGCGTCCGGCACGCCCGTCACGTTGCCCGACGACTCGCCGGCGTTCACCATCAACCTGACCGGCGGGCAGACCGTCAAGCTGTACGGCGCGTCGTACTCATCGGTCTTCCTGAACCCCAACGGCAATCTCACCTTCACGGCGGCCGACGGTACCACCGGCGAAACGCTCGCGGTTCACTTCAACAAGCCGCGCATCTCCGCGCTCTTTGACGACCTCGGGCCGCACCAGGGCGGCACGGTGACGTGGAAGCAGGAGTCGGACCGGCTGGTGATCTCCTACGTCAACGTGCGCGAGTACAACACCACCAACACCGTCACGTTCCAGTACGAGCTCTACTTTGACGGCCGAATCGTGCTGTCGTACCTCAACGTCGGGATCACCGACGGGCTGATCGGATTGTCGCGTGGCACGGGGCTTCCCGTGCCGTTCTTCGAGTCCAACTTCTCAAGCTACGGCGGTTGCGGCCCGCGCCCGCCGATCGCCTCTGGAGGCAGCGTCGCGACACCGCTCGGCCAGTTGATCCCGATCACCCTGCTCGGCTCGGACGACGGCCTGCCCGACCCGCCGGCGGCGATCCGCTTCATCGTGACCGGGCTTCCTTCGAATGGTCGGCTCTTTGATCCGAACTCCGGCCAGATCACGAGCGTGCCGCACACCCTTTCAGGCAACGGGAACATCGTCAACTACGACCCCAACTGCTCGTTCCTCGGCACCGACACGTTCACCTTCATCGTGAATGACTTCGGCATGTCGCCGGACGGCGGCGATTCCAACACCGCCACCGTCTCGATCGCGGTGGGTGGGCCGACCGTGGTGGCTTCATTCCCGCTCAACGAGTCGCCCCGGTGGACGATGGAGGGGGCGTGGGCATTCGGAGTCCCGACCGGCGGCGGCGGATCGGCCGGCGGCGGGTCGGGCGCCTCGGACCCGACCAGCGGGTACACCGGCGCGAACGTGCTCGGCTACAACCTCGCGGGCAACTACACCAACAACATGCCCGAATACAAACTCACCAGCGCCCCGGTGAACATGTCGGGGCGCACGGGCGTGAAGGTTCGATTCCAGCGCTGGCTCGGGGTCGAATCTTCGACCTACGACCAGGCCTCGTTCCGCGTCAGCACCGACGGCATCAACTTCACAACCGTCTGGGCGCACAGCGGCGCATCGCTCAACCCGACGACGGGCTGGAGCCTCCAGACCTACGACATCTCCGCGATCGCCGACAATCAACCCACCGTCTACCTCCGGTGGATCATCGGGCCGACCGATGGTTCCGTGATCTACTGCGGCTGGAACATCGATGACATCGAGTTCCTCGCCAACGTGCCGCCGCCGCCCTGCCCCAACGATTACAACGGCGACTGCGAGATCAACTTCGGCGATATCTCGACGATTCTTGCGGGATGGGGAACCTACGACTTCAACGACATCACCCTCGTGCTCGGCGCGTGGGGCAACTCCTGCAACTGATCCCGCTCTGATCGGCTGAAAAAGAGAAGGCGTCGCGCGGCCGTCCGCGCGACGCCTTTTTTCATCCTGTGCGCGGGGCGCGGACGACCGCGGGGCAACGGGTTACGCGTACACCTCCATCATGATCCGCCTGGTCGGCCGCACTTCCTTGTGAATCATCCGGCGGTCCCATCGGCGGATGTCGCTCATCGCCGCCGCGTCCACGCGGAGGTACTGTTCGAGCGCATCGCCTTGGAGGATCAGCGCCAGCTGCTGGAAGATTCCCAGTTCCATTCCCGCCAGCCCGCAGATGTAGATCAGGTTCCTCTCGTCGGAGAGTTGAGGCAGCAGGTGATCGCGGTCCACCGCGAGCCGATCTTGCACATACAACCCGGATCGTCCCTCCGCCTTCTCACGGCTGATCGCGGTCAGATAGGTGAAGTTCCTGTGCTTCTCGGCGATGCCCAGGAAGAAATCGTGGTAGATGAGATCGGTGGCGTACGGTGAGCCCATGACCAGCGTGATGCGGCTGGTGCATCCCTTGCCGATGAGGTCGAGGATCATGCCGCGGTAGGGCGCGATGCCCGTGCCCGTCGCGAAGAAGAGGTAATCGTGCGCATTCGGGTCGGCCGGGAGCACAAAGCGCTTCCCCGCCGGCCCGCTGAGCATAATCTTGTCGCCGGGCTGGCGGTCGCACAGGAAGTTGGAGGCGACGCCAAGGAACAGCGTGTGGTTGTCCCAGTGCTCATCGATCGACCGCTTGACGGTGGTGGCGTACACCCTTCCCTGTCCGTCACACCCCGCCAGGGGTGAGGAGAGCGAGTACAGGCGGACCTTGTGCGGCTTCCCGTGCCCGTCCACTCCGTCCGGGATCACGCCGAGCGATTGCCCGGGCCAGCACTGGCCGACCAGGGGCGTGCCGGTGACATCGATCTCGATGTGTCGGACGAAGCCCGCGGCCTTCTTGCTCGCGGTGCATCGTTCATTCCGGGTGACGATGCCGATGCCCGGCTCGGTGGGGCGGAGCAGATGCATCTTCACGTCCTGCAGTTTGGGTTCACCCCTGACGGTTTCAGCGCTCATGGAGCGGAGGCTAGGGGCCGCAACTTCGCTCTGTCAAACCGACGCGGTTTCACCCGAAGTCCGGCTCATTTCCGGGCTTCCACTTGATATTGCACCCGATGCTCGGCCGTTGATCCGTTGAAAGTGGTCGCCCGGCGAGCACCGCGTCGAGCGCCGCGCGGAGATCGCGCCCCGTGACGGGGATGGTGCTCGCGCTCGACCTGCCCGGCGGGCGGCTGTCATCGAGTTGTCCGCGATAGACAAGCCTCCCGGAACCGTCGAAGACGAAGAAGTCCGGCGTGCACGCCGCGGCGTAGGCCTTCGCCACCGATTGGTCAGCGTCAAACAGGTAGGGGAACGTGTAGCCTGCGTCGCGGGCCTCGATCGCCATCTTCTCCGGGCTGTCGTCGGGATAGGCCTCGACATCGTTCGAGTTGATCGCGACGAACGCGACGCCCTGAGACTGATAGTCACGACCAAGCCTTGCCAGTTCCGCGCGGACGTGCTTCACGAAGGGGCAGTGGTTGCAGATGAACATCACGACCAGGGCTTTCGCGCTCGAGAAATCGGCGCGGTCCACCCATCGTCCCGCGTGATCGCGCAAACGGAAGCCCGGCGCGAACGAACCGAGCGCGAGACGCATGGTGGAAGGGGTCATTGCCATGGCGTGGCTCTCCTGCGTGAGCGCTCAGTCTAGCCCGATGGGGCCGTTATCGGTCGGTGGACGGCTTGAGGAGTTCTCCCTCACTTGTGCGTCCCGGCTGTCCGAATGTACGATGTGCCTCATCGTCATTGGAGGACGATGAATCGTGAGCGAGTGGTCAAGGAAGGACCTGACACATGCCTCAGCGCTCAGCCCGGACAACCCGTCGGACTTCAACGGCTTCATCCACAGGAAGTTCTGGTCCTGTCGCGTCTGATATTCCCGCCGTGAGCACGGTGCGGGATCGACTGCGACAGGCGATCGTGAAGGAGCTTTCAGCGCAGGACCGTTTGTTTCTTGTGCTGGCGTACGCCGAACGCATGAGCCCCGCGGAGATCGCCGTCACCCTGGATCTTGCGCCTTCGCAGGTGGAAGTGATGCGGGAACGTATCGTGAGGGAGCTGGGACACCTCGTGAGCGCGGCGTAGCGGGATATGTTTGCATTATGTACGGTATTTCAGGGCTGTGCGGAGATCCCCCCCGATTTTTTGTAGATTTCCGGTCTCGTTGGTTCTTGCTCGCCTGGGCGAATTCGGTAGATTAGAGAAGTGCCGCTGGTTACGATACCTAGGCGAGACGGAGTCGTTGGGATCGCTGGAAAAGATTCAAGTCTCGGTTCGGAACCCAACGGGCACGGATACCGAATGTTTGTAAGGGTTTCGTGGATGATTTTGTTTTGAGAGGGCTTGTTTCGGCGATGCAGACCGAGACAATTCAACATGGCAAGCGTCCCGGAAAGTTTCCGACGGTTTCTGGTGAACCTTCGGAAGTAGGGCAAGGAAGCCGCATCCGGCAAAAGTCGCGGGAGAACCCTATGGACGCGTCCGACCTACGGCGTCAGAGATTGGAAATGCTGCTCAACCTTGCTCGCGTCGCGCGCGGGTGGAGCCGTTCTCAACTCGCGCGAGCGCTCGATCGAGACCCCACGAAGATCGTGCCCGAGAGCGCCAATCCGAAGATGGACTACCTGGTGCGGCTCGCGGAGACGCTCGAGTGGCCGGTCGGCGAAGTCATCGAAGCGATCTGGAGCGGGGGGGCGACCGCCTCGGCCTCGTCTCCGGCGCCGACGACGTCATTCGAAGAATATAACGATCTGATCGCCGAGGCGGTTCGCGCGGCGGACTATCGTCGCGTGGTCGAGTTGTCGCAGGCGATGTTCCGAGTGGCGCGAACCGGCGACGAGCGGGCGCACGCTTTCATCCGCGAAGCGGCTGGATGGGACGGCATGGGGCGGTATCCGAAAGTCCTCGAGGCCGCCCGTCTCGGGCTGCAGCAGGGGCCTCTTTCGGTCCGCCTGCGGCTTGTGCTCCAGGCCACGCTGGCGAACGCTCAGTACACGCTGTGGGACCTGACGCCGGCGCTCGGCACGTCCGAGGTGCTCGCCGACTGGTACGAGGCGAACCCCCCGACCAAACGTCATGATTGGAAGCGTGTGGCGTACGTTTACTACGTTCGCGGCAACACACGGCGCCAACTGGTGGCGATGGAGCCGGAGAATCACGAAACCCACGCGCAGGCGGCTCGAGCCGATCTCACCCGCGCGTACGATCTGTACACCTCGCTCGCCCGTGAACTGGGCGACGAGTCGCTGAATGGCATCGCCAACACCTGCAAGGGTGGCATCATCGAAGTGGAAGTTGAACTGGGTCAGCGCGACGCCAGGGCAGCGGTCACCGAGATGCTCTCGGCCCTTGAAACCGTCGATCCCGCGCGTTCAACCGTGGCGGGCGATTGGATCGAGAGCTACGGCTGGTGGTGCATCTTCGGGAGCAACATCGCTCTGAGGCATCTCAAAGGACGGGAGTTGCAGCAGGCGATGGGCGTGTTCATGTCGAAGGCGCTGGCGATCGCCGAGCGTCTCGACAACTGGGCGATGCGCGAGCGTGTCTTTACCATCCAGTTTGCTCTGCATAACCTGATGGTGGACTCGACCGGCCTCGACCTTGCGTTCACCATCGATGACCAGGAACGAAGCCTCATCAGCGCGACGATGGGCCGCTTCCCCTCGTTCCGGTCGACCGGATGGAAGATCCTCGAAACAGCCCGTGTGGTGCAGGGCGCCAAGGAGAGCAACAGATGGGCAGCAACAACTGGCTAAGGGCCGTGAGCGCAGTCGGCCTCGCGGTCGCGACGCTCGGCCCGATCCCCGCGGCAAACGCGGATTACCTGGACGGCGTGAAGGGACACATCGACATCCCTGAAATCGCGCGCACCCGGAAATCCATACCGAACGTCGCCGACCACTTCGCGGGCATCGTCGATGAGTTCGGAAGTTCGGACGTGTTCGACCCGATCATGGTCGATCCCGATCTGCGACTGCCCGGCTCGATCGGCAGCGGTCCGTCCGTGCCCGACGAACTCACCGCCACCTACTCGCGACTAATCGTCACCGCTCCCGAGAGCGGCGCGACCGCGATTGGGATCGGTGAGACCGTCCGCGGCGTTCCCGGCCCGGCGTCGGCCGCCCCGTTGATGGTGCTGGCGTTCGGCTTCGGCCGCCGCCGTCGCGCCTGACGCGAGAAGGGCCACCGTTCTTCACCTCGTCATCGAGAAACAAGGAACGTTCGGAAACACCTGAAGACTTGCTCTTCCGCAGCCACGCCAAGCAAACGCACGGGCGAGGCTCCCGGGCCCTCGGTGCGCCGAGAAGCCGAGCGGTCGACCGATCGCTCTTCCGAGTGACACCGTGTATGATCTCCGCCGTTGCGGGCGTAACTCAATGGTAGAGTGTCAGCCTTCCAAGCTGAATGTTGCGCGTTCGACTCGCGTCGCCCGCTTTTCCTGATCCGGCTGGAATGGGGCTAGGTAGCGGCTTTCTCGTGGCGCAACTGCCCGCACGCCGCCGCGATGTCTCGCCCGCGGCTGGCGCGGATGTGTGCGTTGACCCGTGCGTTCCGCAGGATCTCCTGGAACTGCCTCACGTGTTCGGTGGATGGCCGCTGGAAGGGCATCCCCTTCACCTCGTTGTACCGGATGAGGTTCACGTTGGCCCGAAGGCGCTTGGCGATGATCGAGAGTTCTGCCGCGTGCTCAGCGCGGTCGTTCACGCCGCCGAGGAGGGTGTATTCAAGTGTGATCTCACGGCCGCTTTTTCTGAACCACTGATCGCAGGCTTCGAAGAGCGCGTCGATGGTTGTGTATTCGGCCCAAGGGATCAGCGTCCTTCGCAGGGCGTCGTTGGGGGCGTGCAGGGAGAGCGCGAGCGTCACGGGCAGTTCCAGTTCCTCCGCCAGGCGCTCGATCGCCTTGGGCAGGCCCACCGTGCTGATCGTGATCTTCCGGGCGCTGATCCCCAATCCCCACGGGGCGGCCATGGTTCGGATTGCGCGCACCACGTTCGCAAAGTTGCTCAGCGGCTCGCCCATGCCCATGAACACCACGTTCGTGATCCGCTCGACCCCCGGGAGGCGTGCCAGGCGCCACACCTGTTCCACGATGCGCCCCGCCGAGAGGTTGCCGTCCAGTCCGCCGAGGCCCGAGGCGCAGAACGCGCACCCCACGGGGCATCCGACCTGGGACGAGATGCACGCGGTCTTCCGAGCGAAGTCGCCGCGCCCTTCGCCGCGGTCCTCGTCGTAGTCGGCGGGAATCATGACGCACTCGGTCTGAAGTGACCTGGCCGGTGTCTTCCGCGTCGGCGAAGGGCCGCTGTTCAGAACCGTGAGCGGAGACGATGAACCATGAACCGAGGGATCAGCATTCTCTCCCGTTGACCATTCGATCAGGAGTTTCTGTGTTCCGTCCGACGCCTTCTGGTGGGCGACGGTTTCTCCCGAGAGAAACGCCATCTCACGTGCGAGCGTATCGCGTTCGGCCGGCTTGAGATTGGTCATCCGCTCGGGTTCGGCGACGCCTTTCCCGTAGACCCACTCGAGCACCTGCTTGGCTCGAAAAGCGGGCCAGCCATGCGACACGACCCACTCGCGGAGCGAGTCGGGTGTGTGGTCGAAGATGTGCTGCGGGGGGTGAATCAATGGGGACAACCATAGCGCCCAGCCCGGCGGTCGCGTGGAAGGGCCGTCATCCGGTTGCGCCGACGGTGACGGGGACGCAGCCGTACAACTCCCGGGTGATGGTGGGGGCCGTGACGCGGATTCGACGATCCGCCGGATCGACGCCGCGCTCGCGCATCATCTTCTTGAGCGTGGTCGGGATATTGAACTCGGTATCCTCCTCGAAGATGTCGCGCAGTTCGATCGTTCCTCCGAACCGGCCCAGGAGCGATCGACAGAGTTCCGCGACCAGGTCCTCCGGCGCGGAGGCCCCGGCTGTAACGAGCACCGTCTGATCGGCCCGAAGCAGCCCTTCCGGCAACTCGGACACGTCGTCGATCAGGATCGCCTCGACGCCGGCGTTGCGGGATATCTCAGTCAATCGCACCGAGTTCGACGAGTTCTTGGAACCGATGACGAGCACGATGTCGCACTCCTCGGCGATCTTGCGCACGGCGTGCTGCCGATTCGTCGTGGCGTAGCAGATGTCCCCTCCCGGCGGCTCCTTGATGTTCGGGAAGGCGCGCTTCAACGCCGAAATGATCACCCCCGCGTCATCGGTGCTGAGCGTTGTCTGCGTCAGGTACACGAGCTTGTTGGGATCGCGCACGACCAGGTCCGGGATGTCCTCCGGGCTTTCGACGACCTGGATCGCGTCCGGCGCCTCCCCCCGCGTGCCCTGCACTTCCTGGTGGTTCATGTGCCCGACGAGCAGGATCTGGTACCCCTGCTTCGCGTACCGGATCGCCTCCATGTGGACCTTCGTCACCAGCGGGCAGGTGGCGTCGACCGAACGAAGCCGACGATCCGCCGCCTCCTTCCTGACCTGCGGGGACACTCCGTGGGCGCTGAAGACGACGATCGAGCCGTGCGGCACTTCCGCCACCGCCTCCACGAACTTGACGCCGCGGGTCTTGAATCGCTCGACGACGTGCTTGTTGTGCACGATCTCGTGAAACACGTAGATCGGTTCGTTCGGGCAGAGATCGAGCAGTTGATCGACGACGTCGATCGCCATGTGAACCCCGGCACAGAACCCGCGCGGATTGGAGAGGAGAATCTTCATTTGTCCGGTGATGATAGCGGGCCTCCCGCTCGACTTGCACTCGCAATTCAGGGATGATCCCCCCGTTGAACCCGCATTCGGAGTCCGACGTGACCGCCTCCGCCCTGTCCAACCTTCGAAGCCTTCGCCTCGACGATGACGACCCGGCCTCGCCGCCGCTCACACTCGATGAGGCGCGCCGCGAGGTGCGAGCGCTCGCGGACTCGCACTACGAGAACTTCAGCGTGATGAGCCGGCTTGTGCCCGAGGGGCTTCGGGATGACTTCGCGGCGGTCTACGCCTATTGCCGCTGGTCCGATGACCTGGCGGATGAAACCGGCTCGGACGCCTCGGCCCGCGAAAGGTCCCTGTCGCTGCTGGCGGCGTGGCGCTCGCAGCTCGACCGCTGCATCGCGTTCGCCCGCGGGGAGTCCGATCGCACGCCCCGTCACGCCGTCTTTGTCGCGCTCGCGGAGACGATCCGTCGTCGCGGGCTTTCGCCGCAGCCGTTTCACCACCTGCTGGATGCGTTCGAACAGGATCAACGTGTCTCGCGGTATGAAACCTGGGACCAGGTCATCGGCTATTGCACGCGGAGCGCCAATCCGGTCGGCCGCATCATCCTCATGCTCGACGGCCGCAGGCTCGACGACCCGCGCGACGAGCCTCTCTTCCGGATGTCCGATGCCACCTGCACCGCGCTGCAACTCACCAACTTCTGGCAGGACGTTCGACGCGACCTGGATGAGCGCGACCGGGTCTACATTCCCCTCAATGACACGGGCCTCACGGCCGAGTTGCTCAGTGAGTGGGCCTCCCGTCCGGGAGACCCGGCCGCCCGCGTCGCCTTCATTCGCATGCTCCGTCCGCTGGTCGAGCGGACCCGTGGCCTGTTCGAGCAGGGGAGGCCGCTGCCTCGCGCGATGGGGAGTTCCCTCAGCCCGGTTGTCTGGCTTTTCGGAGCCGGGGGTGAATCGGTGCTCCACCTTGTTGAGCGGACGGGCTGCGCTACGCTGTGGGAACGCCCTCGATTGAGCAAAGCGCGTAAACTCTGGCTGGTTGGGCTTGCCGGCGCCATGTATTCCGTCGGCTGGTTCTCCAGAAACAAGCGCTCGGCATGACGGAACCAGGCCAACACATCTCCGAACCGATCACGCTCGCCTACGCGAAGTGCGCGGAGATCGTCCGCGCACGGGCGAGGAACTTCTACTACGGCCTGCGCCTGACGCCGGAGCCGAAACGCTCCGCGATTTATTCCGTCTACGCCTGGATGCGGCAGGCCGATGACGAGGCCGACGCGGCCGGCGATCCAGCCGAGAAGAAAGCACGATTGGCCGCCTACCGGTCGCGCACAGAGCAGGTGATCTCGTCCGGCCGAAGCACGAACATGCAGGGCGACTATGTCTGGACGGCTCTTGCCGAGACCATCCGCGCATTCCGCGTCGATCCGAGCCATCTTCGATCCATGCTCGACGGCCTCGACACGGATATCGACCATGAATCACGGGCGGCCTCGGGCACGGACGGGAAGCCGACCTTTCTCTGTCGGTCGCGCTCCGATCTCGAGCAATACTGCTTCCGAGTGGCTTCGACCGTCGGCCTGATCTGCATCACGATCTGGGGGCTGAAACCCGGAGTGGATGAGGCCGTGGCCCGTCGGCTGGCGATTCAGCGGGGCCTGGCGTTTCAGATGACGAACATCCTCCGAGATTTCGCGCCGGACTTTGATGAGGGACGCGTCTATCTGGCGGAAGAGGATTTCCGAGCCTCGGGCATCACCCCCGACGAACTCCGCCACTGGTCGGACGCGCCATCGTGCCGGGCGTTCGTGAAGCGGCTGTCCTCGTGGACACGGACGCAATATGTCGAATCGTCGCCGCTTGACCACATGATCGACCCGGGTTGCTACGCGACCCTCCGCACGATGACGCGCATCTATTCCGGGCTGCTCACCGTCATCGAGACCGATCCCGCGCGGATCGCCGGACGGAAGCGCATCCGCCTTCAATCCATGCACAAGGCGGGCATCGCTCTCCGTGCCTGCGCGCGGGCATGGGTCAACCAGCATGTCTCCGCTTCGTCGTCGCTCTACGCGGTGCTTACCCCGGCGGCACGACGTTGATTCACCGAAGCGCCCGGCCGCAGGGAGTGGCGATGCATCCAGCAAGGGAGATTGAAGATTCCGAAGGAACCTATGGGTCGCTGAAGGGCGTCGGCGTGCGATGGCAGGGTCATTGTTCGCGTCTTTGTCCGGTTCCCATCGGTGGCGATTCGTGAAGAAGCCGCGGACCACCATCATCGTCGGCGGCGGGATCGCGGGGATCGCCGCCGCGCTCCGGCTGGCGGAGGCGGGCGTCTCCGTCACCCTGCTTGAGACACGGAAGAAACTTGGTGGGCGGGCCACGTCCTTTCACGACGCGCGTACCGGACTGACCATCGACAACTGCCAGCATGTGGCGATGGGATGTTGCACGAACTACCTCGACCTGTGCGATCGGCTCGGAGTCCGCGGCAGGCTCCGCTGGCTCCGAGAAACCTTCTGGATCGAGGCGGGTGGGCGGACCAGCGCCCTGCGGCCGGGGCTGCTTCCCGCGCCGGCGCACTACGCCTCCTCCTTCCTCGGCGTTCGGTTCCTCACGGCGAGCGAGAAGCTCCATGCGGCGCGGGCGATGCACGCAGCGCTACGCGAGGATCGCCGCGCCTGGACGCATGCCGTTTTCTCTGATTGGCTGGCCTCGCAGGAGCAACCGCGCTCGCTGATCGACAAGTTCTGGTCGCCGATCATCATCAGCGCCTGCAATCTTCCGCCCGAGCGGGCCTGTGCCGCGACGGCTCTGCACGTGTTTCAGGAGGGCTTCCT
>JAEUIV010000214.1 GCA_016795005.1 Phycisphaerae bacterium
AGGCGATCACGGCGAGCGTGGAGCGGTCGCTCCGCCGGCTCCGGGTGAACAATGCCGACGCGGTCCTCCTCCACTCTGACGGGCGCGATGAGTGGATCCTGAAGGAGAGCGGGGCGCTGGATGCTCTCTCGCGTCTCAAGAAGAAGGGGATGATCCGAGCAATGGGCATCTCGACGAAGACGGCATCGGGAGCGCTGCTGGCGACCACCCTGGCCGACGTGCTGATGGTGACGCTCAACCCGGATGACCTGTCCAACCTCCCGGCGATCCGTGCGGCGGGTGAACGCGGCGTCGGCGTGCTCATCAAGAAGGCCTTTGCCAGCGGGCACGCGGTCGCGGGCGAAGCCTTCCGACTGTGCTTCGCGGAGCCGGGCGTCTCGTCGGTGGTCATCGGGACGATCAGCCCGTCGCACTTGGAGGAAAACGCCCGCGCCGCCGAACGGACGATCGAGCGCGTTCACGCCGAGCGGACCGACGAGGCGCGGTAGGCGCTCAGAGTTCCACCTGGGCCGCTTCTTCCGTCGCCGGCCGGAGTTCGACCGCCTTTTTTCCGCGGCGCATGCTCGCCAGTCGTTCGCGCGTGAGCGTGCTCTTTTTTACCGCGTCGATGGCGGCGACACCGCCGACGGGTTCGGGGGTGCGTTCGCCCTCGCGTGCGTCGATCTCGATCTTGCCGCCTTCGCCGATGTGCTCGAATCGGACCTGGACCCGGCGCGACACGCCGCGTTCCTGCATGGTGACGCCGTACATCTGGTCGGCGGCCTGCATGGTCTTCTTGTTGTGGGTGATCACGATGAAGTGGCACCGATCGAGGAACTGGCGCAGGATCCCGGCGAAGCGTTCGACATTGGCGTCGTCGAGGGCGGCATCCACTTCATCCAGCACGCAGAACGGGCTGGGCTTGGACTGGAAGATGGACATGAGGAGCGCGACGGCGGTCATGGTCTTCTCGCCGCCGGAGAGCTGGCTGATGGAACGCGGCTCCTTGCCCGGGGGCTTGGCCATGACCTCGATGCCGGATTCGAGCCAATCGACCTGGCCGGTCTCGGGGAGGGGCATGAGGCGGAGTTCCGCCTTTCCACCGCCGAAGAGGCGACGGAACATGCCGTTCTGACCGGAGAAGTACTCGCGGATGGTCTCGAAGGACTGCTTGAACCGTTCCAGGCTCACCGCGCTGAGACGCTCGATCAGTTCCTTGAGTTGGGTCACGGCGCGGTCAATGTCCGCGACCTGCCTGATGAGTTCCTCGTTGCGTCCTTCGAGGGACTGCTCTTCTTCAATGGCGTCGAGGTTGACGTTGCCGAGTTTCCTGATCGCATCCTTCAGTTCGTCGATCTCAGGCTGGACCTTCTCGACATCGACGCGACGAACATCGCCTTCCGACATCATCCGCCGGTACTCGGGGTATTCCCAAGGGAGATCGAGCGACAGGTCCTCCTGCGTGCGCTGCTCGAGGGTTTCACGGCGGACCTCGAGTTCGCGCTTGGTGATTTCGAGGCTGTTCCAGTCACGGTCGATGATCGACGCCTGCTGACGCGCGCCGTTCACGCGCTCCGCGAGCGAGAGCGCGCTGGCCGACGCCGCGCGGACCTCGTCCGTCAGCGTGCCCAGGCGGGTCGCCCAATCCGAGGACTGCCGCTCCGCCTCGGCGATCTCGCTGGCGCATTCGGCGATCACGCGATCGTGCTCGGCGATCGCCGCTTCCCGGTGTTCGACCGATTGAGAGAGGCGCAGCCGCTGCTGCGCCGCGTCATCACGCGCGAGTTCAAGCCGGCGGAGTTCGCGCCGCGCGGAGGCCAGCTTCTCGGCCACCTGCCCGGCTTCGACCCTGGCCGCCGTGAGCCGCTCCGAGGCGGTGTCCGCGGCGTGTTGCGATGATTCGATCTCCTGTTCGATCTGCTGCGCGAGCGAGGCCTGCTCATCCAACAGTCGGCGGAGGCTGCCGGCACGCTCTTCGATCGCCCGGTGCTCGCCCCGGATCGCCTCGGCACGCTCGGTCGTCTGCGTCAGGTCCTCGCAGATCGCGGGGCGCTCTCTTCGGAAACGATCGAGGTCGGACTGATGGCGCTGGCGTCGCGATTCGTCCGCGACCAGTTGTCGATGCTCCGCCGCGAGCGTGACGCGGAGAGAAGCGGTCTCGCGGTTGAGGTCGGCGGCGCGGGCGTCAATCGCCGCGAGTTCCGCGCGGTCGCGGGCGAGCACTACGTCGAGTTCATCGAGTTTCGACTCGAGGATGGCCATCTCGCTGCGTCGCTGGAGAAGTCCCTCGCCCTGTTCGACACCGCGCATCGGGCCGGCGGTCACCCGGCCGTCGGACTCAAGGACCACCCCGTCGCGCGTGACGAATCGCGCCTCCATTCCCGAGGCCGGTCCGCTCGCCAGCATCACCGCCGCGTCGAGATCGCGCACGAGATACGTCCGTCCCAGGAGCCGCCGGACCACCGGCATGATCCGCTCATCCGCGTGGATGAGGTCGGCTACGAGCGGAGCCGGGATCGCCCGCGCGGCGCTCTCGGTTCCGGCTTCGTCGGAGCCGGCGCGGCGGCCGGTGCTCGCCGCGTCGAGCGCGAGGAACGTCACACGCCCGGTCAGCGAACCAAGTTGCTCCGAGGCAAGCAGCGCCGTCACCGACGACACCACCACCGCCTGAAGCGCGCTGCCCAGCGCCGCTTCCACGGCCGGCGCATCCTCCGCTTCGACCCGGATCAGTTCAGCGAGCGGCGCGAGCACCTTGGCGTACAGCGTCTCGGTTTGCGACTCGTCCGACCTTGCCGACGCCGCCCGGTCCAGCACCGCTTTCACGGCCTCGCCCAACCCGACGCGGGACTCGATCATCTCGTCCAACGTCGCGCGTCGGCTGTCGAGACGCGCCCCCTGCTGCTCTTCTTCGCTGAGCCGGCCGGCCAGCGCCCGCTGGTCGCCCGAGAGCGACTCGGCCTCTTCGACCAGGGCGGAGACCTGAGATTCGAGATCGGCGATCGTGCGGCGACGCGCCTCGACCGCGCGATCGGCCTCGGCGAGC
Organism: Phycisphaerae bacterium; assembly: GCA_016795005.1. Taxonomy (GTDB): domain Bacteria; phylum Planctomycetota; class Phycisphaerae; order Phycisphaerales; family UBA1924; genus JAEUIV01. Next base: position 3,023 of record JAEUIV010000214.1, read on the forward strand.
GCGGTGGTCGCCTCGCGCTCTTCCCGTTCGGCGCTCGCCAGGCGTGCTTCGAGTTTCTGCTGCTGCTCCGCCAGGCCGTGCAAGCGACGTT
>JAEUIV010000032.1 GCA_016795005.1 Phycisphaerae bacterium
CCTCGATGTTCTCGCGGACGATGATGAGGTTCACGTTCTCGAACTTCGTCTTGACCCCCGGCATGCTCTTGCACGGGCGCACGTTCGCGAAGAGGTCGAGCGACTTGCGGATCGTCACGTTGACCGACTTGTGACCGCCGCCGATGGGGGTGGTCGTCGGCCCCTTCAGCGCCACCTTGTTGCGGCGGATGGAGTCGAGCGTGTCGGGGTGTAGCGTCGTGCCGTGCGCCTCCAGGCACGCAAGGCCGGCGAAGGCCTCCTCGAATCGGACGGGCACCTCGGCGGCGGCGAAAACCTCAATCACCGCGTCGGCGATCTCGGGGCCGATGCCGTCGCCTTTGATGAGCGTCACATTCCGGGGAGGGCGTGGGGTGGTTGATGGCATAGGGGCGGAAAGTGTAGTGAGCGTCCGCGCCGCCTTCTCATCCGCACGCTCGACCGCGCGCCCGGCCGGTTATCCGGGCCAAGGACGCAACTTCGGGAAAAAGCGCCGGGTGTTCTCGTTGACGACCTCATGAAACTCCTCAAAGGGCTTGCCGTACAGCCCCGCCAGGCACTCCGCCACCACGCGGACGTACCTCGGCTCGTTGGGTTTCACTCCCCGGAAGGGATCGGGGGTCAGGAAGGGGGCGTCGGTCTCCACCATCACCCGGTCGATCGGGAGCAGCCTCACGGCGTCGCGCAACTCCTTCGCGTTCTTGTACGTGACGACGCCGGTCAGGCTGACCCACCCGCCGAAGTCGAGGATCATCCGCATGTCCGCCGGCCCGCCGGTGAAGCAGTGAAAGACGAATCGTGATGGATCGAGCGACGTGCGCTTCAGGATCGGGATCAGGTCCGCGAACGCCTCCCGGCAGTGGACCTCGACAGGAAGGTCGGTCTCCGGCCGACACGATTCGATGAACGCCAGTTGTTCGTGCAACACCCGGTGCTGCACGTCGCGCGCCGGCTCGGCGTAGTGATTGTCCAGCCCCAGTTCGCCCCACGCGACGCACTTCTCGTGCCGCGCCACCACGCGGAGGTTGTTCCACTCGTGCGGCCCGTCGTCTGCATACAGCGGATGCACCCCCGCGCTGCACCACACATTCGGATACGCCTCCGCGACCTTCAGGCAGTCAAAGCAGTTTCGCGTCGTCGTCGAGATGGTGATGCACCCCGTCACCCCGTGGGCCGAGGCGCTTTTCACGACCTCGTCGAGGCGCCCCTCGTAGCCGGGGAAGGTCAGGTGGCAATGGGTGTCGATCATCCCGGCCCATGGTATCCCGGGCCTTCGCCGTTGAAACGGCTCGGGTCCGGTGTGGTTCAATACCCACATGAGGCACATCATCGCGGCATTCCTGGCGTGGCTGTTCATCCCGACCGTGGCGTTCGCCGACGCGGGTGGGTTCGAGCGCTGGTACATCGTGGAGGTCGACGGCCGAAAGGCCGGCTGGGCCCGCGAGGCCGAGACTCCAAGCGAGAACAACACCATCACCAGCACCTCCGAACTCCACTTCAAGTTCCAGCGCATGGGGCAGGACTCGAACGTGACCGTCGCGACGCGATTCATCGAGTCCGCCGGGGGAGACCTGCTCGAGATGAACGCGACCCAACGCCTCGGCGCCGAGGAAGTCAGCGACACCTACACGTTCATCCACGGCATCGCGTCGTATGAAGTCCGGCACGTCACGGAGACGGTGGGGGGGAAGCGCGAGGAAACGCTCAAGTGGCCCGAAGGGGAGTGGCTCGCTCCCTCCGCGGCGCGGAGGCTCGTGGCGCAGCGCCTCGCGGAAGGAGCGGACACCATCACGTACTCCACGCTCGACCCCAGCGCGGGGTTGACGGTCGCGTCGCTCACCCTTCGCATCGTCGATCGCAACGCGGTGGTGGACGCCGCGGGCAAGACGATCCCGGCGATCGAGTGGGCGGTCTCGAACAGCCTGATGCCCGGCGTGGTCGGACGCGATTTCGTCGATTCCCGCGGCGTGCCCGTGCGCAGCGAACTCAACTTCGGCGGCATGAAGATGGTCATGCTCGCCAGCGAGAAGGAGGCCGCGCAGTCCGAGTTCAGCCCGCCGGAGATGATGGCCCGTACGCTGGTCAAGCCGGAGGGGAAGCCCATCGTCAATGCTCGCGGCGTGAAGCACGCCGTCTTCGTCCTCTCGATGAGCGACGGCTCGGACATGCCCGACGTGCCCAGCGTGGGAGCGCAGATCGCCGAGCGCCTCGACGCGAAGCGCGTGCGTGTGTCGGTCCTTCGCGGCCGGTTGTCGGAGGAGCCGGCCGGCCCGGATTCGCCGGACGACCCCGCGCTCCGCGCGTCGACCATGATCACCAGCAACGATAAGTGGGTGCGCGACCTGGCGCAACGCTGCGGCATCGGGCTGATGGAAGAGGGCGACGAGCGATTCTCAGATTCACTCACGCGCTCGTTGATGCTCCGCGCCGTCTCGTGCGTGCAGGCGCATATCGACGAGGAAACCCTGGGCGTGGGCTTCGCCACCGCCGCCGAAGTCGCCCGCACCGGCCGGGGCGACTGCACGGAGCACGCCGTCCTGCTCGCCGCCATCCTCCGCGCCGCCGGGATCCCGACGCGCGTGGTGAGCGGCGTCGTTCATGTGAACGATGACCAGGGCGAAGGCGTGTTCGGCTACCACATGTGGGCGCTGAGCCGCGCGCTCACCCAGCCGCCTTCGTGGCTCGACGTGGACGCCGCGATCCTCCCCACCAGCCCCCCGTTGAAAGGCATCGGCGTCGATGCCACGCACATCGCCCTCGCCACCAGCACCATGGCCGACGGCGAAATGATCAACTCCATGGCGGCGCTCGTCGGGCTGCTCGGGCGACTCAGGATCGAGGTCATCGAGGCGGACTGAGTCGCTCCGCGCTACCGCCTGGGATTGATGCTCAGCCCCGGACGCCCCGCCTCGGCGCCCCCGTCGAGCCGCAGGACATTCGTCCCCGTCAGGGGCACGCGCTGCCCGCGCTCGTCGTGCTGCAGGCCGGGATGCCAGGCGCCCAGGTCCAGGAAGATGACCACCGTCGGATCGCGCGAGAGATAGAACGTGATCGCCCGCTGCGCGAACGCGCGCGGGAAAAAGGTCATCAGGTCGATCGGCGAGTAGTAGTACGAGCAGCCGTGCTCCGCGCCGATCGTGCTGTCCGAGGGGCAGAGCCACGGCGCGCCGGTCCGCGCACCCCCCCCGGCGTCGCGCGCGGGCAACGGCGCATCGAGATGATCTCCGAGCGCCCGCAGCGGGTCGAGATCATCGAACTGCACATCGATCGGCCTCACGGCCCAGGGAAGCAGGTCATCGTTCGACCCGCGGTACATCGCGATCGCCTGGCCCAGTGATCGCAGGTTCGAGAGGCACGAGGTCCGCCGCGCGGACTCACGCGCCCGCCCGATCGCGGGGAGCGCCAGGCCGATGAGCACGGCGATCACCGCGATCGAGACGAGGAGTTCGATGAGGGTGAAGGCGTGCTTCATTCGGGGAATATCCAACGATTCACAGCGCAGAAGCGAGGCGTTCAGACGCCGGCCCGCTTGGCACGGCGCAACTTCTCGTCATCATAGCGCGTGAGCAGGAAGCCGATGTGCTCGACCGTATCCGGGTCCGGGTCATCCAGCAATCGCTCGACGGCGACACGAATGACGGGGTTTTCAATCTCACCTCGGTTGATCAGAGTTGCGGCGGCCGATCGCCGCCGCTCCGGGAATGAGTCGTCGAGTTCTTCGATCAGCAACCCGATCAACATCTGGCGCGCGGGCGCGGTGATTGGGGCTCCGTATTCCAGCCGACCGGTGATCGCGTTCATCGTGAAACGGAATACAATCCGCTCACTCCGCTCAGCAATCGTCGGGATCGGGTCAAGATCGCGCTCGGCCCGGCGATATCCCGCTCTCACGGCGTCCACAAGAATCTTCGCTTCCGTCACATCCCAAACCGGGCGACGAAGAAGGTCATTCTGGATGAATGAAATCCGTTTCCCGTCATGCTCAAGAACGACGTGATCCGGCGACCAGTGGTAACGAGGAATGTCATGATCCAGCCGGCTTAGCGGGCTTCGGCGATCCGTCCGCATGAGTAGAAACCAAAGTCCCGCTGCGAAAAGCAACCCGCCGAAGCAACCGCAGACCAACCAAGTTCGTCGAATCCTCGATGGAACAATCTGGGTTTCCGCTTCTTTCATCGCAGGTTGCTTTCAAAATCACGCTGCTCCGTTGACCGGCGTGAGAGCGTTCGTCAGGTCGGCCACAACGCTCGGTCGCAGAACGCCTCGCAGTTAGAATACTCCCCGACGGGAAACGCTGAGCCGCTTTCGCCAAGCAGGCAGCAGACCTTGCACTGGGCGGCCGTCGTGTTATTGCTGGTTCGCGGGCCACAGTTCGCGCGGCCGTACTCATACCCCGGCGTGCTGTACAACTGCGCGAGCACGGGCAACGCGATGGCCAAAGACATGGCCAGCCCGAACCCGAACGAACCGCTGCGAGTCGAGAGAATCCGCATGATTCACACTCCTTGAAGGTGACAACGGGGCACACCCGGATCTGTTGCAGAGTACCCCCCCCCTTTGATCTGTGTCAAGCCGTTTCTGCCGAATTCGGCAGCCAATGCCGGCTGGTCATCGTTCGTACCGCGGTACATCGCGATCGCCTGACCCAGTGATCGCAGGTTCGAGATGCACGAGGTCCGCCGCGCGGACTCACGCGCCCGCCCGATCGCGGGGAGCGCCAGGCCGATGAGCACGGCGATCACCGCGATCGAGACGAGGAGTTTGATGAGGGTGAAGGCGGAACAAGCAGATCGTGAACGTGAAAGCATGACGGTGAAGATTATCGCTTCAGAAACTCCTTGTGTTTCAGTGCGACCGCGCTACGTCGGTCGTACTCACCGAGTTGGAGACCGATCACCTCGGCGACCACCGGGTCTTCGTCGTGCAACAGCCGTTCGACCTCGGCGCGTATGTCCGGGTTCTCGATGAGGCGCGTCTCGATCAGCGCCAGCCCGCCGTCCTTGCGGCGTTCGGGGAACTCGGCATAGACCTCCGCGCGGAGGATCCGAATGCCATGCGCCTTCGCTTCCGGCGTCATGGGGGCGTCATTCCGCATCCGGTTCCAGAGCGCGAGGAACGCCGATGAATACTCGAAGAACTTCGAACGCTCCTCGACGCTCTGATCCGGGTCGGCCAGGGGCCGCGGATAGCCTCGATTGATGATGGTTTCGATCTCGACCATCTCCGCCTCCCCCCACAGGGGGCGGAGCATCAGGTCATTCTGAACTCGGCGACACACCGCCGAGGATTCTGCGGTCATGGCCTTGGGCGTGTGCTCGGGAAACCGCCAGACCGGGTTCGAAACATCGCGGAGCCACTCCGGCGTGGACGGCCGATGCAGCAGCAGGTACGCCATCACCGCCGCGCCGGCCCCGGTCACGAGCAGCGCCGCGTTCCGAGTTCGCGACGTCATCATGGCCCGGCTCCTTAGGCGATCGGCCACATGGCGCGATCGCAGAACGCTTCGCACCCGCCCTGCGCACCATGGTCGACAGGAAAGGTCTCATCGTCGCGAGCGCCGGATCGGCAGCAGTTTTTGCACTGCTCGATGCTGGACTTGCCGCCGGTCGTCCGCGATGGACCGCAATGCGTCCGCCCCCACTGGTACCCGGGGTTGTTGTAGTCCACCGGCGGAAGCGCGGCGGAAAGCGTCGCCCCCACCCCGGCGCCGACCACCAACGAAGCGACGAACAACACCGATGTGAAGCGAGTCCGATTCATGACCTCATTCCTTTCGCAAGTTCCGGGTGTTTTCGTGCGCCCCCGGGAACGTCCCGAAGGCTTGAACCCCGCGCGATCGGTCTGTCAGGCCCTGTCATCTCCTCCAGTGTGTGGTCTCGAACACGTATGGATTCACCGCCGATCGGCGGCGCGCATCGCTCGCCGGGCGCGGTCGTCGTCGTACCTGGTCAGGATGAAGCCGACGTCTTCCGCGACGATCGGGTCCGGGTCGTCCAGCAGGCGCTCCACCGCCGCCCGAACGCTCCGGTCCTCGATCTCGCCGAACTGCACCAGGTCGGCCGCCGCGTGCATCCGTCGCTCCGGGAACGGCGCGCGAAGCTCCTCCACGAGCAGATCAATCAGCGCGCGACGCGCCGCGGGGGTGATCGGCGCGCCGAACTCGAGCCGTGTCGTGATCGCCGAGGTCGCCGCGCGGAACACAAATCCCTGACTCCGCTCGGCGGGCGTCTGATCCGGGTCGCTCATCCGCTTCGGGTACCCCTTCAGGATGATCACGATGAGCGCCTCCGCCTCCGCGACATCCCACGTCGGCCGCCGCAGCAGTTCCCCCTCGATCCACTCGATGGTGTGCGCGTCCGCGTCGAGGCACAGGTCGTTGCTCGGGCGGGGGTACCGGGGCAACTCGTCCATCCGCCGGAGCCACTCGGGCGTGGCGGACGATCGTGTGAGCGTCCACGTCCCCGCCAGGATGATCACCCCGCACCCAAGCCCGGCGCTGAGCCAGAAAAGCCGCGGAAAGGTGAACGCCCGATTGTCCATGCGTAGAGACTCTTCGACTGGGAGCACGCGGACCTTGAGCCACCCCGGCACGCTTCATCCGACCGGGATCACATCCACACCGCGCGGGCACACACCCGATTGCAGTCCATTTCCTGATCCGGCTGATAGGCTTGCGCACGGGCGCCCAGGGCGCAGCAGCGCTCGCACCCGGAGCGCGACCGAATCTGGTACGTGCCGTGATGACCGCAGTTCAACCGCCCCCACTCGTACCCGTCCGTCCAGCGGGGGCCTCGCGGGTTCGCCTGCGACATCGCCGGATAACCCGCGCCGATCGAAACCACCAACCCCAGGACAAACACCACTCGATCCGACGCCAAGATCTTCATAAGGCAGTCTCCTTACTCAGATCTCCTCTCCAATGTCTTCGCGAGCGTGAACGTTCGATCTTCGACCGCAACAGTGCCTTGAGAATCAACGCCTGTCAAGTCATTTGAAAGATATCGGCGCAAGTTATGTGGGCGGAAGAGCACTATTTTCGGCAAGCCGTGGCGGGACCGCGCGATGAAGCATTTCTCATCCACCGACCCGGCTCCGGTTCAAACAAACACAAGTGCATGGAACGGAACGGGTTGCGCCATAAAACCGACCGCGACAACCGCCGCAACGCCGGCCAACCTTCGGCGATCGGGAAACGCGGCGCCGAGTTCCTCGATCAGCAACTCGACGAGCATCCGGCGCTCGGCGCGGCGATAGCCCGCTCCCCGTCATGCTCAAGAACAACCTGATCCGAAGAACAGTGGTGTCGAGGGAGTTCACGATCCAACCGGTCGAGAGGATCCGCACGATTCCGCTCGTTGAAGAAGAGCCAGAGACCGACGGCGATCAACACCCCAGCAACGCCGCCGCCAATGACCCGGTGGCGCCGGACTCTCGCGGGTGCTGGACGCATTTGCTTCCTCGTCGTCGATGCTCGCTTTCATAGCAGATAGGCTATCGCCGCGGGACTCCGAACGTGCGATTCACACGGGCCACAAGGCGCGGTCGCAGAACCCCCGCAGTCGGCGCATTCCCCGACCGGTAACGCGGAACCGCGAAGCCGACTCCGAATCCGCATGATTCACACTCCTTTATGACAGCATCCCGGCGCACCCCGGTGATCGGCTCAGATCACCCCCCTCCGCCTCCTCCTCCCCCCCCCGACCCGTCATGACGTTTCTGCCAATTCGGCAGCAGTCATGATCGTTCCTCCGCGATTGGCGATTCACTCCCTTGAATCTCCACCAAATCGGGCGCGGCCGCCGTCACCGCCGCTGGCATCCCCCTTGCACTATCCCTCACCGACATTCACCGAACCAGAGGGCCATCACCATGTCCAAAATCATCGGCATCGACCTCGGCACCACCAACTCCTGCGTCTCCATCATGGAGGGCGGCTCGCCCAAGGTGCTCATCAACTCTTCGGGCAACCGCATCACCCCGTCCGTCGTCGGTTTCACCGACAAGGGCGAGCGCCTCATCGGCCAGCCCGCCAAACACCAACAGGTCACGAACCCCAAGAATACGATCTTCTCCATCAAGCGATTCATGGGCCGGCGCCACTCCGAGGTCTCGGGCGGCGCGGAGACCGGCTACGGCAAGAGCGGCAACGAGGAAAGCCACGTTCCCTACACCGTCACCGGCGCCGCCGATGAGTTCGTCAAGGTCAAGGTCAACCAGGGTGAGTTCACCCCCCAGCAGGTCAGCGCCTTCATCCTTCAGGACCTGAAGAAGACCGCCGAGGACTACCTCGGCGAAAAGGTCGAGCGCGCCGTCATCACCGTCCCCGCCTACTTCAACGACGCCCAGCGACAGGCCACCAAGGACGCGGGCGAGATCGCGGGCCTGAAGGTCGAACGCATCATCAACGAACCCACCGCCGCGGCCCTCGCCTACGGCCTCGACAAGAAGAAGAACGAGAAGATCGCCGTCTTCGACCTCGGCGGCGGAACGTTCGACGTTTCCATCCTCGACATCGGCGACGGCGTCTTCGAAGTCCTCTCCACCAACGGCGATACCCACCTCGGCGGCGACGACTGGGACCAGAAGGTCATCGACTTCCTCGCCGAGGAGTTCCGCAAGAAAGAGGGCATCGACATCCGCAAGGACCCCATGGCCCTCCAGCGACTCAAGGAAGCCGCCGAGAAAGCCAAGATCGAACTCTCCACCATGCAGGAGACGACCGTCAACCTGCCCTTCATCACGGCGGACCAGAACGGGCCCAAGCACCTCCAGGTCAGCCTGACGCGGAGCAAGTTCGAGTCACTCACGGACAACCTCTTCCAGCGACTCCGCGAGCCCTGCCAGAACGCGCTCAAAGACGCGAAACTCTCGGCGGACAAGGTCGACGAGGTCGTCCTTGTCGGCGGCTCCACCCGCATGCCCAAGGCCCAGCAGATCGCCAAGGAGATCTTCGGCAAGGAGCCTAACAAGAGCGTCAACCCCGACGAGGTCGTCGCCATCGGCGCGGCCATCCAGGGCGGCGTGCTCATGGGCGACGTCAAGGACATCCTCCTCCTCGACG
>JAEUIV010000070.1 GCA_016795005.1 Phycisphaerae bacterium
CGGCGAGGGCAATCCGCGCGTCAACGGCGCCGAGGTCACCGTGCGCAAGCAGGGCACCTCCGAGGTCGTCGCCGTCGGCATCACCGCGGCCCCTCTCGGCGACACCATCTTCGAAGGCCTCCCCGAGGCCTACTACGATCTCGAGGTCCGCGCCGCGAGCCACGGCATCTTCCGCACCACCATCCTCGTCGGCGGAGGTGAAGTCACCACCGTCGAGGCGTTCATGCCGCGGCAGCTGGTCAGCTACTCGTGGACCGTCACGCCGGTGAACTTCACCGACATCTACACCATCACGATCCAGGCGACCTTCGCGACCCAGGTGCCCGCGCCGGTCGTTGTCGTCACCCCCACCTACACCGATCTCACCAACACCCCACTCCCGACGCAGATCAACTTCACCGCGACCAACCACGGCCTCGTCACCGCCGACAACTTCCGGTTCACGCCGGGACAGTGCGACCTCTTCGAGATCGTTCCGCTCGTGGACACCTTCGGCGATCTGCCGGGCCAGGCCTCGGTCACCATCCCGTGCCTCGTTCTGCCCCGAGCCGCACGCACCGAACGCGGCGACTGCGGCGTGGCCGTGTCGCTCGGCCTCTTTGATCTCAAGTGCGGCGACCAGACCTATACCTATCCCCTCCCCGTCATCACCAGCACCGGCAACTGCTCCAGCACGGGCGGCGGCGGAGGAGGCGGTGGAGGCGGCGGTGGTGGAGGCGGAGGCTGGGGCGCGGCCTCCGGCGGCGGAAACGGTGACGGCGGAACCGTCATCGTCGACGCTCCCGACATCGGACAGGACGTTCCGTGTGATCCCTGCACCATCAAGTGCGTCTTCTCGGGCCTCGGCTGCATCCCGGGACTCGGCTGCGGCGCCGGTCTGGCCGGCGCGGGCGTTCAGTTCAAGTCGGGCACCACCGGAAAGGCCGTCGCGAGCGCCGCGGGCGCGGCCGGCGCGGCGGTCAACTGCGCGGTCAACCTGACCCCGGTCGCCGGACAACTCTCGTGCCTCTGCTCGGTGTTGCGCGATTGCGCCCTCTGCCAACTCACCGGACCCGGACCGGTCGGATACATCCCGTGCAGCCCGGGCGACATCATCGGCGCCGCGGGCAACGCGCTGGGCGCCGCGATCGACGGGCTGCGCGGACTCGAACTCCCTGACGCCGGAAACGCGGAAGCGAACTACTACCAGCGGCTTTACTACGCCTTCCTCATGCACTGGTACATCGTCTCCGAGACCTACGGCGGCGTGAGGTGGATCGAGGGCCTCGACGCCGACACCATCGACGAGTTTGAAGCCTTCTCCGCGGTCTGGACCCCCTTCGCCCAGCCGGAGAGCGCCGGCGGAATGTCCTTCTCGGAGACCGAGCGCACCGCCATGCTCGCGGCGCCGCTGCCGGCGTACCTCAACGCCGCGGACGTGGACGCCTTCATCGCGCGGTGGAACCGCTCGATGGAATACCACGCGCTCGGGATCCTCAAGGCGGAAGACCTGCCGGTCGGGTTCAATCCTGACTTCATCGACTACCGGCGCATCGAGGCCGCCTGGGAGTTCCTGCTCACGGTTGAAGAGGAGTCCATCCTCCAGGGCTTCGACAACATCGGCGATGCGCTCGACTACGCACGCGAAGTGCTCGTCGCTCATTCCAGCCAGGCGGGTGAAGGCCTCTGCGCTCGCGTCAAGATCCGTCTTGACCAGACGCTCACGGTCACACGCACCGCGTTCCGAGCCACGCTCGAACTCAAGAACGAAGGCTCGGTCCCGCTCGAATCCGTCTCGGTTGACGTCCTGATCCGCGATGTCAACGGCAACGACGCCACGAACAAGTTCGGCATCTTCCCGCCCGTCATCACCGGCGGACTGACGGGTGTTGACGGCTTCGGCACCCTCCCCGGCAACTCGATCGGCACCTCCAGCTGGACCATCCTCCCGACCAACGAGGCCGCGCCGCTCGAACCCGCCTTCTACTTCGTCTCGGGCATCCTCTCCTACTCGGCCGAGGGCACCGTCGCCACCATCCCGCTCTTCCCCGTCCGCATCACCGTTCTCCCCGATCCGAGCCTGCAACTCGACTACTTCCTTGAAACCGTCGTTTACTCGGACGATCCCTTCACACCGGAACTCGAGCCGGCCATCCCCTTCAACCTCGGCCTCATCGTCAAGAACAACGGCGCCGGCATCGCCCGTGACCTCACGATCACCTCCGCTCAGCCGGAGATCGTCGAGAACGATCGCGGCCTGTTGATCGACTTCGAGATCATCGGCACGCAGGTCGGTACGCAGACAATCGCCCCATCGCTCACCGTCGAACTCGGGGACATCGGACCCGCGGAAACAAACGTCGCACGCTGGATCATGATCGCCTCGCTCCAGGGCGAGTTCATCAACTACACCGCCTCGTACCAGCACATCACCGGACTCGGCGATCCGCGGCTCTCGCTGATCGAGAGCGTCGATATCTTCGGACTCAACCACGTCGTCCGCGACCTGCGCCCCGGGGCCGACACGCTCCCGGACTTCCTCACCAACGACTTCCCCGATCCTCGAAAACTGCCGGACACACTCCACGTTTCGACCGGCGCGGTCGATGCCGTGGACGCCGACATCGATCCCCCCTACATGCTCGGCCCCGGCCCGCTCGAAGTCACCGTCAACGCCGAGGTCGGACCCGGCTGGAACTACATCCGCATCAACGATCCCTTCGATGCGACCTATCGCCTCTCATCCGTCCGGCGCAGCGACGGCTCGCTCCTGCTCACACCCGAGAACGCGTGGCAGACGAGCCGCATCGACCGCAACGCCCCCGGCTCGCCGGTCGAACGCTTCATCCACCTCTTTGATCGAGGCGGGGACGGGATCTACGTCATCACCTTCGACCCCGACAGCATCGCGCCGACCGTCGTCTCCGCGCGATCCGTCGCCTCACACGGCAACGGCATCGGCGAGGTCGGACTCGAAATCACCGGCGCCATGACCTTCTCCGAGCCGCGAGGACTCGGAATCTCCAAGCTCGTCTACACCTTCAGCGAGCCGCTCAATCCCACAACCTTCAACTCCGTCTCGGTCTCGGTCGACGGACTGACACTCGACGGCGCGACCGTCGATCTCACCGGGATCAACAAGATCGTCTCGCTCGATGTCGGCGACACCGTCGGCATCGTCGTCTTCGACCCCCCGCTGCCTCAGAACGCACGGTACTGCGTCCAACTCGTCGGCGTCACCGACCGATCCTCGAATCCCGTCGCGGGCGCGGCCCAGAGACTCGATATCTCCGCCCTCCCCGGCGATGCCAGCGGCGACAACCGCGTCAACAACACCGATGTCGGCGGAGTGGGATCACTCATCTCCGCGTCCCCAATCGACGCCGCTTCACTCTTCCAGGTCCGCAGCGACATGGACCTGGACGGCGTGGTCTCGAACGCCGACGTCCAGATCGCCCTTGCCAATCGCGGCCACGATGCGCGCCCGCTGCCGAGGCCCTGCCTCGTGTTCCGCAAGATCGATCCCATCGCCGCGGCGCCGGGCACGCACGACGGCCAGATCGGCCTCGTGGGCCTCGATGGCGAACCCGTCGATGGAACCACCGCGCAGAACGCCGCCGGCGGGTCATCGAACGCTAGCCATCCCGACTCGGGCAACGGGCCGGCCGACCCGAACGCCCCGGTGGTGGCGCGCGTCCTCAAGTACCAGTTCGCGGGCAAGGAGCATTCGCTCCGATTTACCCCCCAGGGTGTCGCCATCAACGATCCGACGAACGCGCTCGACGCCGCCGCCATGCTCCATGAGTTCGGCATCGAACCCTCGGCTCTCCTCGCATGGCCCGCCGATGGATGGTGGAGCGCCACGCTGCCCGGCACCTACTCAGCACCCGAAACCATCGCCGACTTCTCCCGCGCGCTCGCCGACACCGGACTCATCACCGGGCCGTTGCTCGAAGCGCCGGACGGCTCACTCCTCACGCCGCTCCCGTCGGTATTCGTTCGTTTCGACCGGGCCGTGCCGACGGACTGGATCGAACAGGTCATTTCTCGGTATGCGGGGGCGGACGCGACATTCACGCCGATCTCCGAACTGCCCGGCGTGTACCGAGTCCAGTCCCCGAGCCTCACCGGAGCCGCCGCGCTCGACCTGGCGCTCGTCCTCACCTCTCGCGGCGATGTCACCTTTGCCGAGCCGGTCATGAAGTTCCTCTCCCCCGATCGCACCGTCAACGACACAAGCGCCATCCTCGATGACCTGCTCCTGACC
>JAEUIV010000075.1 GCA_016795005.1 Phycisphaerae bacterium
CGATTCGGGCGGCATGCCCCTCCTGTCGTTCTACAAGCCGCCTCTTTACTTTTTCTCGCGCTTTGCCCCGTGGTGCATCCCCGCGGCGATCGGCCTCTTTCGCGTGTTCGCCCACCCCGCCGCCGATGAACGCCAGCGCATGCATGAACGCTTCCTCGCCTCGTGGTTCCTCGTCGGCCTTGCGATCTTCGCGATTGCGCCGCACCAGCGCGCGGACCTCCTCCTGCCCCTGATCCCCGCGGCGGCCATGCTCGCGGGGCGCGAACTGGCCCGCTGGCTCGACGCCCGTCCGCCGGCGTGGCCCATGAAGGCGTTCGTCGCCTGCGCCGCTATCGCGACCGTGCTGGTCGCGGTCGATCGGCACATCGTCAAGCGGCAGGATCCGATCGTGCAACGAACCGCCGAATGGAAGGAGTGCGCTCGCCGGATCGAAGCCCTCCCGGGTCATCCGCCGCTGATGGATGTCGGCGCGCCGATGGCGCTCCAGATGTTCCTGAACCTGCACCAGCCGCGCGTTTCAATGGAGAGCGCCCGGATCGCGCTCCAGGACGATGCGCCGGTGGTTGTCGCGTACTCGGAGCCTGCCGACGAGCGCGCTCCGCCGCTCGCCCGCGAGATCGCCACGCTTCCCGACCCGGTGCGCCCGAAGGAATCGCGCACACGGATCGTCACGAACGCCCCCGCTCCAGGTAAATAGGGCCAAGCCCGTTCCCGGGCTTGACCCTTCGAACAAACTCAGACGCAACCGAGGCAACGCGCCTCGGCTCGAGAACTACCGAGACTCAGCCGGAGCGCCGCACGCCCCGCAGTTGCAGCCGCAGCACCCGCCGCCGCAACAATCGTCGCACTTCGCGCAGCAGCCCTCCATGCACGCCGGCGATGCGGAGGCGCCGGCCCTTGTCGAGGCGTCGCTGGAAGACGCCGCGGCGGCGCCCAGCCCCACCGCGCCGCTGGTGAACAGAACAATCGTGATCAGGTACTTCATGTCAGGTACTCCCGCGCCCGTGGATCCGGGCGCATTGATCGCCGCGGCAGGATCGCAATCATCCCGCGGCGCATGTCTCAGAAATCATCGCGCCCCGCGATGGAGACCATCGCGATGACGCACGCACACATGGACGTGAATGTGGTCGCCCCCCGGAGACCCCGGTATTCAAATGGTCCAGACGCAGACGATCGGCCTGAGACGCTCGATCCATGCGACGCCGTGCGACACCTGCGGAGCGTCAACGCCATCGATGACAGGGGGCTTTGCCAAGAACTCGGGTTCGCCGGTGTCGGGGCGGCTCAGGACCGCCAGCCAATCGCCGGCGAGAGAATGCACGATTCCGACCGGCGGCAACGTCGGCACGCGCCCTTCGCACGCCGCGCAAAGCACGCACACCGCCGTGTCCAACCCGGAATCGCAAACCTCGGCCGGACCGCAGCAGCAGGCGCACCCGGCCTCCCGCTCGATGAATTCCGATGACGCCACCTTCGGGCCGCAGCATGCCCCCAGGAGCGTCCTCGCCAGAATCAGCCAGACAAGAATGAACTGGACTTTCATGCGGTTTCTCACGGAACCGGCTTGCCGCCGGCAATTATTCCGGCACGATCCCCCCCGGTTTCAACCGGTTCCTCATTCTGCTACCCCTATGCCGCCCCGACCGCCCCGACGACGGAGAAAGCCTGTTCCATGACTCGTTCCCCGCGACCAGGATGCGTACGCCTCGTGATCTTCGCCTTGCTGCTTCCGGCGGCTCTGCCCGCGACGGCGGCGCCGCCCATCCCCCAGCCGACCCGGCGCGACCTCGCCGCCGCCTATCTCGCCTTCGAGAGTGCGATGCACGAGTCGCCGCCCAGGCCGGAACAGCGAGCCGAACTCAACCAGCGCTTCGATGCCTTGACCGCCGACTTCTTCTCCGCCCGAATCTCGGACGCGATCCGTCGTCTGGCTGAGTTGACTCTTTCGCTCACGCCTTCCGCGCTCCCCGTCGATCTGGCCGCCCGCTCGGTGCGCGTCCGCATCGTCCCGCAGGTCTATTGCCACGATCCCGCGGGACCTTCGCCGTCGATCGAACTCTCGGCGCTCTTCGACACACCCGGCGCTGAGGCCTTCACGGCCGAGGTTGTCCTGCGCTCGACCGCCGATGCGGAACGCGAAGCCCGATTCCCCGTCACGCTCGACTTCGTGGAGGGTCGCGTCACGTCTTGCACCGTCCCCATGAACCCATCCGATTTCGCCCTCCCGCCCGGCGGCTATTCCGTCTCTCTGGTACCGCCCGGGCGTCCCGTGATCGACGCCGGATGGTTCGTCGTGACGCCCGCACCGATCACCGAACTCCGGGCGAGCGCGGCGTCCGTGCTCCAGTCGATCGACGCCGCCGGCCCGCAGGCTCGGGAACTCGCGATCGTCCGCTCCCGTCTCTCCACCATCACGGACCGACCGGGCGAAGAGAAATCGGCCCTGTTCCTCACCGATCCCCTCGCCCGATTGAACGAGGTCCGCGAAGAGATCCTGGCGATCGCCGATCAGCGCCGCAATCCATACCACCAGCGCGCCGGGACGTACTGGCGCACGCTCGAACTGGGCGACGGACGGGTGATGCCGATGTGGATCCATGCGCCCGGAACACCACGGATGCTCGGCCCACTCCCCGTCGTCATCGCGTTGCACGGGGCCGGCGGCGACGAATCCCTGTTCGTCCAGGGGTACGGCAAGGGACGAATCGTCGAACTTGCCGATTCCGCCCCCTTCCTGCTCGTCTCCCCGTCCACGCTGCTCTTCGGTTCGGACCCGGCGATTCTGGATCGGTTGCTCGACGACCTCGCCCACGATTACCCCATCGACCGGACGCGCATCTATCTCCTGGGCCACTCGCTCGGCTCGATCGCGGCGTCGGGCCTCGCCTCGGCGCGGCGCGAGACCGTCGCGGCGGCCGCCTGCATCGCGGGCTTCCGCCCCCTGCCGCCGAACAGCCGAACCTGCCCGATCCTGATCCTCGCGGGAGAAATCGATCCGATCTTCACCCCCGTCGCTCTGCGCGCCGCCGTCGAATCGACGGGCGCGCAGGCGCCGATCGACCTCCGCATCATCGCGAACGAAGGGCACACGCTCATCGTGGGCGAATGCCTCCCCCAGGCGATCGAGTGGCTCCTGGGGCATCGACGGCTCGAACGGACGAACCCGTGAGGCTCAGCCCGGCTGCTCTTTCAGCAACTCATCGATCGCAATGTCCACTCGATCCGTCCGCAGCCCCGCGACGCGCACCACGCCCTCCCGATCCACGATGACGTAGTAAGGCCACCACTGCACCCCCCACGCGCTCGCCGTGGCGTTCGATTGATCCTGCGCCGTCGGAAACCGGATGCCGGCTTTCTTCGCGACCGCTTCCATCGACTTGCCTCCGGGTGAGTTCGTGCCGCACACGCCGAAGACCACCACCCCCCGGTCCTTGTACCGCGCCATCACCTCGTTGGTATGAGGCACCGCCTGGAGGCACGGGCCGCACCACGTCGCCCAGAAATCAATGAGGACAATCTTCCCCTTCAGTTCGCCCATCGCCGGCGGCGGCTCGCCCAGCCAGGGGCCGACCGACAGCGGCGGCGCGGGCTTCCCGACGAGCCGCTTCAGCGCTTCATATTGCGACTCGCTCCGCGCCCACGTCCATTCTCGCTTGAAGACCGCGCGCGAGGCCGCTCCAGACTCACCGGCCTGCGCACGCACCAGCCCCGACGGCAGCGCCCACACGAATGAAATGAGCAATACGCACAGGATGCTCAGCACCTTGAAGGACTTCATCGTCGCAATCTCCGGCGCCTCGGAATCCATGCGCTCCGATGATAGTCCCGCTACAACCCGCCCACCGCTTCCACGGCCGCCGATTCGAGCCATGTCGTCCGGCCGTCTCCGAGACGCGCGAGCAACCAGCCCGGACGGTGCTCCAGCACGACAACTTCAACCCCCGAATGCAGCGGCTCGGTGAAGGACGGTTCGTACGCCGATGAATCAGGCCCCTTCCGGCCGATGGTCTGCCCAGCGACGATGACCCCGGCGGTATTTCCGCGCTCGCTCTGCCTCTGCACCAGCAGCGAGCCGAGGCACGCGACCGCCACCAACCCCAAACCCCCGATCGGCCACCACCCGCCGAGAAGCCCCGGCCTGACCATCCGCGCCAGCGCCCAGCACCACGCCCCCACGTAGCACCAAAGAAACACGGCGAACCGCGACCGCGCCGGAGTCTCGTCGTGCCAGAAGAGCAGCGCCCGACGCACGCGCTCCTCCGCCGGCGCGTCGATCTTGTTCGCCACGCGCTGCCGAGCGTACGCCAGGTTGGAAGCCAGATTGGGGTCGCCCGAGATCAGCCTCTCCGCGCGCTTGAAGTTCAGGATCGCCCGGCCGATGTCCCCCTTCATCAGGTAGGCGCACCCAACGTTGTAGAGCAACTTCCCGTTGCGGATACCCCCCGCTTGCGCGATCCGCTCGAACCCCGCGATCGCCGCGTCAAACTCCGACCGCGCCACGTCCCCGTTGGATTCAAGCGCGGCCGTGCCGCGGCGGAAATGCTCGGACGCCTCGGCCAGCACGACCGCCGCCTCGTCCCGCGTCATCTCGGCCGCCGCCCCGCGGCAAACGGAGCACCACGCGACGATCCCCAAAAACAGTGCGGCTGTGCGGCTCATCGGCGCCCCCCTAATGTCGCCTCAAGCCGATCCAGCAACGCCGACGCCTCATCACGCAAGCGCTCCGCCTCGTTCAGGGGCAATCCGCCGTAGAGCGCGCCGTCGCATCGCTGCAACAACTCTTCCAGCGCGTTCGATGCTTCGACCGCATGCGGCCGAACCAGTTCAACACATTCTCGGCTCGTTAGACCATCTCCCGACTGATCGAACTTCGCGCCGACATACCGCCGGACCGCGCCGCTGACCGCGACCGCCACGCCCCGCGCATCACCGCTCGCGCTGCTCAACGCCGCTCGCGCCTCGGAGAGCGCACGCTTCCGCCTGGTCGCGGGGCCGTTGACCGCCGCCCGGCGACGTGTCCACGCCACCGCCGCCACGGCTCCATACAGCACCGGCGGCCCGGCCACCGCCGCCACGCCGAACGGGGAAGTCAGCGCCAGGTTGAGATCGAATCCCTGCTGCACCAGCAGGTCCGTCCCTTCATAACTGAACCGAAGTCCGCCCGCGCGCTCCTCCACCGCCAGGCCCGAAGGCGAGGCCTCCTCACCCACCCGGCCCTCAGCATCCGCCGCGGTCACGACGCGAGTCGGCCGCACCGAAACCGGGATCGGATCGCTCCGCGCCACCTCGTACCGACCGCTCGCCGTGTCGAAGTAGGGCAACTCGATCGGCGGGATGCGATCGACATCCGCACGCAGCGCACGCAACGTGCGTGTGAAGATCTTCGCACGTCCGTCCATGCTCCCGGGCGAAGCCTCCATCGCCACGCGAAACGCCTCCACCAGGTTTGACTGACGGTCCAGCGCCGGACACGCCACCCTCACCGCGAGAGGCCCCTCCACCCGGATCGACAGCGTGATCGGATCCCCCACGTTCACCTCCGTGGGCGAGGCCCGGACACCGATCTTGTACCGGCCCACCAGGCCGTTGAAGTTCGCCGGTCGTCCATCCGCGGGAAGGGGCTTCACATTCAGGAACAGCGGATTGGAGGGCACTACGACGCGCCTCGTCTGGTCGCGGTCGAAGATCGACATCGCCTTTCGCTCGATGAGATCGACGCTCGCCGTCGCGGGGCCGATCTGGACTCGGCCGGCCTCTCGCGGAATGATCACGCGCTCAGCCGTGTAGGACGTCATTTCCTCCCCGTCGAACGTGGTCGTCCCGCGCGTCGCGGGCACCGACGCCCCGAGCAGTTCAAACGTCGAGTCGCTCTGAAACTGCTGCAAGATCGACGACTCGTCAACCAGGTCGAACTTCGCTTCTACGCCCGGGACCGCGAACGCGGCTCCCGCCGCCGCACGCCCGAGGCCCAGGACCAGCCGCAGCCGGACCGGCTCACCGACATAGGGCGAGGTATTGTCCGCCTCGATCTTCAACCGGACGTCCTTGTCCTCCTGCGGCGGGACCGCCTGCACCCGCACCTCGTTGGTCGTGTAAACAGCGCCGCCGACGCGGACATCAAAGGGCGGAATCACCATCACTCCCGCGCGAGAGAGCACCACCTCGAACTGCATGATGTACGCCGTGTACGAGTTGTCGATGCGCCGCCCGTTCACGATCATCGTCGAGCGCTGCGAGACATCCTGCCCGCCCTTGTAGCGCGCCTCCAGCCCGGGCACCGTCGGCAGAACGGGGATCTCCGCCGAACTGGCACCCTCCACCTTCACCTGGAGCACGAAAGCCTCGCCGACGTACACGCGCTGGGCGCTCGCCTCGGCTTGGACCGAAACCTCAGCCGACGCACGAGCGACGCACACCGCGCACAACCCGCAGATCGCGCCAATCCACACAAGCAAGAGTCCGATTCGGCTCGACATCACCAGTCCTTCTCCACCGGCCGGTTCCGGAGACGTTGGTGCCTCAGCATCTGCTGCTTCAACTCGCGGTCTCGACGCTCCTTGTCCAGGATCCGCTGAAGACGCGCGTCAGCGGATTGCTCGCGTTCGCCTTCCTTCTGATCCATCGGTTCGGCCTCCGCCTGCTCAGGAGGAGGCGACTGTTCCTGTTCCTGCTGCGGCTGCTCGCTCTTCGATTCCTCCGGCGGCTCGGCCGATTGCGGCTGCTCCTCCGGCTCCTGCTCCCCGGAGTCGCCCTTCTCGCCGCTCAACTTCTCGAGCGCTTCCCGGATCTGGTCCGCCGCTTCCTTCTGATCCTTCTCCGCACCGCCGAGATCGCCGCGCTCGATCTTCTCTCTCGCCTGTTCCTGCTTCTCCCGTGCTTCCTTCAGCGCGTCCCCCGCATCCTTCATTTTTTCCTGGGCTGAACGAGGCTCCCCGGCCCGCTTGACCTCCGGCGTGCCGTCCGCTTCAGACTCCGTCTTTTCCTGCTCGTCCTTCGACCCGGGATCGCTCCCGGTCTTCTGACGAAGTTCGTCCAGCGCCCGCTGCGCGTCCCGCGTTCCCCGGCTCACCTGATCCTGCTGCTGCTGCGCTTCCTGCTTCTGCTCCTCGTCGTTCGTCTGATCCGAGGCGCGATCCTGGTTCTGCTGCGACGCTTCTTCCTGCTGCTTCTGATTCTGCTTCAACTGGTCCTTCAGGTCCTGCATCTGCTTCTGCAGTTCCTTTTGCTTCGCGATCTGCTCCTGAAGGTTCTTGAGAGCGCGCCGCGTCAACTCCAGGTTCCTCGCCGCATCGCCGTCGTCCGGCGCCAGGTCCAGCGACCCGCGGAACCTCGAAGCCGCGGACTTCAGCGCGTCCAAGGCCTCCTCCGGCTTCTTCGACGGCTGCGCACGCACCTGATCCAACTCGATCACACCGAGGTTGTAGCGGGCCGCCGACGCCAGCGTCGGGTTCCCGCCGGCCGAATCCACCTCCCTGAAGAGTCGCCGCGCAAGTTCGGCGTCGCCCGACCTGTACGCCGCCACCCCCTGATTGAACCTCGCTTCGAGGGACTTCTCGTCCGCCTTCGCCGCCCCCTCGTAGGTCTTCAACGCCTCGCCGAACTCGCCCGCGCGGAACTGTTCATTCCCCTTGCGGATCAGCGACGGCACGGACTCGGCCAGCGCGCTCGATACCCCCGCGCCGAGCCAGCACGCCGCGAACACCGCCGCGCACCCGCGCCCGATGCCGCCCGAACTGTGAAGCATGAATCGCCTGTTCATCCGTTCAGACCCCTACCCACGCGCTCCCGCACCAGGAACCCCGCCGCGAGCAGCACCAGCGCGGCCGCCAGAAAGACCTGAAACCGCTCGTCCAGGCGTTCCTGCCGGGATGTTTCCAGGTCCTTCTGCTCCGCCGCGCGGACCAGCCTCTTATACACCTGATCGAGATCAATCGTTCCGGTTGCGACGTTGAAATACACCCCGTCTTTCGACGCCGACGCCACCTCCCGCAGCGTCTTGGCATCAAGCCGGGACATCACCGTCTCCCCCCTGTATTTCACTTCCGTCTTCTGGCCGGTCCTTGGATCCGTCACCTGGATCGGCCGGCCCGACGATTCGTCCCCGATGCCGACCGCGATGATCCGCACCCCGGCCTCTCCCGCCTTCTTCGCGGCGTCCACCGGGAAACTCTCATGATCTTCGCCGTCCGTGATCAGGATGATGTCCTTGAAACTCGGATCATCCTTCTCGAAGACCTCGTCAACGCAACGGCGGATGCCGTCGCCGATCAGCGTGCCGCCGCGGGAGACGCTCTCCGTCGAAAGATCCCTGAGCGCCGTCGCCGCAAAGCCGTAATCGTGCGTGAGCGGACACTTGACGACCGCCTCACCCGCGAACGCCACGAGCGCGATCCGGTCCCCCCGCGCCGCCGTCAGGACATCCTGCACCCAGATCTTCGCCCGCTCCAGGCGGTTCGGCGCCAGGTCTTCCGCGAGCATGCTCTTCGACACGTCAATCAGGAAGCACAGATCGCGCCCTTGGCGCTTCACGTCGCTCTCGATCCGCCCCCACTGCGGCCGGGCAAGCCCCAGGACCACGAACCCGACCGACAGGACGAGCAATACGCCGCGCAACGCCCGCCTCAGCGCGCTGCCCCCGAGACCCATCGCCGGCAGGAGCCTCGCCGAGATGAACCGACGCGCCAGCGTACGCCGTCTCATCACCGAGTAGACCACCACCGCCCCCAGCACCGGAAGCGCCCACAAACCCAGCAGCCATTCGTACGACTCAAACTTCATTCACCTCTCCAGGGTCACGGCGTGCGCCTCAGCCACGTCCCGCCGAGAACCACGCACGCCGCGATCAGCCCTCCACCCGCCGCCGCCCAGGGAACGTACATCTCCCGGTAAC
>JAEUIV010000123.1 GCA_016795005.1 Phycisphaerae bacterium
GCACGCTCTCGTGCGAGGTGTTCCTTGCGCACTGCTGCACGATGCCGCGGTTGTCAAAGTTCAGCCCCATCACTCGATCGACGCGCTCCCGAGGAATGGGTTGTCCCGATGGGTACACGGTGTTGATCGCGACGATCGCTCCGCTTCGATCGAACAGTGCGACCGCATCGATCTCGGTTGACGCGGTGATGGCCTCGTTGCAGACCGATGTCCGGGCGGCGGCGTCTCCGCTCTTCAAGGCTCGGATCACGGAGGGGGAAGCGGCGAGTTTCTGCGTGCGGTCCATCGCGGGGCGGACCACGCGCGAGAGGTCGTCGAGCAGCAGGCCGCCGACGTCGAGCAGCATGCTCGAGGCGGTCGATTCGGCCACTTCGTTCGGATTGATCGGCCTCGACCACCACCATCCGCCGATGCCGACCAATGCGGCGCCCATGAGGCAGAGCGTGTACACGGAACCACGGAGCCAGGCGGATGGGCGTTGCGGGAGTGCCGGGTTCGATGCTTGTTCCGGGGCGGCGGTGCTGAGGTCACGTGTCATGCTGCCTCCTTCGCCCCCAGGCGCATGCCGGGGCGCGGGCCGAGGACCGCCTGGATGGTCTTGAAGAGTTCGTTCTGGTTGATCGGCTTGCTGGCATAGGCGTCCATGCCCGCCGCGAGGCACGACTCCCTGTCACCTTTCATGGCATTGGCGGTGAGGGCGATGATGGGAAGGCGCCCTGGGGTATCCGCTGATGCTTCGCGTGATCGGATCATTCGGGTTGCTTCGAAACCGTCGAGCAAGGGCATCTGGCAGTCCATGAGGACGACGTCGTATTGAACGGCTGCGGTGGCCTCGACCGCCTGGCGGCCGTCCGAGACGAGCGTGCAGAGACATCCGGAAGCGGTGAGCAGTTCACGTATGACGATCTGATTGACCTCGTTGTCCTCGGCTACGAGCACGCGGAGGCCGTCGTACTGGGGGAGGGGCGTTTTCGGCGGCGACTGGAGCGGGTCCGGCGAGGCCGCGGGCAACTGGCGACGATCCGCGTCCGAGGTGGCGATGGCGCGCATGATGGCGTCGAAGAGTTGCGACTGTCGGATCGGCTTCGTCATGTGCGCCGCAAAGCCCATCCGGCGGAGTTGATCCGGCTCGATCTTGAAGTCGGCCGAGAGCAGGATCATCAGGGCGGTCTCACGGATCTCCTCCCGCTTTCGGACCTCATGAGCGAAGTCGAAGCCGGACATTTCCGGCATGTCGTGATCGACGATCACGATCCGGAACGGCGTGGATTCGGCGACCGCTCTTGAGAGCAGTCGCAGCGCCTCGATACCGTCGGGGGCCGCCTCCGCCTGGAGACCCCAACTGGTGATCTGCTCCCGGAGGATGGTGCGCTGCTGCTCGTTGTCGTCCACGGCGAGCACGCGGAGGTGCTTCGGGTCGAACTTGACGGCGGGCCGGTGCGGCGCGGCGCGAATCCCGGACGTCTCCAGCGCGACGGTGAACCAGAAGGTGGACCCCCGGCCGACCTGGCTCTCCACGCCGATTGTTCCGCCCATCAGTTCGGCCAGCTGCTTGGAGATGGCGAGTCCCAGCCCCGTTCCGCCGTAGGTGCGTGCGATGGTCGGCTCGGCCTGCGAGAACGCCTTGAACAGGCGTTCGATCCGATCGGGTTGAACCCCGATGCCGGTGTCGATGACGGAGAAGCGGACCGTGACGGTGTCGTTCGTCTGGGTCTCGGCGGTGAGGCGTACCACCACCGCTCCTTTCTCCGTGAACTTGATGGCGTTGTTGATGAGGTTGACGAGGACCTGGCGGAGGCGGTCGGCGTCGCCGCGCACCATCGCCGGCACGTCGGGGTGGACCTGGCAGATGATCTCCAGCCCTTTTCTGACGGCTGTCTGGGCGAGCACCTCGACGACGTCCTCGACCAGGTTGTTCAGGTCGAACTCGCCCTTGATGATTTCGAGCTTGCCCGCCTCGATCTTGGAGAAGTCCAGGACGTCGTTGATGACCGTCGTGAGGGTCTCCGCGGAGGTCTTGCAGAGGTATCCGTAGCGTCGTTGCTGATCGGTGAGAGGGGTGCCCAGGAGCAGGTCCATCATGCCGATCACGCCGTTGAGGGGGGTGCGGATCTCATGGCTCATGTGGGCGAGGAACTCGCTCTTGGCCAGGTTTGCGCTGTCGGCCTCCTCCTTCGCACGGCGGAGCTGCGACTCGAGATTCGTCTGCTGGGTGATGTCTCGGAAGAGGACGGCCACTCGGCGGTCCTCGGCGCGTCCGAATCGGAATGCGTACACGTCGAACCAGCGTCCCAAGTGACGTGCGAAGTCCTTGAATCGGGCCGCCTCGCCCGTCATCGCGATGCGGCCGTACGTCTCGAACCAATGCGACTCGTGATCCGGCGCGAGTTCCCGCATTCGCTTGCCGGCGGCGCCGTGAAGCCCGGTCTGTGATTCGAACGACGGGTTGACCTCCGCGAACCGGTAGTCGACGGGTCGTCCGTTCTCGTCAAAGATCATCTCGATGACGCAGAAGCCCTCGTCGATCGATTCAAAGAGCGCGCGGTATCGCATCTCGCTGGCGAGCAGTTCCGCGGTGCGTTGTTCCGCCTGTCTGCGTTCGGTGATATCACTGATGATCTTGGACAGCCCGACGATGGAGCCATCCCCGCCCTTGAGCGGCGAGAGTGTCTCGGACACGTCCACCCGGCGGCCGTCCTTGGTCAGGCGCACGGTCTCGGCCCGCACCACCGGCTCTCCGCTCGTGATCCTTCGGAGGAATGAGGCGGACTCATCGGCGCGGTCGTCGGGCACCAGCCCGGGCAGCGCGGCTCCGATCGCCTCATCGGGTGTGTATCCGAAGAGTCTCGCGGCGCCGGCGTTCCAGCTCGTGATGACGCCGTTCAGGTCTTCGCTGATGATCGCGTCACCGGAGTACTCAACGATCGATGCGACGCGCTCCTCGCGTTCGCGGAGGGCGTGCTGCGCCTTGACGTGCTCCGTGATGTCGGTGCGAAGGCTGACATAGCGCGAGATGCGGCCCGATTCGTCCCGGAACGCGACATTCGTGGACTGCACCCAGTAGAGCGAGCCGTCCTTGGCGCGGTTGCACACGACTCCCTGCCAGACACCGGTCTTCCGAAGTGTCACGAACATCTCGCGCCAGAACTCCCTGGGATGCACCCCGGAGTTGAGCATTCGATGATTGCTCCCGATGAGTTCGTCGCGGCTGTAGCCGCTGATCCGGCAGAACTCCTCGTTCACGTGCGTGATCGTGCCGCTCACGTCCGTTTCCGACAGGATGCCGGCATGGTCGAGCGTGGAACGCTGGAAGAGAAGTTCCCGCTGAGCGACCTGGAGCGAGGCGGCGTTTTCGCTCGCCCGTTGGGCCGAGAGCGCGCGTGCCTCGTCCGATCGGACGCGCTCGGTCACGTCCTCAACGCTGATCAGAAGATACCGGATGCTTCCGTCTGAATCGAAGACCGGCGAGCTGACCGGTGTCCAGTACCGTTCCTCGAATCCGCCTCCCTGTTCGACGGGCCTGACCAGGTGGTACTTCTGTTCCCGCAGTGTGTCGGCGCGGCCGGTTCTCAGGACGCGCTCGAGCGACTCGCGGAGTCGCTGGGGGCCGCACTCATCGGGATCGCTCGGGTCTCCCGGGAAGACTTCGAACAGGGTGCGACCGATGACTTCCTCTCGCCGCTTCTGGGTGGCGTGGAGGTACCGGTCGCTGGCCGCGACGAATCGGAAGTCCGTGGTCAGGAGACAATGCAGCACCGGCGCCGATTCGAACAACCGTCGATAATCAACCGTGCCGTTGAGGCCCGGGATCGGCTGCTCGTTGAGGGGCGGATCGGTCATCGATAGGCTCTGAACTGCGGCCAGCGCGCGACTGGTGCCGCGAGCGTCCAATGCACCAGTATCGACCCGGCTGGCGGAGTGCGTGAAGGCCGATGCAAGAATGAACGCTTGAACCACGAGATTAAATGCAAATGAAGCGCAGCACTTCTAACTACTCTCAGATGCCTAGAACGGGTGTGGAACTCACATAAGCGGCAGGGCCAATAACCGGCAAGGACCTTTTGTGAATGCGAGTGAACGCGCCCGGCCCTGAGGTCCGATGATCCGTGTGGCAACATGAGCAGACAGAAGGTGCGCCAGTGATCAGGCGTGCGTGCCGGTCCGGTGATGTAATGAATGGAACAAAGACCATCCTGGTCGTTGATGACCTGGCCATCTTTCGTGACCCCATCGCTGCCAAGCTGCGCGCGACGGGATACAACGTGCTCACCGCTTCGGATGGGAGCGAAGCGCTCCGCACGATGTCTCGGCATCGTGTTGATCTCCTGGTGCTCGACCTGGGGATGCCGGTGATGGACGGCTTGTCGGTTCTTCGTTCCATCCGGTCGAATGCCGCCGTTCGGTTGCTTCCCGTGGTCATCCTTTCAGCAGAGAGTGACCGTTTGCGGATCGCGGACGCGGCGAGGCTCGGCATCTCCGGCTACATCCTCAAGTCGGGGCTTGACCTCGCCGTGTTGCTTGACCGGATCAAGCAGGCGCTGGTCGTGCCCGCGGCCCACCGGCCGCCGGGGCCGGCCCCGCGACCCGCCGGGCGCACCGCGGCGGATTTGCCGGTCCGGAATGCGGCGCCACGACTGGCTGGCGCGCCCGAGAGTGTGAGGGGAGCGGCGGTGGGGGTGGCTCCTGCCCTGATGTCGCCGCAAGGC
Source organism: Phycisphaerae bacterium (assembly GCA_016795005.1). Classification (GTDB taxonomy): domain Bacteria; phylum Planctomycetota; class Phycisphaerae; order Phycisphaerales; family UBA1924; genus JAEUIV01. The sequence continues at coordinate 4,707 of JAEUIV010000123.1, forward strand.
CCCGTCAATGACCTGAAATCGGTGAAGCCGATCATCACGCGTGCGGAGCTTCTGCAGAAGATGAACGCCGAGGAGGAGTTGACGGGGTTTTCGCCCGCCATTTCCCAGTTGCTCAAGATCACGGGGAGCAGCCAGTGCTCGCTGGACCAGGTGGCTCGCGCGGTGGGCCAGGACCACGCGGTGGCGCTGAAGATCCTGCGGCTGGCGAACTCCTCGATCTACTCCTGCGGCGATCGGGTGGAAACGGTGCAGAAGGCCGTCCTGCGCATCGGCATGCAGAGCATCCGACAGGCGGTGCTGAACATCGGCGTGGTGGAGCGATTCGGCTCTCTCGCTTTCGAGCGTCACCTGAGCACGCCGCTCTTCTGGGAGCACTCGATCGCGTGCGGCACGATCGCGACAAGCCTCGCGCGCAGCCTGAAGAGGAAGGATCCTGAATCGGCGTTCACCGCCGGGCTGCTTCATGACCTGGGGCGGGTGCTCTTCGCGGAGCGGCTCGGGGGCGAGTACGTTCGCGTGCTGGATGTCGCGCAGGAGTTGCAGGTGCCGGTTGAACAGGTTGAGAGCCGGATGCTGCTGATGAACCACGCGGATGTCATGGGGGGGATCCTGCACGCGTGGCGTTTCCCGAAGGGGCTTGTGAATCCGATCGTGTTCCATCACGCCGAGCGCGGCGATGTCCGGACGCTCGTCCCGAAGCAGTCCGAGGAGGTCATGATGCTGGGGCTGGCCGATCGGCTGGCGCACGCCATGGCGCTGGGGAGCAGCGGCAACGACACGATCTACCCGACCGAGGAGCATTGCCGTTTCCTCGGCGTTGACGCCGCGTCGATCCAGAACATTGTCGAAACGGCCCACCAGCAGACCGATGACAGCAAGCTCGCCCTCCTCTCGAATGCCAGCGGCACCGCCTGGACCCGTCCCATCGAGCAGTTCCGAGGCGGGTTGAAGTCGCCGGTCCGGGCGAAGTTTGTGAGCGCGGCGCCGGAGTTTGACGCCTACCGCATCTTCTTTGGTGAACTCTCCGGGCCGGTCGGCAGCGAAGCGCCCAACCTGCTGGTCGTGCATCTCACGGCTCCAAAGGAGAGCGACGCGATTCAGCAGGCCATCGCGGCCGCCGAGGGTGAGGCGGGCGTCGCGAGGCTCCCGCTCCTTCTCCTCGCCCCCGGAAGCCATTGCATGCTGAGCCGGGCGACCACTCAGGGGCGCGCCTGGCAGATGCTGAGCACTCCCACGCCGGTCTCTCGGCTGCTCGCGGCTGTCAATGCCCTGATCGCGGGTGAAGCGACGCAGCGGGCGGCGTGAAGTGCCGGCTTCGCTCCGCGAGCGGCGAGCGGTGTCGCCGCACCCGGCCAAACACTCATTGCGTGCATCGGACACCGACGCAGGGGCATGTTGGTATGAAGAAGTCTTTATATCAAGCGAGCCGCGAAACTCAAATCTGGGTGTTTGCAATATGCATGGTGGGTGTGATGCTGAGTCCCTCGGTTGCGATCCGAAAGCATGGTCTCCATGCGGTTTTTATGTGCTTGCATTGCGCCATGCGATCCAGATAGCAAGGAGTAAAGATTTTTAATAGTATGGTAGGAAGAGACACATTCATCTGTTGTCGGACGAAGTTGGCGTCGTCCGATTCAATGGTGCGGCCGCATAATGAAGTCGTCTGTGCCGCGCGGGTGAAGGGCGCGGATCGTGCGCTCCAAGAAGTCACCCGGGGGATGGAACCTGAATGTTCGCTGCTCAAGTGGCCGATGGACTGCCCTAAACGGAGGCGCCCATGATGGCTGCAACCAGAATCGCCCTGATCACCAACTGCCCGGAGCAGCGCGCCGGGATTCTGAGCGCGTTGCACGGGGTCGGCGGGGACCTGGAGGTCATCGTCGCGCAGACGATTGAAGAGTTCCCGGCGCAGTCCGAATCCCGGGCGATCGACTGCGTGGCGATCGGGCGCGTGGAGCCTCCGAGCGACGTTCCGCGGGCCATCCAGGCCGCGAAGCGCTCGCTGAAGGACGTTCCGCTGATTCTGATTTCCCCCTGCACGGACCGGCAGGCGGTTCAAGAGTCTCTCGACCACGGGGCGCAGGATGTCCTGTCGAGTGCGGAGGCCTGTGACGGAACGTCGCTGTGGCGACGGGTGCAGGTAGCGGTGAGGGCGGCGCGCGAGAGCACACGTTGCCGACGCCGCGTGTGCCGCCGACTCCGCGCGTTGCGGCGCGAGACCCTCACCGACCCTCTGACGGGTCTGCATAACCGTCGGCATTTCATCGGTTGCCTCCAGGCGCGTCGGGGGAGAAGCGATCGAAGAGAACAGGTGGCGATCGCGATGATCGATCTCGATCATTTCAAGCAGATCAACGACGGCGGCGGGCATGCGATGGGCGATGCGATGCTCGTCGAGGTGGCGAGGGCGATCCGCCACGAGTGCCGGGAGGATGAGTTGATCGTCCGCTGGGGGGGCGAGGAGTTCGTGGTGGTCAGAGGCTCGGCCTCTCCCCAGGCGACGTGGGACTGGGCCAATCGCCTGCGGGAGAATATCGCGGCGTTGCGAGTCCGGCATGCGGGCGTCTCCCGCTCCATCACGGCGAGCATCGGTCTTGCGGTCGTGCCGACGGCGGAGTTCGGCGAGCAATCAATCTGGATCGCGGACCGGGCGTTGTACCTGGCCAAGGAGCTGGGTCGGAACCGCGTCTGCACCTGGCCGATGGTGCAGGCGTTCGAGACCGCGGAGGCGATTCAACTCGATCCACTCCTGACGTTGAGGGAGCGTGCGGCGCGATTCGCGCGCGTGCTGCGCGATCGGCTTGGTCCAACTCAGAGGCAGTACCTCGGTCCGCACGGCCGACTGGTCCAGTCGATCTCGAACCGCATCGCGTGCGAGATGAATCTCCTCGGAGCGGTCATCGACCGGATCGGGAACGCGGGCCTGGTCCATGACGTTGGGAAGGCGGCGATCCCCGAGTCGGTGCTGGGCAAGCCGGCGCCCCTCAACGTGGAGGAGAAGGCGATGATCGCGGAGCACACGCGGCACGGGGCATCCATCGTTGCCGCGATGGGGTTCCCGGAATCGGTTGTGAGGCTCGTTTCGATTTCCGGCGAACGATACGACAGCGATCGGTTCCGTCGTCTTCATCCCTCCGATCGGGTGCAGGCGGGGATCATCGCGGCGGCTGACGCGCTGGCCGCGATGAGCGTTGATCTTCCGCATGCGCCCCAACGGGGCCTCGTCGCGGCGCTCGCGGAACTGGAGCGAGGGAGCGGGCGACAGTTTGATCCCGCCGTCGTCCGTGCGGCGCAACAGGCGTACGGCACGGAATGCCGCCTCGTGGCGTAGGTCGGTTGTCCGGTGTTCGAGTTCGTGATGTGTAACAACTTTTCCGAGGAGGTCATCGTATGACGAGTCCAGGTCCGATGCAGAAGCGTCGTCATCCCCGACAGCACTGTCGGCGTCTTCGCGTCGCGTGGTCGCTTCACATGGGATCGGTGCTGACGCCCGCGGCGGTCACGGATATTTCCGCCTCCGGGATCGGGATGATTGTCGAACGACACCACGCTCCGCACATGGGGGGCGCCCTGCGCATCCTGTCGCGCCGCGACCAGTACGTGCGTCATGCGCGGGTGATCCGACTTGCGGAATCCGCGAATGGCAAGGCGCTTGTCGGCTGCCGGTGGATCTCCAGCCGAGGGGCGGGCCGCCTCCACGAGGCGCACGCGACGCGGAATGGGATCGCGCTTCACCACCAAGACAAAGGAGAATGAACATGGACCAGACCCTGAACGGCCGGGAGAAGAGGAAGGGCCTCCGCAAGCAGTGCCAGGACCCGGTGGATTGGCGGCATTCCGGGTTGCCCGGCAGTCGTTCCGGCTTTCTCATCGAGCAATCCGAAGACGGCCTGGCGTTCGGGTGCCGCGGAACGGCGCCGCCAATTGTCGGGTCCCTGATCGAGGTGCGGGTCGCCGACGGCTGGGGTCGTCAGGCGGAGGAGTGCGCGATCGTGCGTCACGCTTCCGTGGCGCACGAGGGGCTGTGCATCGTCGGGGTCGAGAAGTATCGAAGTCGTCCGTTCCCGCCCGCGGCGAGCGCGGCGGGCGCGCATCACGAGCCGAAGTCGCGTCCGCTCATTACTTCCGATGCGTTTCTCCGGGGTTGCCGAGTCAGGACACGCACGCTCCGGGTGGCCGTCGGGGCATCGGCTCGCCCCGGCGAACCGCTTTCGTGGGGGCGGTTGGTGGAGACGCTCATCGGGTGTGTTCGAGACCGATGCGGGGAGATGCGAGGGTGCGCGAATGGCGCGGCGACCGCGTGAGACGGCCGGCACAGGCCGATGTAGAAGCCTAGTCCAGCCAGTCCTTCGCTTTGAGCCTCTCGGGCACGTACACCTCGGTGACGTACGAGATGTCCTTGGTGATCAGTGATTCGACTTCCATCTTGAAGCCGTTCTTGAGCATCGCGTCGATCTCGCGCTGCCACTCCTTTTTGTCCGTGAACCAGGGATACGCCGCGATCTGCTTCGCGCGGTTGATGTCGTTCTCGGTGAGGGCGATCTGCACGTCATCGCTCAGGTCGCATCGGTCGTAGTCGATCGCGCGGATGCCGAGGAACTTCGCGTCGGGGATCGCCAAGCGCTCGGACTCGAACGCGAGGTTGATCGAACCCTGCTTCATCACGCTGTAGATGTAGTGCCCCCACGGATCGCAGTCGAGCAGGCAGTAGACCGGGAGTTTCAGTTCGTCGTGCATCCGGCGGAGGAGCCGCCGCACGCCGCGGGGGGGTTGCCCGCCGCCCTCGGTGAGGATGCAGTTGTGCTTCTGCCAGAACTTGTCCTCGTTGAAGCGCGACCAGACGGTGTTCTTCTCGACGTGGAGGATGAACTTTGCGTCGCACTTCTTGAACTGGATGACGTCGGGCTCGCAGATGCTCGGGATCGCGTAGCCCCCCGAGCCCATCCGGCGGCAGTCGATCTCGTCGCCGCTGTCGATGATGGTGATGTTGCCGACCATCGTGCCGGCCTTCTTCGCGAACAGGTGCAGTTCCTCGCGGAGTGACCCGAGCGAGACTTCGAGGTCTTCGAGGATGGTGTCGGACTCGTCCTGGTCGGCGAAGGTCTTCTCCTTCGTGCCGGGGATGGTGTGGAGACCCTTGTAGTACATGCCGCGGAGGCTGAGCGTCTTGCCCGCGTCGATGAGCGACTTCACGCCGGAGCCGAGGAGCATGGTCTGCATGAACTTCTTGGCCTGGCCCACGTTGAAGAGGTTGCGGGTCTGGGCGGCCTTGCCCATCTCGAGCGTGCGGCGCTTCTTGTTGAAGGTGGTGTTGGCGAGCGTGCGCGCCGGGACCTCGACCGACGGGTCGCGGTAGGCGAGCGAGGTGCGCGCGACGGCGTCGGCCATGCCGACGAGCTGCTTCATGGTGTGGGCGTCGCGCTGCGTGACGGAGCGAGAGGTCTTGGATTGGGTTGTATTCTTTGCCATCGTTGTTCACCACGGCGGGCACGGGAGGGGGCGTCAGGTCGGCTTTTTCTTGACTTTCTTGCGGACGAGGACAACGTGCTTGCCCGGCGCCGGCTTCGGCGGCGGCGGGAGGTTCTCGAACAGTGACGGGGGCCTTTGGCGTTCGGACTTGGCGGACGGCCGAGGTTTCCTTTCTTCCGCCCTTTCAGGGCGCGTGGCTTTTCTCTTGCGTTTCCCCGGGGGCGGCGCTGCGCTCGGCTCTCGGCTGCTGATGCCTTGGCCTGCCGCCAGGAGTGAACTCTTCACCGCGGCGGTCGGTTGTCCGCCGGCCTTGGCGCCCTGACGCGCGGCTTCTTTTTCCTCCGCGATCGCGATGAGGTCGTGCTCATCGAGCGGCTTCACGTACACCGCCTCGTCCGCTTCGAGTTTTTCCGCGGCGTTGATGACCTTGCCCTCTTCGTCAAGAGTCTGGTCCATTTCCAGGGTCTTGCGTTGCGCGGTTTTCATGAGCGCGTCGTAGAGCGCCTGGGCGTCCTGGCCGTTGATCTCGCTGACCGCCTTGGCGATCTCGCCGATGTACCGCAGGAAGATGCTGCGCCGCTCGCCCGCGGCTTTCATGCGGTCGCGGCGGTTGAGATAGGTCTTGAGTTTCCGCCCGCAGTCCTTGAGCGCGAGTTCCATCTCCTCGCGGATCTCGTCGTAGTCGGCGATGGCTTCCTTCGATTCACTCGTGAAGGGCACCCATACGCTGGCCATGTGGAGCATGACGACCATCGGCCCGACGGGGAGCGATCCCTTGGGCTGCTGCATCCCGTAGTTTTTCCAGTTCGTCTCGCTCACCGCCTTGAACGATGAGCACGCCGACTGCTGGTAGAGCAGGGGCACACGGTTGGCGAAGCGGAAGACCTGGGCCGGCTCCTCCGCGGGCAGGTCGCCGCCGAACGCGATGCCGGCTTCGATGATGAAGGGCCGGCCGCGGTACACCGCCGGGGGACGCGAGGACACGGCGATGAAGTTCGGCTTCAGCCCGCGCTCCAGCCCCTTCAGCATGGTTTTCACGCCGATGGGGGAGAGGCAGTTGGTGGGCGGGGCCATGACCTTGGCCTCTTGCAGCGCCTTGTACAGCTTTTCCGCTTCGCCGTGAGAGACCTTCTTTGTGCTGTACCGCGTGGAGAGTCCGACCGACTCGCAGATCGCCTTTGCCACGCTCGGTCCGACGCGGCAGAACTCTTCGGTGAAGAAGGCGCTGAGCGTGCCGTGCTCGGTGCGTTCGAGCATGCCGATCAGCGTGCCGAGCTCGATTCCGTGCGGGTGGGGCTTGATTTCCTCCGGCTGGACCGGGAGTTCATCGACCGAGCGCTCGAAGACCTGCCTTCTCCCCTCGGGGAACTGGGACGTCGGCGGCGTGACATAGGTGAACCGGGTGTGCGGGTTGGCGATGGCGGTGAGTTCGACATACTCGTCAACCGACCGGGCGCCCGTGAAATACTTGCCCGCCAGTTCGATCTCCACGCGCGTCCCGGTGCCGTCGGGGAAGAGCGAGTCATCCTCGGGATGCTCCGTCTCGCTCACCACGTCGGCGCGGTTCTTGGAGGTGTCCATCTTCAGGACCACCTCCTGCGCCGGCTTTTTCGGGTGCGACTTCGAGATGATCAGCACGGGTTTGCCGGTCGTGATCAGGCCGTACATCCCGGCGGCGGAGATGCCGATGCCCTGCTGGCCGCGCGACATCTTGAGCCGATGGAACTTCGAGCCGTAGAGCAGTTTGCCGAAGATGTTCTCGATCTGCTTGCGGACGATGCCCGGCCCGTTGTCCTGCACGATCACGCGAAAGCGTTCGTCGGCCTGGGCCTTGCGGCCGGCGGTCTCGGATTCGGCCTGCGGCTTCCGGCTCGGGGCTTGCGGCTCGGAGACCAGCCGGATCTCAACCAGGATGTCCGGGAGGATCCCCGCCTCCTCGCACGCATCGAGCGAGTTGTCCACCGCCTCCTTCACCGTGGTGAGCAAGGCCTTGCGCGGATTGTCAAAGCCCAGGAGGTGGCGATTCTTCGCGAAGAACTCCGACACGGAGATCTCGCGCTGCTTCGTCGCCATGGTCTCCGCGGTGACGCGGGGCGCGCGGCGTGAACGTTCGGTTGGCTGGGGTGCTTCCAAGGTCGCGGAGTCTGGCATTCGGTCGCCCTCCCTGGCGGGCCAAATTGCAACGTGAACAACGATTGAGTTCGAGTGTAGCAGCCGACCCGACGAAGCGACGAGCGGCGCGCCGCCTCGGCAATTTCATCATCAGCGGGAACCCGACTCACCCTCCCGGACGTAGAAAGCGGATGGATGCGTGCCGGCCCGGTTCTGTGATAAGGTCGTCAAGCCGGACCAAACAACTTCAACACGAAATGGAAAACCCGCCGCATGAGCAAACCTCGCCGACTGATCGTCGTGTCCAATCGTTTGCCGATCACGCGGATCGGCTCCGGCGCCGGTTCCCGCTGGCTGACGAGCGCCGGGGGGCTGGTGACCGCGATGGTCCCCATACTGAAGCGTCGCGGGGGATGCTGGGTCGGCTGGCCGGGAGGCACCGGCCGATCTCAACGCACGATCGATCACGAAGGCATCCGGCTGCACAGCGTCCGCCTCTCGCAAGCGGACATGGCCGGTTTTTACCACGGACTCTCCAATCGGACTCTCTGGCCTCTCTTTCATGACGCGATCCGCACGCCGGAGTTCCGCCGCGAGTGGTGGAAGCCCTACGTCGAGGTCAACGAGCGATTCGCACGGGCCACGGCTCGGGCCTACCGCCCCGGTGACACGGTCTGGATCCACGACTACCACCTGATGCTTGTCCCCGCGATGCTGCGCGCCATGAAGCCGCGGGCGAGGATCGGTTTTTTCCTCCACATCCCGTTTCCCCCGGAGGAACTCTTCTCATGGATCCCGTGGCGCGATGAACTGCTTGAAGGCTTGCTCGGCGCGGACGTGGTCGGATTCCAGACCCACGGGGCGGCCCAGAACTTCTCCCGGGCGGCCCGTCGTCACACCGACGCCGAGGGCACCGACTCGGAACTCGAAGGGCAAGGCCGGAGCATCACCGTCCGCGAGTTTCCGATCTCGATCGACTTCGACTGGTTCGACGAGCGCGCGCGGATGCCGGAATCCATCGCGGAAGCGGAGGAGATCCGCCGGCTCGTCGGCCGGGAGCGGAAGATCCTGCTCGCCGTCGATCGGCTGGACTACACCAAGGGGATCGACCATCGCCTCGAGGCCTACGAGCTGCTCCTTCGGAGCGGCGCGGTCAATGTTCGAGAGTGCGTTCTCATCCAGATCGCCGCTCCGTCGCGCGAGCCGGTCAGGGAATACGCCGAGATGCGGACCCGGATCGACCGGATGATGGGCAGCCTCAACGGGGAGTTCAGCGAGCCGGGACGGGTCGCGGTCCACTATTTCAGGCGGACGCTCTCGCGTGAGGAGGTCGTGGCGTATTACCGCGCCGCGGATGTCATGGTCGTGACGCCTCTCCGAGACGGGATGAACCTGGTGGCGAAGGAATACTGCGCTTCTCGGAGCGATACGACGGGCGTCCTGGTCCTCAGCGAGTTCGCCGGGGCCGCGTCCCAGTTGCGGCAGGCGCTCCTCGTCAATCCGCGTGACACGGAGGGCATGGCCGAGGCGATGCTGGCCGCACTCAAGATGAAAAAGGGCGATGCGAAGTTCCGCATGGCCGTCCTGCGGTCGATGGTCCGCCGGCACGATGTCCACGAGTGGGCCGATTCGTTCCTGGAGGCGCTGGCCGCATGAGCGCGACCCGGAAGGACCGCCTTGAGTCGATCGCTCGCGCCGGCGTCCTGCTCGTGGCCAGCGACTTTGACGGCGTGCTCGCGCCGATCGTTCTGCGGCCTGCCGACGCGGTCATGTCGCCACGAGCCGGGGCGGCGTTGGAGCGCCTCGCACGCCTTCCGAGGACCTATGTCGGCGTGATCTCCGGGCGCTCGCTCCGAGACTTGAAGCAGCGGGTGAATGGACACTCGGGAATCTGGCTCACCGGAAGCCACGGCTGCGAGCCGGAGCACGGAGCGCGCGTTGAACTGAACCCGGAGCAGCAGGCGCTCCTCGACTACGCGCGCGCCGCATGCGAGCGCGAGGCGGCCTGCACGCCGGGATCGACCGTCGAACTCAAGCCCTTCGCCGTCGCCTTTCACTTCCGAGGCTGCAAGCCGGAGCACGCGGGCGCCGCGCTGCAGCGAATCGACTCGGCGCTGGCCGACAAGCCGGGGCTGTACCGGATGGCGGGGTCCATGGTCGTGGAGTTCTCCGTCCTGCAAGCCGACAAGGGAAACGGCCTGAGCGTGATGCGCTACCGCACCGGGGCGAGCGCGACCATCTTCATCGGCGACGACGTGACGGATGAAAGCGGCTTCGCCTCGCTCGGGAACGAGGACCTGTCGGTCAAGGTCGGACCGGGCGAGACGAGAGCGATCGAGCGCGTCGCGGACCAGCCGGCCGCGATCGAACTCCTCGAACATCTGGCCGAGCAACGCGCGGCATACCTGCGCGACAGCCTCCCGCCTGGAATCGAGCAGCATTCGATTCTTTCGGACCAGCGATCCATTGCGGTGGTCGATCCGCGAGGGAGCATCGTGTGGCTGTGTCTGCCGCGGGCGGATTCGGCCGCTGTCTTCTCCAGGCTGATGGGAGACTCGACGCGCGGCGAGTTCGAGATCACCCCCGCCGAACCGGAGGACGATCCGCGTCAGGAATACGACTCCGACACGTTCACGCTGAAGACGTGCTGGCGACGCTTCACGGTCACGGACTACTTCGATTGCACCGGCGGCCGGGCGTATCAACGGGCCGGCCGCTCGGACCTGATCCGTTGCATCGAGGGCGCCGGGCGCGTGCGTATCCGCTTTGCGCCACGGCTCGATTTCGGCCGCATGCCGACGACGCTCGTGCGCCAGGAGTCGGGGGTTGAAGTTGACGGCTCGCCCGATCCGTTTGTCCTGTTTTCGCCGGGCGTGGCGTGGAGCATCGAGGCCGAAGGCCAGCATCAGACCGCCATCGCGGAGTTCGACCTGACCAATGGACCCGTGACGCTCGAACTCCGCTACGGCTTCGGCAGCCTGCACCCCGTGCAGGTGCCCGAGGCCGAACGCCGCGAGCAAACGTCACGATTCTGGTCGGGCTGGGTCCGCACGCTGCGGCTGCCCTCCCTTCGACCCGATCTTGTCGCTCGCTCCGCGCTCGCCATCAAGGCGCTGTGCTACGGACCGAGCGGCGCGATCTACGCCGCCGCAACCACGAGCCTTCCCGAACAACTCGGCGGGATGCGGAACTGGGACTACCGGTACTGCTGGCCGCGCGACGCATGCCTCGCCGCCGCAGCGCTCATCCGCCTCGGGAACACCGGCGTCGCCATGAAACTCCTCGATTGGCTCGTCGCGGTGGTCGATCGCTGTGAATCCGCCGATCGACTGCGGCCCCTCTACACGGTCAGCGGCCATGAACTCGGGCAGGAAGGCGAGATCGGCGAACTCACGGGCTACGGCGGCAGCAGGCCGGTGCGGGTCGGAAACGCCGCCGATCGCCAGGTGCAACTCGATGTGTTCGGCCCGATTGTCGGTCTCGTCGCCATGCTCGTCGAGAAAGGGGCGCCCGTCACCCCCGAGCACTGGAAACTTGTGCTCTCCATGGTCAGCGCTGTCCGGGCGCGATGGATGGAGCCGGACCACGGCATCTGGGAAGTCCGCGGTCCGCGGGCGCACCACGTCCACACCAAGATCATGTGCTGGCACGCCGTGGACCGCGCGCTCGACATCGCTCGCGGCGTCCTCGGACGCGATCGACCGGACTGGGCCGAACTCAGGAAGGAAATCGCCGCCGACATCCTCGCCAATGGGTGGAATGATCGCGCTCAAGCCTTCACGTTCCGTTATGGCTCGGACGAACTCGACGCCGCCGTGCTCCACATCGGCCTGACCGGATTGCTCCCGCCCAGCGACGAACGGTTCAGGGCAACCGTTCTCGCCATCCAGGCGAAACTGCTCGACGGGCCGGTGGTCTATCGATACCGGCTGGATGACGGACTTCCCGGAACCGAGGGCGGGTTCCACATCTGCACCTCCTGGCTCATCGAATCGCTCGCGCTCCTGGGAGAGCGAGAGGCCGCCCGAAAACTCTTCGAGCACATGGCCGCTCTCGCCGGCCCGACGGGGCTGCTCCCCGAGCAGTTCGACCCGTGTACGGGGCTGTCACTCGGGAACATGCCTCAGGCGTACTCGCACCTGGGGCTGATCAACGCCGCGGTTCGCCTGGGCGCGGCCTGATGCGGCTCGGCCCGCCTTCCCGTATGCTCGTGGCCCCAATTTCAGGAGCCAACAAGTCGCCATGGAAACCACGCTCATCATCCTCAAGCCCGACGCCGTGCAGCGCGGCCTCATGGGTCGGATCATCACCCGCTTCGAGGACAAAGGACTTCAGATCGTCGGCTGCAAACTCATGAAGATCAGCCAGCAACTCGCCGCGACCCACTACGAGGCCCACAAGGAAAAGGGCTTCTATCCCGGCCTGGTCAAGTTCATGACCAGCAGCCCCGTGCTCGTCATGGCCCTCCGCGGGAACGGCGCCATCACCATCGCGCGCAACATGATGGGCGCCACCTTCGGCTCAAAGGCGAACCCCGGCACCATCCGCGGAGACTTCGGCGTCTCGAACTCCTTCAACCTCATCCACGGCTCGGACAGCCCCGAAGCCGCCGAGCGGGAACTCAAACTCTTCTTCAACCAGGGTGAAGTCCTCGACTTCCCACGCGCCATCGAGGGATGGGTCTACGACATGAGCGGCGGGAAGATCGAATAGGCGACGGGTCTCACGGCGCACACGGAGCACCGCATGAGCAAAGGGTCGATGATCACGCTCGCTGTCCTCGTGGCCCTGCTCGTGGGCGGGATGGTTGTCTGGAAGGGAATCCAAAAGTCTCGTGCCGAGGCGGAGGCCCGCGTCGCGCCCGTCAACCTGCTCCAGTATTCGAAGGTCTACAAGGAGAACCGCGAATACCTCGACGGCCTGCTCCGCGAAGCGCACGCGCCGTCATTCGCTCAGGCGTACAAGTCCGGCTCGCTGTTCACTCCCTCGGAGTGGGACGAGCAGGTCTACGTCGAACTGGTCTTCGATTTCCTCGCCGAGCGGGCGAAGGCCGACGGCAAGCCCGAGATTGTCCCGGGACTTCCCGGCGTCCACCAGAAGCCGGCGGACTACGCCGAGCCGGTCCTCGGCGGCGGCGGGTCCGAAACGCGGTGATCCGATCGTCGCTCTCCGCGTCGGAGCCGATCGGCTCTCAGGGAGCGTTGCCGATCGCGGGGCGGTGCGTGCCGCCGAGCCGGATCGCCCAAGCCATCAGCATCGAAGCGCATCCGATCAATATCGCTCCAAGCCCCTGGTGCGCCGTCGCCAGCACGACCGCCGCGAGCGAATCCACCTTGCCCGGCTGGTACGGCAGCACGGCCATCAGCGTCACCAGGCCGAGGATCGCCTGCAAACCGACGGAATGCACCAGCGCATGCCCCAGGCGACGCACCGGCGGAAGGTCCTTGCACCGCGCGATCGCACGGAATCCGGCCAACCCGGCGAGCACCACGACAAAGAACGCGAAGCCGACATGGGTCCACAGCACGTGCGGGTGATGCAGGTGGCGCGCCGCTGAACCGAGCGAAAGTTGCAGTACCAGCCCCAGCACCAGGAAGATCGAGAAGGTGCGCAGTCCGCGCTCGCCGGCTCGGGCGTCGGCGCGGTGCGTGATCCATCGAACGCCGTACATGGCGGCCAGGCCGCAGAGCAGCGCAAAGAACAGTTGCGCCGTGATGCCGTGAACCATCGCCAGTGCCAGCGATCCCTTGTTGTCGACGAGCGCGCCGGGAGAGGAATCGGATGTCACGGCATCCGCCGACGTGACGCGGACGCCGCCCAGGACGCCTTGCCCGCACACGAACACAAACGCCGCGAACGTCAGTGCTTTCATCCATCGGCGGGGTTCGCACGCGAGCGAGAAGAGCAACAGTGTGAGCGTTGTCAGCCCCACGAGCGAGCCGAATAATCGATGGGCATGCTCGTAGTAGATCCCGCCGGTCATCTTGGACAGCGGGTACAGGAACATGTTCGCGCTGTAGGAGGTCGGCCAGTCGGGAACCGCCAGACCCGCGCCCGTGCTCGTGACCAATCCCCCGGAGAGCAGGACCGGTAGCGCAGCGAACGCGGCCACCACGGCAAACCGTGCGAGCCACACGCGAGCCAGCGAAACATTCGCCGTTGCCGGCTTGTCGCCGAGAGGTTTTCGCCGGGCGCCGATCATCGCACCGATCAGGCCGACCGCCGCGCCCGAAGCGATCGTCCCGAGGACGATGACCGGCCAGTTCGACCGCAGCGAGTTGGTCTGCGTTTCCGACGCAACCACCGATCCAACGATGAGCAGATTCAGGAGCGCGCTGACGATCCCCGCCCCGAGTCCGAGGCGCTTGGCCGGCAACTCCCCGGCAAACCTGCCGGCGGCAAGCCCACCCGTGAACTGAATCAGCAGGAGAAGTCCCGCGATCGCGGTCGGCGGAAGTCCGACGCCGGGCAGGTGGGTCACGAAGCCGGTCAACCACATCGCCACGCTGGTTCCGAAGCCAACCGTCAGCATCGCGCCGACGAGGATTCCGCTT
>JAEUIV010000160.1 GCA_016795005.1 Phycisphaerae bacterium
CGCGCGCGAGCCGCGCGACAACTTCTACGTCGACGAACCGGGCGACCCCGCCCGCCCGCGCATGCTCCGATCGCAGACCAGCACCGTCCAGATCCGGGTTCTCGAAGACGCCATCAAGCGCGGCTGGGGACCGCCGCTCAAGATCGTCGCGCCCGGCCGCGTCTACCGACCCGACGCCGTCGACGCGACCCATTCATTCATGTTCCACCAGATCGAAGGGCTGTACGTCGCGCGCCGCGTCACCATGGTGGAACTGAAGACCACGCTCTTCGCCTTCGCCCGGATGTACTTCGGCAAGGAGGCCGAGATCCGGCTCCGCCCATCCTTCTTCCCCTTCACCGAACCCAGCGCCGAGTTCGACATGAAGATCCGCCTGCGCCCCGATCAGCCCGCGAGGTGGATCGAACTCGGGGGCTGCGGCCTCGTCGATCCCGCGGTGTTCCAGGCCGTGGGACTCGACCCGGAACAGTGGACCGGTTTCGCGTTCGGCTTCGGCATCGAGCGCATCGCGATGGGCAAGTACGGGATCCCCGACATCCGCATGCTCTATGAAAACGACCTGCGGTTTCTCCGACAGATATGAACCTGAACCGATCGAGGGAGCCTCCGATGACCGACACCCCAGCCGCCACGCCGCCGGTCAACCCCGGCGATCCGAGCATGTTCGACCTGCCCGAGCCGCAAACCTGGCCCAAGCCCGTCGGGATCACCAGCCTCTCCATCGCGGGGCTGAACCTCACCTGTTTCGCCTGCGCCGGCGTGGGACTCGGAATGCAGTTGATCTTCTCCGAACAGATGGCCGAGCAGTTCCCCGACGGAATGCCCCCGAGCATGACCGGGGTCTCCATCCCGATGGTCGCCTCGCTCAGCATGAGCGCAATACTCCAGGGGCTTCTCATCGCCGCCGGTGCGACGCTGCTGATGCGCCGCGCCATCGCTCGCCCCTTGCACCTCACCTACGCCGTGCTCGGACTGATCGTGTTCGTCATCGGAACCATCATCCAGGTCCAGATGCAGGTCGAGATGACCGAGTGGGTCAAGGCCAACTCCACAACAAAGTTCGCGCAGCAGCAGCAGGCCACCGGCTGGATCGGTGAGGTCATCGGCTGGACCATCGGCATCCTCTTCGGCTTCGGCTGGCCCGCATTCTGCGCCGTGTGGTTCGGGCTGATCAAGAGGAAATCGACCGACATCACCGAGGGCGTCGAGGCCGTCATCTGACCCGCGGAGGCGGGATGGCAACCCGTCAGTTGTCCGAACCGGGGTCCGCGATCCGCCCCATCAGCGTCACGCCGTCCTCGTGGTCCAGCCCCGACAACTTGACCGTTGCAACGAACACCCCGCGGTGCGAGTCCTTGGGCGTCACCTTGAGCCGGATCTTCAATCCCTCCTCCGCCTGCTCCATGCCGAAGATCGCAACGTCGGCGATTGGCGGCTCGACCCACACGCTCTGCACAAAGTCAAGCCCGCCGGATTTCACGTTATTCACCGTCACCACGATCTCCCGCTGCGCAAGCGGGGGCATCGTCCCCAGGAGCACGCGCGATTCTGCGAGCGACCAGGGACGATACGTCCGCTCCGGCTCCCACTCGAGGTTCTCGACCGGAAGGTCGATGATCGGCGAGGAGTGGTGATCCGTCTCGATGACGAACCATTTCGGCAGGTGATCCGCCGCCGGGCCGCTCAGGTCAAACTTCACCTCGTAGTGGCTCCGCGGCACGCTTGCCTCTCCGTCCAGGATCTCCGGCTGCACGCCGTTCGCCGAGAGCACCCGGAACGGCTCCCCGTCCACGCTCGACAGCGACACCACGCCGATACGCCGCTGATCTTCAGGCGTGTAGTCGATCTGGGCGCGAATGCCGTAGTTGGTATTCGCCCGCACCTTTCCGGTCGCCGACTTTGAGTAACCGCTAAACCGGATCACGACGTCCCGCTCCTGGCTCCGGATCAGGTCACCCGAATCGAACGTGATCGGGAGCACGACCGTCTTTCCAGGCTCGATCAGCTGCTCCATCAGCTGCGCCACCGTGCAGGAGCACGTGCTCATCGCCGCGCGGATCTGCAGCGGCTCGGTGCCCGTGTTCGTCAGCCGGAACTCGCCGGGAGTCTTGGTGTTCGGCAACAGGTCACCGAGTTCCAGCACCTCCGGCTCAACCCTGACCGGCGGCGGAACCGTCTTCATAGGCTCCACCGTTTGCCACGTCGGCCCTTCGGTCGGGAGTTTCGACCCGGACGCGGGGCCGCCGTGCGATTGACCCCATCCGGTCGCCGTCACGCTCAGCAGCACCACCACGCCGCTTACCATGGACAAGACCCGTCCACATCGATCGATCAAGAGCATCTCATGCACCTTTCCTGCCTTCGTGCGGGACGACCCCGGCTTTCTATGCCCGGCCCGCGACGCCAACCGTAGTCTTACCATCATCAACCCCGTGGGGAGGCGAAAACCCCCCCGATCGTTCCCCAATCAAGAGATCGTGCCGCCGATCGGCGCCACAGCCCGATCATCCTCGCCGCCACACCCGGAAAACGACTCATGGACCCCCACACCGATCCGTCCGGTTCCCCTCTCCGCCTCCCGGCCCCCTGGACCACCCGGTCCGGGATCACGGGGCTTGCCGCGTCGATTGCCTGCCTCCCCCTCGGCGGGTGCATCCTTGTCGGCGGCGGAGAGCACAAGTTTGAAGCCCGCGACCGGATGACCCTCACCGAACCCGCGGGGGCGCGAAAGATCATCCTCCACAACCAGGTCGGGAACGTCCACCTCACCGCCGAGCCATCCGCGACCGAGATCACCGCGACCGCCTTCCTCATCGGCCGGGGCCGACACCAGAGCGACGCCGACCAAGCCCTCGCGGAGATCAACGTCACCCTCGATCCCTCCCGCACGGACCCGACCATCATCGAAGCCCGCGCCGATGCGCCGAACCGCTCCAGACGACGGAGCCACTCCGTCGAATGGCGCATCACCGCTCCGCCGAACATCGAGATCGAGGTCCACAACGACGTGGGCGACATCGAGGTCGCGGGCTTTGTCGGCCGAACCACCATCGAGAGCAACGTGGGCGACATCACCGCCATCGGGATGACCCAGGGCCTCACCGTCGTCAACGACGTCGGCCGAGTGGACGCGCGCGCCGCCGGCCCGGTCAGCATCAAGACCAATGTCGGCGATGCGGACCTGTACCTCATCGAGGGTCCGCTCGGCGAGGTCTCGATCACCACCAAGGTCGGCGAAATTGCACTCGCCCTGCCGCAGCACTGGACCGGCGCCCTCCGCGCGGACACACACACGGGCGACGTCAACCTCTCCCTCGCCGGCATGCCACTGAAACTGACAAAGGATCGGGACCATCGCGCCGAAGGAACCATCGGCGAGGGCGGCCCGTCCGTCGTCCTCTCCGCCGATGTCGGGGACATCGAGATCCGACGCGCCACGACAAACTGACCGGCTCACTTCTTGTCGATCGCCTTCCCGCCAAGTGTCAGCATCGCCCGTCGGCCCCTCCGCCGACGCCGCGCCGCGCTCCCCGGCAGCAGGCCGCGACCCACCCACAGCACCGCCGCCAGGAACACGACCGTCACCGCCCAGAACTGCCAGTCGTGAACCGGGAAACTCATGCGACCCCCGCCGCCCGCGCGACCTGGTACACCGCCAGCGCCGCGAGGTACGCCACGCCGCTCATCCACGCCAGTTGCAGCAGCGCCCACCGCACGCCGCCCGCTTCGCGCGCCGTCACCGCCAGCGTCGGCAGACACTGCATCGCCAGGACGTAATACACCAGCAGCGACCAGCACGTCGCGCGCGTGAACACCGGCGTCACCCCGTCGGACCGCTTCGCCGTCGCCACGCGATCGATCACCCCTTCCGACTCGGCATCCTCTTCGCCCGCCACCACGACCGCCATGGTCGAAACAAAGACTTCGCGCGCCGCGAAACTCGCCATCACCCCGACCGTCAACTGCCAGTCATACCCCAGGGGCGCGAACACCGGCTGCACCGTCCGTCCGATCCGTCCCATGAACGACTCCGCGCTCGCGTGCGACCGTTCCAGCCGATCCGCCGTCGCGTTCAACTCCGACGCCTCGTCCGGCCCCGCGGCCAGCGCCCGCTCACGCATCGCCGTCGCTTCCGCCGGCGGCGCAACGTGCGGGAACGCGCTCAGCCACCACAACGCGATGCAGATCGCCAGGATGTTCGTCCCGGCCTTCTTCAGGAAAACCAGCGCCCGGTCGTACGTCGTCAGCAGCGCCGTCTGCACGCTCGGCCACTTGTAGGTCGGCAGTTCCAGCGCCATCGGCCTCGCCGGACCGCGCAGGATCGTCCGCCGCGCCAGCAGCGCGCTCCCCATTGCCGCCGCGATCCCGAGCGCGTACGCCCCGACGAACGCGAGCGACGCCTTCATCGGCTCGCCCGGAAAGAGCAGCCCCGTCACCAGCACATACACCGGCAGCCGCGCCGAACACGTCACAAAGGGCGCCACCAGGATCGTCGCCAGGCGCTCGCGCCGATCGGGCACCGCACGCGCCGCCATGATCCCGGGCAACGCGCACGCATGGCTCGAAAGCAACGGCACGAACGAATGACCCGGCAGTCCGAACGGCCTCAACACCCGGTCCATCACGAACGCCGCACGCGCCAGGTACCCCGTGTCCTCCAGCAGCGAGATCAGGAAAAAGAGCAGGCAGATCTGCGGCAGGAACACCACCACCCCCGCGATCCCCGCCACCACCCCGTCCGCCAGCAGGTCGCGCAGCACCCCCGCCGGCAGCACCGACTTCACCACGCTCCCCAGCAGACCGAACACCGATTCGATCCAATCCATCGGGTACGAAGCAAGCGAAAAAATCGACCAGAACAACCCCGTCATGATCACCCCGAACGCGAGCACCCCCGCGATCGGATGCGTCAACCCCCGGTCCACCCGGTCCGTCAGCCGCTCGCCGCGCGCCCAGTCCTCCACGGAAACCCGGAACACCGAGGACTCCACCGATTCCGCCCAGCGCACCAGCGACTCCTCGTCCCCGGGAGGCGTCATGATCGGGATGCTCGCCCGTCCCATCGCGCCGCGCAGCGCCTCCAGCCCCTCGCCGCTCCGCGCGCTGCACCGGATCACCGGGCACCCCAGCGTCTCGCTCAGGCGAATCTCATCAATCTCCATCCCGGCGCGCCGCGCCAGGTCGCTCATGTTCAGCGCCACCAGCGTCGGCAGGCGCCGCCGAAGCGTCTCGCCCAGCAGGACAAGACCGCGCGACGGGTTCGTCGAATCGATCACCACGCACACCGCATCCGGCGCCGCGATCGGCTCGCCACGCGGAGCGATCTGCCCCGCCAGCACGCTCCGGCACACTTCCGCCTCGGTCTGATCCAGTTCCAGCGAATACACCCCCGGCAGGTCGATCAACTCGACCGTCCGCGCGCCGCAATCAAGGAAACCCAGCCGCGCTTCCTGCGTTGTTCCCGGAAAGTTCGATGTCTTGTGACGCAACCCCGACAGCCGGTTGAACACCGTCGTCTTCCCGGTATTCGGATTGCCGATGAGCGCAACCCGCGTCACCAGCCCCGCCGACGGCAGGGGGTCGCCTCCGCGTGCATGGGCGGGCGTCGCGGCGGGCAACACTTAGGTTCCCCGGTCGGACCCATCGGGACGCGACGGGTTCACGAACACGCGATCAGCCAACGGCCGCGCAAGACCGATCCGCGAAGAACAGTTGCAACCGCCCATCACCCGCACGATGCAAGGCTCACCCAGTCGGCAGAGCACCACCGTCGCACGCTCGCGCAGACCCATCGCGCTCAGCAGCCGGCGGTCACCCGCGTTCAACTCCGAGCCGCACACCGTCCCCGATTCGCCGGGCTTCAACTGCGAGAGCGAGACGCGCCGCCGCCCATCCCCCGTCGGCTCCGTCCGCCCGCATTGACCGTGCTCGCCTGACAAGTTCAAGACCTCCGCAAACGCCCGGTCGGCCAACGCCGATCGTCCGAGTCATCATAGCCTAACTGAGACTCAGTCGCAGGTATGGGTACTGGGTCAGTCTGAAATTCCCGCGTGGCCTGACCCATGCCCTTGAAACAGTCGAAATTCCACGTCCCGGAGCGAACTCGCCTATCGTCTACCACGGCCGGCGTTCCCGAATCGCTGTGAACCGGGCATCGCCCGCCGTTCGGACGGAGAGACACGCATGCACCCGCGCAGTCGGTGGTGGGAGGCCCTCACCGCGCTTCCCCTCCTTACCTGCTGTCTGATCCCGTCCCGGGTCGTTGCGGCGCCGCCTCCTCCCGTCATCACCAGGCCGGAAGCGGTTACCCCCTGGCTTCTCGCCGCGGCGACGGGTCGGGCCGATGTCGTCTGTCTCGGGGACTCCAATCAACTTCTCCAGAGCACCGGCTGGGATCACGGCTGGATCAGGGCGCTCGAAGCCAGGTTCGGCCTCTACGCCACCGGCCTTCTCTCCGCCGGCGAGAACGCGGGCAACGGCGCCGGCTCCGGCTACCAGTACAGCGTCGGGGGCACCTCATCCATCGGACAGTTCCAGTACCAGGGAGCGCCCCCCGTCCTCGACCGATTCCTCCAGCCAGGCATCGGCATGGCTCCGCTCAACTACCTCTACCTTCCCGACGGCGCCGCCGCGGGCGCCGGCGCGACCTATGGATTCTTCATCGATCGGTATTCGGGAATCGACGTCAACGCCCCGCTCCGATTCCACCTCATCCACGGCACGTTCGAGACCGGCTCGCCCGGCGTGTTCCAACTCACCGTCCGACAAGGGGTCGCGCCGTACCAGACCATCGCCGTGGCCGCTCCGCAGTTCACCGTCACCGGCTCCTTCGGCATCGCCGAGGCCACGCTCGACCTTCCCGCCGCGACGCGCGAGACGTACCTCAACTTCCGCTATTCCTACTTCGATCAGAACATCGCCGGCCCGTTCATCGCGTATTACGTCCGCGCGGAAAACCTCGCGCGGCCCGTCGGCACCGCCCTCCACACCCTCTACGCCTACGGCGGACAATCGGCCCACGACATGGCCGAGGCCCTCCGCGCCGCCGACCTGTCGTACCTCACCCTGTATTTCAAGAACGTCCGCGCGCTCCAGGGACCGGCCCCGCGCATCCTCGTCCGCATCAACACGGGTTTGAACGACCGCAACGAGAATCTTCCATCCGTGCAGAATGGCATCGCGCCGGGGAACTCGCCGGAAGCCGTCTACGACAATCTTGAAGCCATCGTCCTCCGAATCCGCGAGGTCTGGACCGCCAACGACTGGCCGGAGGACGAACTCTATTTTCTCTTCACGCTCTCGCACCCGGTCGCCACGCCGGACGATTCGCTGCTCGTCGCCTACCGGGAGCAGGCCGCCGCGCTCGCTTCCGTCACGCCGCGATGCGCCGCGATCAACCTCGGCTCGCTCACCGCGTGGGCCGAGATGCGGAACAACGGCTGGTACCTCTTCGGCGGGTTCGATACCAACCACCTCACCGTCACCGGGTACGAAGCGCTCGCCGCACGCGAACTTGCCGCGCTCGAAAACGGAGCCGCGTGGCGCGACCTCAACGGCGACCGCCGGATCGACGCCGAAGACCTCTACGAATGGCACAGGCTCCGCCCGGACCTCGACGGCGACGGCATCGCCACGTACGCCGACCTGCGCGCGCTCCAACAGGCCGTCCGCGCGCTCGAAGCCGACGACACCTCCGATGGGATCCCCTCGCCCCTCGCGCTTCCGTGAGCCGACATCAGTTGTCGAAAGTGATCGGGACGCTCACCACCCGGTCCGCGCCGCGCGACTCGTTGCCGAACGCCGCGCGGCCGACATCATCCCC
Source organism: Phycisphaerae bacterium (assembly GCA_016795005.1). GTDB lineage: Bacteria > Planctomycetota > Phycisphaerae > Phycisphaerales > UBA1924 > JAEUIV01. Next base: position 7,823 of record JAEUIV010000160.1, read on the forward strand.
CGCGGCGAGCGACCCATACCCCTGCACCAGCGACGACTCCCGCGGCCGATCGCTCGAAGCGCGGGGCGCGCTCGAACACGCCGCCAAACATGCGAAGGTCATCAGGATCGCACCGCAAACTGAAAGGTGGCGCATCGGGCGGCTCCCAAGGGTCGGCCCGACAAGCGCGGGCTTCACCTCTCAATCGACTCAAGAACTTCAGGGAATCGCCCGCGGGACGCAAGACTCGCGCAAGATGTGCCGCCTTCGGCGCGCAGCCCCCACGGACCAGACAACCGCACCATTCAACGTCGTGAGCACGCCTTGCCCAGACGGAACGAGCGGAACAGCCCGCGCGATGCGCGGCCCATACGAATCGCCGGTACACGGGATTCGATAACTCGCATCGATTCGTCCGATTCGACTCTCGGGCGTTCCCAGAACCACGACGCTCCGATAACATGGGCATGGGGAGAAGTTCGCCAGGACGCGAACCGGCGCAACATTCCATCCGAACCGGAGCAGGAGCAGGACGCTATGGGGAAAAAGCATCACGAGCGAACACCGATCGTTGGCCCGGCCTGCCGTGCAGCGCTCATCGCCCTGCTCTCGGGCGGCGTCATCGGCTGGCCCGCCGCGAGCGCGAGTGCCCAGCCCGTCGCCGAGGCTCAGCCCGCGGCGATCCCGGAAATCCCGGAGTTCACCGTCTCATCCTTCTCGATCTCATACGACCGCGAAACGCCCGGACTTCCTTCGATCGAATCCCTTGTCGCCGAATCAACCGTCGCCGTGGTCCAAACGGGAGAGGGCTACGTCTCGGCCTCCGACCCGGACGCTCGCATCACGATTGCCGCGCTTAATCAATCTCTCGCGGCTTCACCGGCGCGCTTCTCGCGCAAGGCCCTCGACGCCGTTAACCGCGCCATCGTCCGAACGCTCAACGCCAAGGGGTACATCGGCGTCCTCGTCGCCACCAGCCCGGACGACCTCTCCATCGACATCCAGGACCCGAACTCCGACCTCGCCGCCCCGGTCAACCTCTGGACCGACCTCCGTCCGGGCGGCTCGGGGCCGCTTCACATCCTCATCTACACCGCCCGCGTGGTCCAGGTCCGAACCGTCGCCTCGGGTGATCACGTCCCGGCCGATCGGGGGGTGAATCATCCCGTCCATGCGCGCATCCGCGAGAACAGCCCCATACAACCCGCCGCCGAAGGCGTCGAGCCGGGGAGCGACATCCTCCGACGCGACGTGATCGATGACTACACCTTCCGACTGAACCGCCACCCCGGCCGGCGCGTCGATGTCGCCGTTTCCACCGCCGAGCAGCCGGGAGATGTCACACTCGATTACCTCGTGCGCGAGAACAAGCCGTGGTTC
>JAEUIV010000176.1 GCA_016795005.1 Phycisphaerae bacterium
GGACCTGCAGGGGGAGAACGCGAAGCTGCTGGCCGAGGTGAATGGGTTGAAGCAGGCGTCGGTGAGCCACAGCGCCCAGATCGACCAGTTCACGGCGGTGGTGCAGACGTACGCGGCGTTGAACAAGACGCAATCCGACGAGTTGAACCTTCTGCGGACGAAGGAACTGGAAGCGGCGCGGAAGGAGATCGAACTGTCCGATCGGATCAACGACCTGCTGGGCGAGTTGGAAGTTTCGCGCGAGACGGGTCGGAGCCTCCAGGAGCAGTTGGTGGCGGCGCGGGAGTCTCTTGACCGGTCGCAGCAGCCCGGGGCCTCGCTCGGGGGGAGCGGCGGGGACCAGGCGTTGCTGCGTGCCCCGGCGAACTTCCGGACGCAGGTGAACGATGTTCGCGCGGACAAGGCGGGGAACACGCTGGTGACGGTGCCCGCGGGCGCGAGCGACGGGCTGCGCGAGAAGATGCGTCTTTCGATCGTGCGGAACGGGGGGTTCCTTGCGACGCTGGTGCTTGAGCGTGTTGACCAGAATGAATCCGTGGGTCGTGTTGATTTTCTCGGGCGCGAGGTGACGATCCAGGCGGGGGACCGCGTGATCGCTTCGACGCTCTGATCCGGTTCAAGAGGAGCCTTCGAATGAGCCAGTTTGCGATGCAGATGCCCGGGGCGCAGCGAGCGCGTTCCGCCCCTGTGAATATCTACACGGGGTTGCTGGTGGCGGCGGTGGTCAGCCTGGTGGGGGCGATCGGCTTCGTCGCGTACGCGGGGATGCAGGTCGGGCCGGGGGGTGGCGTGACGGCGGCGGTGAAGCTCCATCCCAAGGGCGGAAAAGTCACTCTCGGGCGGTGAGGATCGGGGCGTGGGTCTCGGCCGCCGAGGACCTTTGGGGGAAAAGTCTCCAAACTTTCGATAACCTGTGGATACCGAGGCTCCTTGAGCGTCTGGACCGCTATGGATCGTGGTCTGCACGGCGTGTGGTCGGGAGGTCGGGTTTGGAGACACCGTGCTCGACAGCCTGCTGAGTTGGTTCAGCGTAGACATGGGGATCGACCTCGGGACGTGCAACACCCTTGTTGCAGTACGAGGCGAGGGGATCGTCCTGAACGAGCCGAGCGTTGTGGCGGTGAGGAAAGGGACGAACCGGGTCCTGAAGTTGAACTCGGGCGAAATGGCGGTCGGCTGGGCGGCGAAGGAGATGCTCGGGAAGACGCCCGGTTCGATCACGGCGATCCGGCCGTTGAAGGACGGGGTGATCTCTGACTTTGAGATCACCGAGGCGCTGCTTTCGTATTTCATCCGGAAGGTGAACGGGCGGTCGAGGCTGTTCGTGTTTGCGCCGCGCGTGGTGATCGCGGTGCCGAGCGGGATCACGGCGGTGGAAAAGCAGGCGGTGCGTCAATCGGCGCAGCGGGCGGGGGCGCGGTTGGTGTACCTGGTCGAGGAGCCTGTCGCGGCGGCGATCGGTTCGGGGCTTCCGTTCACGGAGGCGACGGCGTCGATGATCGTGGACATCGGGGGCGGGACGACCGAGGTGGCGATCATGTCGCTGGCGGACATCGCGACGTGCGAGAGCGTGCGCGTGGCGGGGGACGACCTGGACGAGGCGATCATGATGCACATGAAGAAGACGTACAACCTCATGATCGGCGAGCAGACATCGGAGCGGATCAAGATCGAGATCGGTTCGGCGGCGCCGGTGGGCGAGGAGAAGACGATGGAGGTCCGCGGGCGCGACACGCTGAGCGGGCTGCCGCGGAAGACGGTGGTGACGAGCGAAGAGATCCGCGAGGCGGTGCAGGAGCCGGTGAACTCGATCGTCGAGGCGGTGACGCGGACGCTGGAGCGCGCGGAGCCTGAGCTGGCGGCGGACCTTGTGAACAACGGGATCATGCTCGCGGGGGGCGGGGCGCTGCTGCGCGGGATCGACATCGTGATCCAGAATGCGACGGGGCTTGAGGTGAAGATCGCGGACGATCCGCTGACGTGCGTGGCGAGGGGAACGGCGGCGTTCCTCGAGAACCTGGACCAGTGGAAGGACACGCTGGAAAGCGACATGGACGTGTAGAAGCCCTCTTGAAACGACGAACGCTCAACCCCCAATCTCTGCTCGTCCTGGCGACGCTGGGGGTGTTCGTGACCGCGGTGGCGCCGCTGAAGTGGTCGGGGTGGACGAACGGTCTTCGCGGGCCGTTCAAGACTCTGATCGCGCCGGTGAGCGGGCCGATCAACACGCTGGCGACGTGGCTCCGGCCGGGCGAGAGCCGGCGCGCGGCGGTTGACGCGACGACCGATCAGCTGACGCAGCAGGTCGAGTTTTTCCGATCCGAGACGCTCCGGCTGGAGCAGCAGGTCGAGCAGATGAAGCAGTTGATCGAGGCGTTGCAGTCGGGGGCGGCGTACGGACCGCCGCTGCGGCTGAAGCGTGTCGAGGCGACGCGCGTCGGGGCGGACCTGGGGGCGGGGACGATTGATGTGTCGCGCGGGACGATGGACGGGGTGGCGGTCGGCTCGGTGGCGGTGCCCACGTCGGCGCCGCAGCACCTGATCGGCGTGGTGAGTTCGGTCGGGCCGACGGTCGCCACGGTGCAGGTGATCACGAACGCGCGGGTTTCGCCGAACCTGCTGACGGCGTTGATCCTTCCGGCGGGGAGCGTGGCGCCGGACGCGCTGGCGCGAGCGCCGCGGTGCCAGTTCCGTCCGGTGGGCGACGGGTCGCTCGTCGGCGAGATCAGCGCCGAGGCGGCGGCGGTGGTGCAGCGCGGCGACGCGGCGTTCCTGGATGATGCGTCGTGGCCTTCGGGAGCGCAGCGCTTGATCATCGGGCGCGTGGCGCGGACGGAGGATTCAGACAACCCGCTGTTCAAGCGGCTGGTTGTCGTGCCCGACCTTGACCTGCTGCGCGTGCGGAGCGTGGTGCTGCGGACGCCCACGGATGAGGCCTCGCCGGCGGGAGGGGGCGCTCGATGAACTGGATCATCTTCGGCGTGGTGGCGTGGATTTTCCTCGGGTTCGAGAGCGGGTTCCGGGAGGCGCTGCAGGTCGGGCAGACGAATATCGCTCCGTCGTTCGTGCTGATCCTTCTGGTGTTCGTGTCGCTGTGGGCGAAGCCGCTGCATGCGTTGTGGGCGGCGTTCTTCCTTGGGTGCTCGCTCGACATGCTCAACCAGGTCCCGACGCGCGGCGGTGAGACGGTCTCGCTGCTCGGTCCCTGGGCGCTCGGGTGCATGCTGGCGGCGTACACGGTCCTGAACTTCCGGGTGATGATGTTCCGGCGGAATCCGCTGACGATCGCGTTCCTGTGCGCGGTGGGGGGCGGGATCGCGAGCGTGGTGGCGCTGGCGTTTGTCTCGCTCCGCGGGTACTACGACGACGTGGTCACGCTGCCCGCTTCGAGCAACCTGTTTCAGCACGGGGCGAGCGCGATCTACACGGGGATCCTGGCGCTGCTGATCGGCCCGGCGCTGCATTGGATCGGTCCCTGGATGGGGTTCCGTCGTCCGGCGTCTCTGGCGGGGGGGCGTCGGTGATGGAACGGCGTGGGTAGACTCTGGGTGTGAAGGAACTTCTTTCCAAGTTGTCGGCGTGGCGCCCGTTCCGCGTGGTGGTGGTGGGCGATTTCATGCTGGACGAGACGGTGCTGGGCGACGCCGAGCGCTTGACCGGGGATGCGCCGGTGCCGGTGCTGCACGTGCGCGAGACGACCCGGACGCCCGGGGGGGCGGCGAACGTGTGCATGAACCTGGCGGCGCTCGGGGCGGAGGTGACGGCGGTCGGCGTGGTCGGGGACGACGCGGAGGGGCGGGCGGTGCGGTCGGCGCTGGAGTCGCAGGGGGTCCGCTGCGAGGGGCTGATCGTTGACGGCTCGCGTCCGACGACGGTGAAGCGCAGTCTTGTCGGCCGCGCGCAGCATCGTCACCCGCAGAAGATGTTCCGGGTGGACATTGAATGCACGGACGCGCTGGGCGGCGAGGCTCGATCGCGCCTGTTGCAGGCGTTCGAGCGTTCGCTGGTCGGCGCGGAGATCGTGGCGGTCGAGGACTACGACAAAGGGGTGCTGCGGGGCGGGGTCTGCGTGTCGGTGATTGATCGTTGCCGGTCTGCCGGGATCGAGGTGATCGTTGATCCCGCGCGGTTGAGCGATTATTCGCGTTACCGCGGCGCGACCTCGATCACTCCCAACCGGAGCGAGGCGGAGACGGCGACGGGGCTTCCGACCCATGAATCGGCGGACATGGAGAGCAACGCGGCGCTGGCGCGGTCGATCCAGGATTCGCACGGGATTCACGCGGTGGTCCTGACGCTTGATCGGCACGGGGCGCTGTTGCTGGAGCGCGGGTGTGCTCCGCTGGCGGTGGCGACGGTGGCGCGCGAGGTGTACGACGTGACGGGGGCGGGTGACATGGTCCTGGCGGCGCTGGCGGCGGGGAGGGCGAACGGGCTGGACTGGGCGTCGGCGGTGCGCCTGGCGAACGTCGCGGCGGGGCTGGAGGTGGAGGTCTTCGGTGTTCAGCCGATCCCGCTCGATCGCATCCGACGGGAGGTGGCGAGGTGCGTGACGGGGGCGCATCCGAAGTTTTTCACCCGGGATGAGTTGGCATCGGAGGTGGCTCGGCGGCGGGCGGCGGGGCAGCGGATCGTGTTCACGAATGGGTGCTTTGACGTGCTGCATTCGGGCCACGTGATGCTGATCGAGGAAGCGCGTCGGCTGGGCGATTTCCTGATCGTGGCGATCAACACCGACGCGAAGGTGCGTGAGTTCAAAGGGCCGAGCCGGCCGGTGAACAACGAGCATGACCGGGCGGTGGTGCTGAGCGGCCTGCAATCGGTGGATGCGGTGACGATCTTCGAGGAGGACACGCCGGCGGAGTTGATCGAGCGGTTGCGCCCGGACGTGCTGGTGAAGGGGGCGGAGTATTCGGCGGAGAGCATCCCCGGTGCGTCGCGGGTGGAATCCTGGGGCGGTCGGGTGGTGCGCGTTCCGATGAAGGCCGGGATGAGCAGCAGCCGGACGATCCGGCAGATGGGGATCGACGCGGCCAAGGTCGAGTTGACGGCGGAGATGCGCGATCGGTTCGCCCGGGATCGTGCGAGGGAGGCGGGGCGGTCCTCGTGATTCACGTGGCGGTGGTCCATGCGCCGTATGTCGAGGCGATTCTCTCGCGGCGGAAGACGATCGAATCGCGTCTTTCGCGCGTGCGATGCGACCCGTTCGGGACGGTGTATTCCGGGGAACGTGTGTACTTCAAAGCGCGCGGTGGAGCGGTCCTGGCGACGGCGATCGTGGCGGGCGTGTATTCGTTTCAGGATCTGACCGCGCGTCGGGTGTCGAAGATTCGCCGGGAGTTCGGCGGGGCGATCGGGGCGCCGCCTGAATACTGGGAATCGAAATCGTCCGCTCGATTTGCGACGCTGATGCGGCTGGCGGATGTCGAGCGCGTGCGCTTCGGGCCGCGGTTTCCGGTCTTTTACGGGCGTGCGTGGCAGCGCCTGCCCGATTCGTCGGATGTGTACCCGCGCTGCCTGCATCCCGATCAGCGGGTGTGCGCGGGATGATCCCCCCCGCTGATCTCAACTCGCTGGACCTGCCGGTGCTGTTCCGGGAACTGTGCGCGGGCGGGCTGGTGCGTCGATTGCTTGAGATCGCGCGTGATGAGGACCTGGGCGTCGGGGCGTTCAGCGGGGACATCACGAGCCGCTCGTGGTCGCCCGGGTGCGATCGCACGTCGGCGCGGCTCGTGGCTCGCGAGGGGGGGGTGGTGTCGGGGCTGGCGGCGATGCCGATGCTGCTGGAACTCTTCGCGCCCGGGACTCGGGTCGAGGCTTCGGTGCATGATGGCGCGGCGATTCGGCGGGGTGAGGTGCTCGCGTCGCTGGACGGGCCGACGGTGGAGGTGCTGGCTCTCGAGCGGACGATGCTGAATCTCGTGGGTCGATTGTCGGGGGTGGCGACGATGGCGCGGCGATTTGTCGATGCGATCGGTCCCGGGGTTCGTGCCCGGCTGTTCGACACGCGGAAGACGACGCCCGGGTTACGAGTTCTGGAAAAGTACGCGGTTCGCTGCGGCGGAGGCTTGTGCCATCGGCTGGGGCTGTATGACGCGATGCTGGTGAAGGACAATCATGTGTCGTTGGTGCCGACGGATCGGCTCGCGGAGCGAGCGGCCGAGGCGGCGCGGCGGGGGCGTGCGGAGCGTCCGCTGCGCTTCGTGGAGATTGAGGCGGACCGCCTGGAGCAGGTGGAGGCGATTCTCTCGGTGGAACCGGGTCTGATCGACGTGATCCTGCTCGACAACATGGGGTTGGAATCGCTCCGCGAGGCGGTCGCTTTGCGGGATCGGAAGCATCCGGGGATGCTGCTGGAGGCGTCGGGGGGGATCCGGGTTGAGAATGTTCGCGCGGTCGCCGAGTCCGGGGTCGATCGGATCTCGGTGGGCGCGCTGACGCACTCGGCGGTGTCGCTGGATGTGGGGTTGGACGCGAAGTAGAGACGCCCGTTGAGGCAGATGCTTTGTTCGGCGTCTGGGTGGGAGGCGAAGGGAGCGTTCGCGGTGGAGACGCGGATGGCGGCCGGTCGCTACAATCCTCCCCCCATTCTTTCCCCACGAGAGGTTGAACGATGAAAGCGACCGATCTTCGCCCCGGGTATGCGTGCCGAATCGACGGCAAGTTGTACGTGATCACCAAGTTCGAGCACCGGACTCCGGGCAACCTGCGCGCCTTCATCCAGGTGAAACTGCGCGATGTCAACACCGGACTTTCGATCGAGCGGCGGCTTGCGTCGAACGATGAGCTCGAAGTGACGACATTGGACCGGCGGGCGATGGAGTACCTGTATCCCGAGGGGGACTCGTTCATTTTCATGGACATCGAGTCGTACGAGCAGTACCCGCTGCACAAGGATCTCGTGGGTGAGTCGATGGACTACCTGCGGCCGAACTCGCAGACCATCGTGCTGATGAACGGGAGCAACCCGTTGCTGATCGAGCTTCCGTCGGCGGTGGAGCTGCTGGTGACCGATACCGAGCCGGGCGTCAAGAACGCGACGGCGACGAACGTGATGAAGGAAGCGACGCTCGAAACGGGGCTGAAGACCCGCGTGCCACAGTTCATCAACGTGGGCGAGACGGTGAAGATCTCGACCGAGGATGGCTCGTACATGTCGCGTGCCCAGGTGCAGGGCGAATCGAAGAAATAGGGGCTTGCGGGCGGGCCGAGAACTATCGCGGCGGCGGCCGTTTCTTCGTCGGCGCAGCGAGCGGGGCGTCGATCCGGGGACGAATTCGGCGGATTGTGGTGTTGCGCGGAACCGGCTGGCGGCGCTTTCCGAAAGAAGGGCTGTTCGGCGGATTTTTCCCGCGGAGTGCGCGGGGCCGAACGTGAACCGTCCGGGGGGTTTATCCGTAGAAGAGTGAGGAGACGACAGGGGACGCCGCGGTTGTGCGGCGCAAGCAGGGAAGGGGAGGACTCCCATGGCCGACGCAGTCATCGACAAGATCAACCCAGCGGACCTTGGGCTTGTTTCGCACCTGTACAACTCGATCTTTCGTCCCACGCTGACGGAGGACGAGTTGCGGAAGCGTCTGCGCGGACGGCACAACGTCCTGGCGCAGGTGGCACGGGTGGGGAACGACGCGGTCGGGTTCCTCATCGGGATGGAGTTGCGTCCCGACACGCACTACGTGTGGACGTGCGGGGTGGTGCCCGAGATGCGCCGGGCCGGGATCGCGACGCAGTTGATGCATGCCGCGGAGGACTGGGCGCGGACCGAGGGGTACCGCGTTCTGCGGTTTGAATGCGAGAACACGATTCGTCCGTTCCTGCACTTCGGGATCGCGAACGACTACGACATCGTCGGCATTCGCTGGGACTCGGAGCGGATGCAGAACGTGGTCATTTTCGAGAAGCACCTGGGCGAAGGCGAGTAGACGCGCTCAGCGGCTTTCGGCGGAAGGTTCGCCGCTGGCGATGATGGCGTCCATGGTCCGGCCGACGGAATCGAGTCGTGCCCGGATGTCGGCGACGGCGTCGGCGAGCGCGTGTGCATCGTGATCCTCGACGGCCTGCCGGAGGCGCGGGAGAGGCCAGGCGGAGTATCCCGAATCTCGATCGGGGGCCATGAAGGTGCTGCGCATCCATGGGCGGTCGGGCTGCCCGGACTCGGCGAACCAGGTCCGCTCCAGAAGTCGCAGGTGTTCGTTCAGGCGGTCCAGTTCGTGCGGATCGAGTCGTTCGACGGCGGGGCGCCGGCCGCTGGTGAGGGCGGGCGCCGGCGTGAGAGGCGTCTTGATGATGTCCGGGTCCATCCCGCTGGTGATGGCGCGTTGTTCGAGTTCTTCGAGATGCTTGGCGACGGCGGGGGCGATGCCCGTGGGGTCGATGGGGAGGATGTCGGCGCGCGCGAGGCGGGCGACGGCGATGTTCAGGACGCGCGTGACCATGAGCGACGGCTCGTAGTCCTCCCCCACTACTTTTCGGTACCAGCAGAGCGTGTCGTAGTTGGAGTGGTAGGACGTGCCGCGGGAACCGCCTCCGCCGACGGAGGCGGAGGGGATGCACGCGTGGAAGTAGAAGCCGACGTGGTCCGATCCGCCGCCCATGGAGCCGACCAGTCGGGTCGGATCGTCGAGGAGCGACTGCGGCGTTGAGGGGTTGCGGTCGATCGCGCGCTTGCGCGTGGTCCACTCTTCAAAGACGGTGCGTGCGGGTTCGCGCGGCTGCGGGACGTCGCGTGTGGCGTCGACGATGAGCGTGGCGAGCGTGGGCGAGCCGCTGGCGCCGAAGAGCGGTCCCATGGCGGCCATATCGAGGTTGAAGTAGGCGACACCGCCTTTCATGAGCCGGTCGATGTTTGCTTCGACCCATTCGCTGGAGCCGACGATTCCGTGCTCCTCGGCGGCCCAGGCGGCGAAGATGACGGTTCGCTCGGGCCGCTCCCCTCGCTTGGCGGCTTCTCCGAACAGGCGCGCGGATTCCAGGAGGACGTGGGTTCCCGCCAGCGGATCGGCGGCGCCGAAGCACCATGCGTCGTGGTGGCAGCCGACGATGATGAGTTCATCGGGGTACTTTGATCCTCGGAGGGTGCCGATGATGTTCGCGGTCTTGGTGAGGCGTCGCTCCTGCTTGACCATGACTCGGACGCGGAGGTCGGGGCCGCCTTCGAGTCGGTAGGAGAACGGGAGCGCTCCCTGCCAGGCTTCCTCGGGCACGGGCCGGCCGGTCATTCGCTCGAGGATTTTCTGTGCGGCGGCCCAGCCGACGGGTTGGACGGGGATGTTGGGCAGATCGACCTCGCGCGGATCGAGTCTCGGCGCGGACTCGGTGGCTTCGATGTTGGGGGTGAGCGGATCACCCGAGTAGGGCATGGTCTGGAGAGAGCCGCGCTGGATCTGATGTTCGGTGGCCCATCCGCCTTCCGGGTACATGAGGCCGCGCATGTAGCCGGAGTCCGCGGGATCGGTGTAGATGATGAGTGCGGCGGCGCCGGCCTGCTCGGCGAACTTTGCCTTGTATCCGCGGAAGTTTCCGCCGTAGCGTGCGACGACGACCTTGCCGGTGCAATCGACTCCGAGCGATTTCAGTTTCTCGAAGTCTTCTTTTCGGCCGTAGTTCGCGTAGACGACTTCGGCGGTGGCGTCGCCGCTGCCCGAGTAGGCGTTGAAGCCGATGGTGAGGTTCGGGTGGGCGGTGTCTGAATCCGCGTCGATCGGCGGCTCGGTGACTTCGAGCGCGATGCGTTCGGGGGCGATGATCTCCAGTTCCGCGGCGATGGGCGACGAGAGGTATGGCCAGATCCAGTGGGTCTCGACCTCGAGGCCCGCCTTGGCGAACTCGGCGGCGATGTAGTTGATGACGCGGCGGTCGCCTTCGGTACCCGAGAGGTGAGGCTCGGAGGCGAGGTACTCGTGAAAGGTTCGCAGGCTCGCCGGGTTGCACGCCTCGTTCAGCGCCTTCTCGTACGCGGCGTGGGACTGACGCCGATCGGGTCGGAAACACTGCATCGAGAAGGGAATCTCCTGAGCGAGCGCGGAGGCCGCGAGGAGGACGATGCCGAGCATCGGGATGCTTTTCCAGGCCATGCACGGCACTATAGAGGGTCGGCCGAGAGGTTCGGCCGGCGGCGGATCGAAGGAGTCGGGGTGCATGCCGAGTGACTTCACCCTTGTGCGGTGGATCTTGCATTGATGGCATGAATTTTGGCGGCTTTTGGGGGTGGTCGAGGCTCGGTTACCCTGCATGGGCATGATCCGCGTGAAGCCCTTTGCAGCGTTGCGTCCGAGGCCCGAGCAGGCGAGCCAGGTGGCGTGTGTGCCGTACGACGTTGTGAGCACGCGCGAGGCTCGCGTGCTGGCGGCTGGGAATCCGATCTCGTTCCTGCACGCGGTCCGGCCGGAGATCAACCTGCCCGACACGACGGACCCGCACGATGATGCGGTGTACGCGCGGGCGAAATCGGAGTTCGATCGGTTCGCGCGCGAGGTGTTCGTGCGGGAGTCGCAGCCTTCGATGTACCTCTACCGGCAGGAGATGACGCTGCTGGGTCGGCGTGTGTCGCAGACGGGGGTCGTGGCGTGCTGCCACATCGACGACTACGAGAAGGGACTCATCAAGAAGCACGAGAAGACCCGGCGGGACAAGGAGGATGACCGGACTCGGTACGTGCTCGAGCAGAACGCGAATGCCGAACCGGTTTTTTTCCTGTTCAAGGACCGGCCCGACCTGATCCGGCTGATCGAGGAGGGATCACGAGGCGGAGCGCTGTATGACTTCACGGCGGTGGATGGTGTGCGTCACACGCTTTGGCGGGTGGCGTCGGCGGGGCCTTATGTCGCGGCGTTTCAGACTATCCCCGCGGTGTATGTCGCGGACGGGCACCACCGCACGGCGGCGGCGGCGCGGGCGGGGATCGAGCGGAAGCGGGCGAACCCGGGGCATACGGGGGACGAGGAGTACAACTGGTTTCTTTCCGTTCTCTTTCCCGCATCGCGGCTGACGATCCTGCCGTACCACCGCATCGTGCATGACTTGAACGGGCTGACGGCGGAGGGGTTCATCTCTCGGCTGCGCGGAGCGGGCCTGGTGACGGAGCCGGCCGAGCCGGCGCCGAATCGGCCTCACCACGTGTCGATCTACCTGAAGGGGGTCGGTTGGATCGGGTTCGAGTTTCCCGGCGCCTCGATCCCGAAGGATGACCCGATCAAGAGCCTGGACTACGAGTTGCTCGCGGACCGTGTGCTGACGCCCATTCTCGGGATCGGTGATATCCGAAGCGATCCGCGGATCGACTTTGTCGGTGGGATTCGTGGTCCGGGTGAACTGGTGAAGCGTGTTGATTCGGGCGAAGCCGCGGTGGCGTTCAGCATGTTTCCGACTTCCATTGAGCAGTTGATCGCGATCGCCGACGCCGGGGCGATCATGCCGCCGAAGAGCACGTGGTTTGAGCCCAAGCTTCGGAGCGGGCTTGTGGTGCACACGCTGGATTGAGGTTTCCACGTCGCGTTCGCCCGAGGAGCGCGGCGTGGCGGTGCGGTAGAGTGCCGTGATGACTACGGGTCCGATGCCTGCCGCCGAACGTTCGATGCTCGACCAGGTCCGCCGAGGTGTTCTGTGGGCGATGGTGGCGTCGCTTTCACTCGGGGGGCTGCTTGGGGCGGGGATGCTTCTGGGTGGGGTGGGCGACGCGACGGCGTGGCGTGTTGAATCGACCTTGTTCGGGCTGGCGCTTCATTGCGGCGCGTCGCTTGGTTTTTTCCATGACCTGAGGGCAAAGACGCTCGCGTGGCGTGCGATGCTCCCCCTGACGATCTGCTGCGCAAACTTCCTGATCCTGCTGGGTTCAACCTGGATCACGAACGATCAGGAGCAGGCCTGGGGTCAGACCGGCGTGCTGCTCGGCGTGGCGGCGCTGCTCGCCCCCGCGTGGACGCTCTTCAGGAAAGGCTCGCATCGTTCGCTTGGATTCCTGTGCGTTCTTGCGTGCGCGTCGGCGGGGGCGTTGACCCTGATTGAGATCTGGACCCAGTCTTTCTGGTCCTACAGGCCGACGTGGGAGAAGATGCTCGGTACGTCGTGGTCGGTGGCGATTGCGCTGGCGCTCATCGCGGCGCTCTTTGCGTGGCGTGCGCAGCCGCGGTTGCGATGGCTGCGGATCGTCGTCACGATCCTGATTTGCGTCGGGACGGCGCTGATCATCGGCGGGATCGTCGAGAACTCGATGTGGGAGATCGAGTTTTACCGCCGGCTGACGGTTGTTTTCTCGATTCTCTCGGTGTGCGGGGTGCTGATCAACGCGATCCTTGCCCGGCTGTTCCGCCCGGAGGCGGAGGCGGGGAGCCGGGCGGCGATTGACATCGAGGTTCGGTGCCCGACGTGCCGCGAAAATGTCACCCTGCCGACGGGGCGTTCGTCCTGTCCCTTCTGCAAGACCCGGTTCGAGATGCGCGTGGTGCCGGGGGCGTGCATCCGGTGCGGGTATGACCTTGCTTCGCTGCGCGAACCGACGTGCCCGGAGTGCGGCACGGTCTACTGAGTTCATCGGGTCATCGGGGGGCGGGGAACTCGGGCGGCTCGCCGATGAGTACGCGGTGAACATCGCGGACGACCCAGGACATGTTGCGGTGGGCGTCCGCCGTGGCGGCGCCGAGGTGAGGGGTCAATCGCGCGTTCGGCAGGGCGAGGAGCGGATACTGGTCGGTGAACGGTTCGGGGTCGTGGACATCCAGGATGGCCCGTGCATCCGGGTTGTCGCGGAGCCATTGCGCGAGCGGGGCTGCTTCGATGACGAAGCCGCGCGACGCGTTGACGAAGATTGCGTTCCGCTTCAGGCGGCGGAAGAGCGGCTCGGCGATGATGCGTGCGTTCGCGGGTCGGTCGTCGATGTGGATCGTGACGATGTCCGATTGCTCAAAGAGTCGTTCGATGTCGGCCGGCGCGGCCCCGTGCGCTGAATCGGGCGGGATCGTGACGAGGTCGTTGTAGAGGACATTCATCCTCAAAGCGCCGGCGACGTGCGCCATGGATCGGCCCACGCGGCCCATGCCGACGATCCCGAGGGTCATCCCCGCGAGTTGCCGCGGCGCGATGAGGCCGTGACGCAGTTTTTTCCATTGATCCAGCGGGAGGGGTCGGTCCAGGTAGACCCTTGGGCGGAGGAGGTCGAGGAGCATGGCCCAGACGAGTTCGACGACGGCGCGGGTGTTCGCGTCGGGGGTGTGGACGACTTCCACGCCGCGGGCGCGGCAGGCGGGCACGTCGATGTTGTCCAGCCCCACCCCGGCGCGAGCCACGACGCGCAGATTCGGAGCGCCCGCGAGGAGCGCCGGACCGACTCGGGTATATGTTCGGACGACGAGCGCGTCGGCGCGCGCGATCAGGGAAGGGAAGCGATCGTTCTCCGTCGCGGCGCACGAAACGACTTCGTACGATCGGGCCAGCCACGCGACGCACGCCTCGTCGAGTTCCTCCGCGATGATCACGAGCGGTCGCCTGTTCATGCGGAGGCTGCGGCTGGGCTAGTCCTGGTCGTCGGCGTCGAGTTCGGCGGGTTCGAGGAGGGCGCTCATGGAGCCTTTGCAGGTGGCGATGAGGCGATCCTGTCCGAACGAGTGGACCTGCTCCACCTTCAACTCTCCGAGTTCGCGGTGCGTGGTCATGAGGATTGCGCGGCCTTCCGCGTCGACGGTCTTGGCGACCTGGTAGGCGCGTTCCCTGGGATGGCCGAAGAGAGCCTGGGCCATTTCGATGACGTACTCGTAGGAGTGCTCTTCATCATCGAGCAGGACCACGTTCCAGAGTCGCGGCTGCTTGACGTTGGTTTGGTTGCCGGGTCGGGGGAGTGTCTGGGTTGCGTTCTGCTCCATGGGCGAATCATACCCCCCATCTCCTCGCGGGGGCGTTCGAAGGGGATAGGTGGCCGCTTGACAGGAGCGCGGCGGCGCTCGAAATTCCCTGACGAGCGGCCCGGCGGGTGGATCGAACCACGTGGAGGAGGCGCGACATGAACAAGGGTGACCTGATCGAACGAGTCGCGGAGCACACCGGCGAGACGAAGGCCGGGGCCGCACGGATGGTCGAGGCGGTGCTCGACTGCATCGTCACCGGCGTGCAGCGCGACGAGAAGGTCGCGATCACCGGTTTCGGCACCTTCAAGAAGAAGACGCGCAAGGCCCGGATCGGGATCAACCCGGTGACGAAGCAGCCCATGGAGATCAAGGCTTCGACGACGGTCGGCTTTTCGCCGAGCGAGACGCTTCGGAACGGGGTTTGAGACTCGTCAAGCGGGTGATGGTCCTTGCTGATCCGTGGAGAACGCGCGTTCCGCGACCTCGATGGCTCGCGCGAGCGCGGCGGCCTTGTTGACGGTTTCCTGGTACTCGGCGTCCGGGTCGGAGTCGTAGACGATTCCTCCCGCGGCCTGGAGGTGGTACATCCATCCTGCTTCGTTGCGTTGGGCGGTCGGGACGACGATCGTTCGCAGGGTGAGGGCGATGTCCATTTCGCCGGTGAGCGAGACGTAGCCGAAGCCTCCGCCGTAGGGACCGCGGCGGACGGGTTCGAGTTCGTCGATGATCTGCATGGCGCGGACCTTTGGCGCGCCGGAGATGGTGCCGACCGGGAGGGCGGCGCGGAGCGCGTCCCAGCAGTCTTTTCCGGCGGCAAGTTCGCCCTCGACGGTCGAGGAGATGTGCATGACGTGGCTGTAACGTTCGACGGTCAGCAGGGATGGGGTCCGGATCGATCCCGGCCGGGCGACCTGGCCGACGTCGTTTCGTCCGAGATCAACGAGCATGATGTGCTCGGCCCGCTCCTTCGCGTCGGCGAGGAGTTCGCGCTCGAGTGCGGCGTCCTCCTGCGGTGTTCGGCCGCGCGGGCGTGTGCCGGCGAGCGGACGGTTCGTGACGATCATCGGGGCATTGCCTGGAGCCGTGGATTCCGCGGGAGTTCCCCGGCGTACGCGGCAGAGAATCTCGGGGCTGGAGGCGACGAGGAAGCAGCCTTCGCTCTGCAGATAGCCCATGTAGGGGCTGGGGTTGACGGCCCGGAGCGCGCGGTAGACGTCGAACGGGTCGGCGAGGCTGCGTCGCTCGAATCGCTGGCCGAGGACCACCTGAAAGATGTCCCCGGACTTGATGTAGTCCTTCGCCGTTCGGACCATTCGCGCGTGGTCCTGGCGTGTGAGGTTGGATTCGAGCGATCGGGGCGATGCCCGCTCGGCCTGGAAGAACCCCGAGGGCAACGGCTTGCTGTGGGTCTGCAACTCGGCGGCGGCGCGCGTCAGTTCGGCGGCGGCGCGGTCGTAACATGCTCCGGCGTCCGCGCCCGCGGCGACTTCGACCAACTCCACAACGTGAACCAGCGTTTCGACATGATCGAAGATCACGACGCGGTTGTAGAAGCCGAAGTGCAGGTCGGGAAGCCCCCGATCGTCGCGGGGGGCCGAATCGAATGGCAGCTTGGCGGCCTCGGCGTAGCGGACGGTGTCGTACGCGGCGAACCCGATCCAGCCGCCCATCGTTGCGGTCGGGAGGTTTCGGGCAGACTCCCCTTCGGGCATCGCGGGGTGCATCGACTTCGAGAGTTCCCGAAGAAGACCCAATGGGTCGTCGTGCGCGTAGCGGGCGTGCGGCGTGCTGTTCCGGCGGCGGTCGCGGATCGTGACGTCGCTTTGCCTGGCGATGACCTCGATGAGCGGGCGCGATCCCATGATCGAATAGCGTCCGACTCGTTCACCTCCTTCGACGCTTTCGAAGAGAAAGGAGGGCGCGGTTCGTTCGTCGCGGACGACGAGGCGGCGGTAGGCAAGGACGGGGGTGAGTTGGTCTCCCATCAGGCGGAGGCCGACCGGGATCATGATCTCGGCGGCGCTCGGGGCGGCTAACCTGGCGCGTTGTGCGAGGCCGATGAACTCGGCTCGCGTGGGCGTGAGCGACATGTCCCGAGTGTACGCCGGGTGATGCGGGAATCGGGCGGTCCTACCATTGACGAGCCATGCCCGGTCGGCCCGGTCCATCCTCGTTGAGGCTGCCTCTGCTGATGAGCGTGCTGCTGCATGCGGCGGCGGGCGCGCTGGGAGCGCGGTGGTCATTCGATCGGGATCGGCTTGAGCGCGAGGCGCGAGATCGGGATCCAGCCGCGCTTCCGCCGGAGGATCCGCCGGGGATCGAGCCGGAGCCGGAACCGATTCAACTTGGACTGGCGGACAGCCGGGCGACCTCGCTGACCTGGCTCGGGTTTGACAAGTTTGAGGAGCAGTTCGCGGCGGCGAGCGAGGTGGACCAGCCCGAACTGACGATGGACCCTTCGGCGGGGCCGGTGACGGAATCGCTCGCGGTTGCGATGGCGGACGCTGCGGCACCGACACCCGAATCAAGCCCGCCGTCTCCCGCGCCGGCGCCGGAAGCGGCGCCGGCGGTCGATGCGATGCCGCACGAGTCGGAGGCAACCACTCCCGAACCGGCTCCGCAGGCGGAGCGGGCCCTTCCGCCACCGCCGGCCGGAGAAGGCCCGATCGAGGAGCCGGGGGACGAGGCGGCGGTCAAGCCCGTTGATGCTGACGAGACGCGGAAGGTCGCCGAGGAAACCAAGAACCCGGAGGAACCAAGGTCCGATCCGCCGACGGAGGAGGTGGTGGTCGTGCCTCCAGCAGCGCCTCGAGT
>JAEUIV010000180.1 GCA_016795005.1 Phycisphaerae bacterium
TCTCCAGCCGAATGAGTTCCTGGCCACCTCCAGCGGCGTCTTCGAGTACCGCCGCCAGTCGGACAACGCCCTGCTCATCACCGGGTCGTTCACCGACGCCTCGCTCTCGATCCTCCGCACCTCCGGCGGCCTGACCGCGAACGGCCTGATGAACATGGGCCAGTTCAACATGGGCTTCACCGCCGCGATGCTCACCGAGTTCTCCAACTTCGGCTTCAACTTCCCGGGGTTCGATACCTCACGCATCGGCGACGCCTCCTGGACCCTCACGGGCGTGACCCCTGTCGTCAGCCTCATGACCCCGCCCGGCTCGGCCGAGCAGTTCTTCGCGAACTTCAACTCGAACGCCGCGTTCACCGCCACCGTCCCGGTCCTCCCGACCCCCGGTGCGCTCAGCCTCGCGGTTGCCGCGGGCTTCATGGTCTTCGGCACCCGCCGTCGCGGGTAAGCCGCATCCCCCGACTCGATTCTCTCGTCGAGATCGGGAGCAGATCGAAGGATTTTTCTGGAGCGGCCCCGTGTGCACGGGGCCGCTCTTCTTTTTGACTCTCACCCGTGCAACAATGATCGAACGTGAGCCGGCGCACCGCGTCATCGAGCGACCTCGTCCAGGCCCTACTCAACGCCTATCGCCGGGGCTTCTTTCCCATGGCCTGCAACGAAGGGCCGTGGACCATCGGCCACGCCTCGAACATCCAGTGGTTCAGCCCCGATCCGCGGGGCATCCTGCCGCTCGACGAGGCGGACGGATTCCATGTCCCGCGCCGATTGCTCTCGCGGATGCGGCAGAACCCGTTTGACCTGCGCCTGGATACAGCCTTTGAAGCCGTCATGCTCGGCTGTGCCGCCCCACGAAAGGAATCCGAGGACGACGAACCCGCCACGGGCACCTGGATCGACGACACCATCCTGGCGTGGTACCGATCGCTCCATCAGGCCGGGCACGCTCATTCCATCGAGGCCTGGGCGCGCGATCCTCGGGAAGGGCGCGACCGGCTTGTCGGCGGTCTCTACGGCGTCTCGATCGGTGCCGCGTTCTTCGGCGAGTCGATGTTCCACCTCCCGCTCCCGCGCCGGGTCGATGGGTCCCGCCACCCGCTCGACGGAACCGACGCGAGCAAGGTCTGCCTGGTCACGCTGGTGCGGGCGCTCGCGCGGGCGGGCTTCGCGCTCTTTGATACCCAGATGGTCACGAGCCACGTCGCACGCTTCGGCGGGCGGGAAATACCGCGCCGGGAGTACCTCCGGCGGCTCGAAGAGGCCGCCGCTCAGCCCGATCGGTGGGCGGGCGTTCGGCTCTGAACCCGGGGCCGTCCGCTCCGATACGATCTGCCCCCCACGAATCACGGGCCGAACGCCCCCAACCCCGAAGGGTCCACATGGAAGCAGGCATCGTCGGCATGCCGAACGTCGGCAAGAGCACACTCTTCAACGCGCTCACCAACGCGGGCGCGCTCGCCGCGAACTACCCGTTCGCCACGATCGAACCCAACGTGGGGGTCGTCATCATCCCGGACCCGAGGCTGGACCAGATCGCCTCGCACATCACCACCCAGAAGATCATCCCCGCCGGGATGAAACTCGTGGACATCGCCGGGCTGGTCGCCGGGGCGAGCAAGGGCGAGGGACTCGGGAACAAGTTCCTGAGCCACATCCGTGAGGTGGACGCGATCCTCCACGTCGTGCGCTGTTTCGAGAAGGCGCCCGGCGGCGAGGAGATCACGCACGTCGAGGGCAGCGTCGATCCGATCCGCGACATCGAGACCATCGAGACCGAACTGATCCTCGCGGACCTCCAGACCGTGGAGGGCGCCATGGTGAAAGCGGAGCGTGCCGCCAAGAGCCGCGAGCCGGAAGCCGTGGCCCGCTTCGCTGTGCTGCAGAAACTGCTCCCCGTGCTCTCCGAGGGAACGCCGGCGCGATCGCTGCTCGAAGCGCACCAACTGGACATCCCCGAGGAACGAAGAGAGTTCAAGGCGCTGGGCATCCTGAGCGCGAAGAAGGTGCTGTACGTCGCCAACGTGGACGAGGACGACGTGAAGGGCGAGGGAACGCACGCGAAGCGTGTCCGCGAGCGCGCCAAGGCGGAAGGGATGGAGATGGTCCCCGTCTGCGCCAAGATCGAGAGCGAACTCGCCGACATGTCGGGAGACGACAAGAAGGAGATGCTCGAATCACTCGGGTTGACGGAGCCGGCGCTTCACTCGGTCGCCCGGGCGGCGTACAAGGTGCTGGGCCTCCAGTCCTTCTACACCGCGGGTCCGAAGGAAGTCCGCGCGTGGCCGATCCCGATCGGCTTCACCGCCCCGCAGGCGGCGGGCACGATCCACACCGACTTCGAACGCGGCTTCATCCGGGCCGAGATCTACAGCGTCAGCGACCTGGTCGAACTGAAGAGCGAGAAGGCCATCCGGGAGAAGGGGCGCCTCCGGCAGGAGGGCAAGGGGTACATCATGCACGATGCGGATGTCTGCCACTTCCTCTTCAACGTGTGAGCGCACTCAGGCGAATCCCGCGGCTGCTCGGGCCGCGACGATCAGCAAGAGATCAACCTCAGCCGCTGTTCATCTGGGGCCGCGGGTGCCCTGCGGCAGATCAACCGGCGGATCCTCCGGCGTCGCCGGCGGAGGCGAAACCGGCTCGGGAGCCGCCGGCGGAGCCGTCTCGGAAGGCGGTGGGGAAGTCGGAGCCTCGTGGGCGGGTTCGCTCGGCGCCGCGGCCGGCTTCGGCGCGGGAGACGCCACGGGCGACCGCTGCTTTGCCGGCGCGAAGAGATCGGCCGTGCCCGGTTCCATTTTTCCCTTCGCCGCCGCTTCGCTCTTGTCGGCGTTCATCGACGCCATGTAGGGCGACCCGGGCAGGGGCGTACCCGGCAGTTCCGGCGTGGGCCTCAGCACGGGCTCGAGTCGCCTCGACATCGCGCCGGGAACCGGCAGCTGGTTGCTCTGACGGGAGATCGCCCGGCCGTTTTCCGTGATGCCCCAGTACATGATGTCGGGCTTGAACTCGTTGGGACCGACCCCCTTGCGGAAGCCCATCACCAGTTGTTTTCCAACCGGGACATCCACGGACCACACGCTCTCCCCCGTGCGCGTGTCGATCAGGCTGACGGTCCACGGCTGCCACTCATCCGAACGGTACACGAAGCGGTCGGCCGAGTAGCCCATCCCACCGGGAGAGTTGCAACCGCCGACGAGCGCCGCGGTCGAGAGACACACCATCGTGACAAGCAGTCGGGTCTTCATGAATCGCTCCGAACGTGGGACCGGGACATTCTCCGCGCCCGTAAGATAGGCAAACGCCCGGCGAAGGCGCCGGGTTCGCCTTGAACAGTCCTTTATCGGCCCAATTCCAACAGCCCTGAAACCCCCGGGATCCGTCTTGCACCAACCAAACGCCAACTTCCGCATCGGGCACGGGTACGACCTGCATCGACTCGAACCCTTTCCTCCCGCCGGGAACGGTCGGCCGTTTGTCCTGGGGGGCCTCCGCCTCGACCATGAGCGAGGCCCCGTCGGGCATTCTGACGGCGATGCGCTCTATCACGCCGTCACCGACGCGATCCTTGGCGCCCTGGCACTCCCCGACATCGGACAACTCTTTCCCGATACCGACCCTCGTCACCAGGGGCAGGACTCCGCGGATTTCGTTGCCGAAGCCGCACGTCGGGCCTCGAGCGCCGGGTGGTGCATTTCGAACCTCGACGCAACGGTGATCCTCGAGAAGCCAAGGCTCAGCCCGGTGAAGGACGCGATGCGCGACAACATCGCTCGGCTGCTCGGCGTCCCGATCGACCGCGTGAATATCAAGGGCAAGACCCACGAGAAGGTGGACGCCGTTGGAGAAGGCCGAGCGGTCGAAGTCCACGTGGTCGTCCTGCTCATCAAGTGAAACATTCTCCGATCCTGTCCGCATCCGCACACCCGCTCATTCTGTCGCTTCGACACTCGTTATGACCGCCATCCACCGATTTGTTGATCAGGCCCGCCGCGGTGAGCACCCGCGCGTGATCGCACGCATGCCCTCCGGCTGGGCCGTGCTCGGAGGCTCGCAGCTGCTGCCGGGCTACGCATTGCTCTGCCCCGATCCGGTGGTCGGATCGCTGAACGAACTGGGCGAGCCGGAGCGGGCGGTGTTCCTGCGCGACATGGCGCGCATCGGCGACGCGGTCCTCGCGGTCTGCCGACCGCTCCGCCTCAACTACGCCATGCTCGGCAACCTGGAGCCGGCGCTGCACGCGCACATCATCCCACGCTACGAATCGGAACCCATCGAGATGCGCACGAAGCCGATCTGGAACTACCCGCCGGAGACCTGGGACGCGCCGGCGCACGCGTTCAACGCCGCCCAACACGGCGGCCTGCTCCGTTCCCTGAACGCGGCGCTGGGAGAACATCGCCCGTGAAGCGCCGACTTCCCACGATCGCGATCGTCGGCGCGACCGGCGCGGTCGGCGTCGAGTTTCTCTCGCTCTTCGAGCAGCGACAGTTCCCCGTCGGCGAGCTGCGACTCTTCGCTTCCGCGCGCTCCGCCGGCAAGTCGCTCCGATTCTCCGGCCGAGACGTCCCGATCCGCGAACTGCGCGACGATTCATTCAAGGGGGTCGATCTCGCCCTCTTCTCCGCCGGCTCGGGCATCAGCCGTGACCACGCCCCGCTCGCCGTGCGCGAAGGCGGCTTGGTGATCGACAACTCTTCCGCTTTCCGCATGGACGAAGCGGTGCCGCTCATCGTCCCCGAGATCAACTCGGATGAACTCGACCCGTACGTCGGCCTCGCCCGGCCGGGGATCATCGCCAATCCCAACTGTTCGACCATCATCCTGCTGGTTCCGTTGAACCCGCTCCGCCTCTCGTTCGGCGTGTCGCGCGTCGTCGTCAGCACCTACCAGGCGGTCAGCGGCGCGGGCGCCAACGCGATGCGCGAACTGGAGGATCAGTCCAGGGCCGTGCTGGCGGGCCAGCCGCCATGCACTCGGGTCTTCAGCGAACCCTGCGCCTTCAATCTCTTCAGCCACAACACCGCCATCGACCCCCGCACCGGCCGCAACGTCGAGGAGCAGAAGATGATCGACGAAGCCCGAAAAATCTGGCGTGACCCGGGGGTGCAGGTCGCGCCGACGTGCATCCGCGTCCCCGTCATGCGCGCCCACGCCGAGTCCATCAACGTCACCCTGAAGCGGCCCGCGCGCGAGCACGAGGTGCGCGAAGCAATCGCCGCCGCCCCCGGCATCCGGCTCGTCGATGACCGCGTCGCCAACCGATTCCCGACGCCGCTCTCCGCCGCGGGTCAGGACGACGTGCTCGTCGGCCGCATCCGTCCCGACGATACGCAGCCGCACGATGGGAGCCGCTACCTCGGATGGAGCCTCTTCGTCTGCGGCGATCAACTCCGCAAGGGCGCCGCGCTCAACGCCGTGCAGATCGCCGAGCGCTGCCTCGCCTAGTACGCCCGCGGCGCCGGGGGGATCGACCGATTCAGTTCGTTCAGGTCCCGCCGACGTCTGGCGCGCTGCTCGGCCGGGTCCGAACTCTCGGATTCGTCCGGCAGATTGGCCTCGTGGATCGTGATCCCCTGCGTCCCGAAGCCCTTCGCATCGACGACGTGCTCGTAGCAGCCCGCTGTCAAGCAGAGCAGGCACGCGACGCCGAGCCAGCCGCTCCACAATGCTCGTCGATGATCCGGTGAATCGCACGAACTCATGCGCCAAGTGTAGCCGCGCGTGCCGGACCGGCCCCGCGGACCCATAAGAAGCGCGGCGTGGTTCTCGGCCTCGCCGCCGACGCCACAGACCACGTCCCTGCCACCACCCGCCGCGTCAGATCGCCGCATCGCCGCTCGCGTTGGCGAGAGATAACAACCAACCCGATGCAGAAAGGCCAGCCGAACACGGAGACCCATTGTGCCCCCATCCGTCCGCCCCTGCTGCCTCGCGGCTCTCTGTCTCACGACCGCGATGACTCTCTTCGCCGCCGGACCGGGATCGCTCCCGGCCGACGACCGGTCGGTGGCGGAATCCATGCACGCGCTCGGCCCCGGCGCCGCTCGCACGGAAACAGACCACTTTGTCGTCATCGGAGACGCCGACCCGGCATGGTCTCAGTCGACCGGCGTGTTGCTCGAAACAACCTACGACCGCTTCGCTCGCCTCATGCGCCACCTCTCGCTCCCGCTGGCCACGCCGACTTCCAAGCTCCAGTGCATCCTCATCAAAGACCACGACCGATTCGTCGCGTTCGCCCGCGCCCAGGACGGCATCGACGCGGGCTGGATGGGCGGCTACTACGCCACCCAGACCAACCGCATCGTCTTCTACGACTCCGAGACTTCTCCCGAGTTCATCAAGGCCCGCGACCGACTCACCCAACTCAACGCACAAGCCGACCGCGCCCGGAAGCAGGCGGGGGAGGCGCGCCGCGAGAAACGCGCGCAGGCCGAAGAGGTCTACCGCACCTTCGCCGCGCACGCCCGCGACGCGGGGGAACGACAACGCCGACTGCTCGCCGACCGTGCCGCCCAGGCCGGCGCGGCCAAGACCACCCACGAAGCCGCCCACCTCCTCGCGTTCAACTGCGGGCTGCAACTGCGGTCGAGGCAGTACCCGTTCTGGCTCAGCGAGGGGCTGGCCACCTGCTTCGAGGCCGAATCCGCCGACGCCGCACGCCGCGGCCTGTTCGGCCCGGACCGCGACAACCCGGTCCGCCAACGCGAGTTCGCCGCCGCCTTGTCGGAAGGAACCCTCATCCCGCTCGAAACGCTGATCGAGATGATCGTCCCCGACCCGGATGAGGACACCGCGCGCGTGATGTACGCCCAGGCTCACTCGCTCTACCGCTGGCTCCACCGGTATGAGCGTCAATCGCTCGCGGGCCTCTACGCCGACATCGCGCGCGAACCGGCGGGACACATCGCGCCCAGGCGCCACGGCGAACTCTTCCGCGCCCGGTTCGGTTCCACGGCGAAACTCGAACGCCGCTGGCTCCACGACGCGGGAGCCGAAGCGCTCAAACTCGCCGCCGCGAGCGATGAACCCTGATCCGCACACGCCGCGTCCGTGGTAAAACACCCGCGTGGAACTGCACGATCTCACGCTCACCGAGGCCCGCGACGCCATCGCCGACCGTCGGCTCGGCTCGGAGCAACTCACGCGAGCGCTCCTCGATCGGGCCGCGGCGCTCGACCCCGCGCTCGGATGCTTTCTCTCCATCCTGCGGGACGACGCGATCGAACGCGCGCGGGAGATCGACCGCCGCCACGGACGGGGAGAATACGTCGGCCCGCTCGCGGGAGTGCCCATCGCCCTCAAGGACAACATCTGCCTCGACCGTGGCCGCACAACATGCGCGTCTCGGATCCTCGAACACTACGAATCGCCCTTCTCCGCGACCGCCGCGGACAGGCTCGAACGCGCCGGGGCCGTCATCCTGGGCAAAACCAACCTCGACGAGTTCGCCATGGGGTCCTCGACCGAGCACTCAGCCTTCCAGACCACGCGCAACCCGTGGGACAACACGCGGATCCCCGGAGGCACCTCGGGAGGCTCCGCCGCCGCCGTCGCCGCACGCATCGTCCCGGCTGCGCTCGGCTCGGACACCGGGGGATCGATCCGTCAGCCCGCGGCGCTCTGCGGCGTGGTCGGACTGAAACCGACCTACGGCGTGGTCTCGCGCTTCGGCCTCGTCGCCCACGCATCCAGCCTCGACCAGATCGGGCCGATCAC
>JAEUIV010000197.1 GCA_016795005.1 Phycisphaerae bacterium
TCGGTCGAGTTTCACGAACTCGGTGGTCGGCGCGTGAAGTCTGTCCGACATGGGGGGTCAGGATAGCGGGGGTGGTGGGGGGAGGCGGGGGGTGAACTTTGTGTGTTTCGCGGCGGCCGGGTTAGATTGACATCGCGCTGGCGGGGGCGAGGTGGGGCCGAGTCCGATGGCTGATCCGCCCCGCCGGGATAAAAAAAGAGGTCGAGGATGAATGAGACGAGGGGTTCACAGCCGGGCGACGGGTCGAGGTTGACGGACCCGCACGCGCTGAGTGTTCCTCAGCGCGTGTACATGTGGCTCTCGACGGTGCTGGTGACGTGCCTGCTGGTGGCGAATGTGGTGGGGGTGAAACTGTTTCGTGTGGAGTTGGACCTTGGGCCGTTGGGATTGATCCCGGTGGAGCACACGGTGGGGATGCTGCCCTTCCCGATGACGTTTCTGCTGACGGACCTCCTGAACGAGTACTTCGGGAAGAAGGCGGCGAGGCGGACGACCTACATCGCGTTTGTAATGGGCGGTCTGGCGTTTGCGATGTACGCGGTGGCGCGGAAGGCGCCGATCCTGGAAGGGATCCCCGGGACGGCGACGCAGGGGGCGTTCGAGAATGTCTTCGGCGCGGCGACGCTGATGTACCTGGCGTCGCTGGGTGCGTTTCTGTTCGGGTCGCTGCTGGACATCTTCCTGTTCGGGGTGTTCAAGCGGTTCACCGGCGGGCGGTACGTGTGGTTCCGCGCGACGGGGAGCACGGTGATCTCGCAGTTGTTCGATTCGTTCCTGGTGACATTCTTCTTCTTTTACGTCGCGCAGGTGCTGACGGGCGGCGAGTCGGCGTCCTTCGGATTCATCTTCCGGACGGCGTTGACGGGCTATGTTCTGAAGTTTGTGATCGCGGTGGCGATGACTCCGCTGATCTACCTCGGCCGATGGATGCTGAGCCGATGGTTCGGGCTGGTTCCGATCCCGGCGTCGGGCGCATAAAAAAGGGCCGCGCCGATCGCGGCGCCGGCCCTTGTGTGTCTGTTGTGGTACGGATTACCAGCGTCCGCCGCCCCCGCCGCCGCCTCCCCGTCCGCCGCGTCCTCCGCCACCCCCTCCGCCGCCTCCCCAACCTCCACCGCCTCCACCCCTGGGTCGTTCTTCGCGTGGGCGGGCCTCGTTGACGACGAGCGCGCGGCCGCCGATGTTCTGCCCGTTCATCTCGGCGATGGCCTTGTTTCCTTCTTCAGGCGATCCCATCTCGACGAACCCGAAGCCTCTTGACCGTCCTGTCTCACGGTCCATGACGACGGAGGCGGAGGTGACGTTGCCGTGCGGCTCGAACATCTGGCGAAGTTCCGCGTCGTTGACGCTGTACGAAAGGTTCCCGACGTAAAGTTTCATGGATTTTCAACCGGCCCGAGACCCAGACATTCGAACCGTGCGTCGCTTTCGGGCGGGGCGTTCGTCGGTCCTGCGATTGGCGGCCCGGATGCCCGGACGATTCTCCAATCCGGGAAGAAGTCTACCCCGGTGGTGGGATGTTGTCACCGGCAGCCGGATGCGAAGAAAAGCCGGCGCGGACAGGTCCGCGCCGGCCGAGGTGAATGGTCCGCCCGGTGATGACTCACGGGCAGGGCATGTTGAAGTTCGCGAGGACGCTGGTGATGTCGGCGAAGTTCACGAGGTGGTCGCCGTTGGCGTCGCCCGGGCACGGTGTGGGGGCCGGTCGGCAGGGGATGCGCTGGCAGAAGGGCGCCCAGCAGACCTTGTAGAAGGCGCTGGCGCCCGGGTTCTGGATGAAGAGTGGCAGCGGGACAGGCGGCTGGCCCTGTGCCCCCGGTTCGGAGAAGACCTGGCCGTTGTCCACCAGGAAGAGTCCGATGGCGCTCAGCGCTCCGGGCGGGCAGAGGTTGCGGGGGTTCATCCCGCGGGGGATACGGATCTTGCGATAGACATCCCAGACGACGCCGGGCGGGATGGTTCCCGGGCCGGAGAAGGAGAATGCGGTGGCGCTGGCGCCGGAGTTCGGGATGGCGGCGGCGCTGTAGAAGATGTCAAAGAAGGAGTCGATCTGGGGGATCGTTGTCGGGAGCGTTGGCGGGGCGAATGGGCCGTAGCCCTGGACGTTGTCCGGGAGTCCGGCGCATGGGTCGTAGGCTCCGCCGAACGAGAGGCCGAGGTCTTGCACGCCCGGGATGGCCGGGAGCGGTGAGAGGCCGCAGGCGCAGGCCTGGGTCGGGAAGAGCGGCATGGGGTTGCTGACGTAGAGCGGCTGGCCGTCGATTCGGTAGTACCAGAGGATGACCATGTCCGCGGCGGGATCGTTCGGGTCTTCCATCCAGGTGACGGGAACGCAGTAGACGATCGGTGGATTGGGCGGCGGCGGCGGCTCGGTTGGTGGTGTGCCGCAGCCGATGGCGGTGGCCGCCGTCGCGGCGATTGCGAGCGCGGCGGCAGCGACTCTCTGGCGGGTGAGGTTCATGGCTGTTTCTCCGTTCTGGGCGAGTTGCGGCGGTGGGCGCGCGATTGAATCACCCCTGCCACAAGCCGGGGGGTCGGCGCGATGTCGCCTGCATGCTCGTTAATGATGAATAGCGCGCAGTTGATGTGGATGCCAGTGAAATTGTTGAAGTCACGATGAGATTGGCGTCGGCTTGTGGGTTGACGGGAGCGCGGTGGTCGATGTTTGCAGGGCGTTTGTCGTGCGGTTGACCGGCTTGTAGTGGGATTTACCGATGCGAAGGGTGCGCGGTAGGCTCGTGTGATGATCATGCACTTCGCGGTGATGTTCTTGTTGACGTTGGTTGGGGTGCTTGTCGGCGCGGGTGTGTTGCATGGCTTGCCGCGGGCGGGCGGGGTTGGGCGGCGCGTGAGCGAAGGGATGTGCCGTGCGCCGCTGCTTGATGTCGTGGTGACGTATTTCACGGTGCTGCCCTGGGGGTGCGGGGCGGCGGTTTACGGCTGGATGGGGTTCTGGGGCGCGTTGGCGGGGCAGGTTGCGGGGGTGCTCGCGTGGACATTGGCGCATGAAGCGGCGCATCCGGCGGCGCGGCGTGGTCCTCGAATCGTGCATGTGCTGAACCGCTCGGTGGGTCGGTGGCGCAATCACGCGGCGGTGTGGTGGACGGCGCTGGCGGTGCCGGTGTTCTGGGTCGTGCGAGTGGCGGAGTACGTGGTGTATCCGCCCTTGACGTGGCTGGTCGGTCTGCCGCGGTACCGGGCGTCGGAGTGGGTGTGCGTTTCGCGGCAGAAGTTCCGCGGGCTGGTGGGTCACGACCTGATCTGGTGCCTGTACTGCGACTGGATGACGGGGGTGTGGTCGCTGGGGAGCGAGATGCTGCGGAACGTCGAGTCGTTCTGGTGTCCGATCCGCTTTGACAGCGCGAAGAAGTGCGCGAACTGCCGGGTTGATTTCCCGGATATCGAGGGCGGGTGGATTCGTGCCGACGGGGACATGTCGGAGGTTGCGGCGCTGATGGAGCGGAGGTATCCGCCGGGCGGATTTGATGGGAGCGGGACCAACCCGTGGTTCGGACATCCGGCGCGACTGTCGGTGGAGGGGAAGTCGCTGGGCGACGGGTGAGGTCAGGTTTCGCGCGACTGGTGGATGCGGGCGCGGGTTTCCATCGGGTCGGTGCCGAGGATGGCGCGGGCGCGTTCGAGGGCTTCGTCGATGGTCCCGAGGAGGTTTTCATCGCCGAAGATGTCGAGGAGTCCCGAGCGGACGAGTTCCTGGACGGGCTGCGCATGCACCCCGGCGAGGATGAGCCGTGTTCCGTCGCGGGCGCATCGTTTCTTGAGTTCGTGGAGTGCGTGCAGCCCGGTGGCATCGACGGCGAGGACGTTGGGCATGTTGATGATGAGGATTTTGGGCGGCGCGCCGATCTCGTCGAGGGTTTCACGGAGCTTGTAGGCGGCTCCGAAGAAGAACGGGCCGTTGATGTCGTAGATCTCGACTTCGGGGGGAACGTTGCGTTCCTTGAGCGGGCTGTCGCGGCCGTCGGCGGAGGCCTGGTCGCTCGTGACGGCGTCGATGTTGGTGACATCGGCCATTCGCTTCATGAAGAGGAGTGAAGCGAGGACGAGGCCGACGCCCACGGCGACGGTGAGGTCGGTGAAGACGGTGAGGAGGAGGGTGGTGGCGAGGACGAGCGCGTCCTGCCTCGGACCTTTGAGGATGAAGGCGACGCGCTCGATCTCGCTCATGTTCCAGGCGACGACGACGAGCACCGCGGCGAGCGCGCAGAGCGGGACTTTCTCGGCGAGGAATCCGACGGCGAGGAGGATCCCGAGGAGCGTGAGCGCGTGGACGATTCCCGCGAGGGGCGTCCGACCTCCCGACTGGATGTTGGTCGCGGTGCGGGCGATGGCTCCGGTGGCGGGGATCCCGCCGAAGAGCGGCGAGGCGATGTTGGCGATTCCCTGCGCGATGAGTTCGGTGTTCGGGCGATGGCGTGAGCCGACCATTCCGTCCGCCACGACGGCGCAGAGGAGCGATTCGATCGCGGCGAGCATGGCGATGGTGAAAGCCGGACCGACGAGACTGGGGAGTGAGGCCCACTCGAACGACGGGAGTCTCGGCATGGGGAGTGAAGTCGGGAGACTTCCGAAGCGGTCGTGGATGGTTTCGAGCGGCATCCCGAACAGTTGCACCGCGACGGTGCTGAGGACGAGGACCACGATCGGCGAGGGGATCCTGCGTGAGACGAATCGCGGCCAGAGGACGAGCACGGCGATGCAGAGGGCCGACATGGCGGCGGTGGGCCAGTGGATGGTCCCGGCGTGGCTGAGGTACCAACTGATCTTTCCGACAAACTCCGGTGGTATCGGCGGATCGCCCGGGTTGATCGGGTGGAGGCCCAGTGCGTCCTTGATCTGGCCGGTGAAGATGGTGACGCCGATGCCCGCGGTGAACCCCGTGGTGACCGGGTAGGGGATGTACTTGATCATGGCGCCCATTTTCAAGGCGCCCATGGCGATCATGATGGCGCCGGCCATGATGGTGGCGACGGCGAGTCCGCCGAAGCCGTGGCGTTGCGCGATGGAGGCGACGATGACGATGAAGGCGGCGGTGGGTCCGCCGATGCTGGCGCGAGTGCCCCCAAGGGCCGAGATGAGGAACCCCGCGACGATGGCGGTGATGAGTCCCGCGACGGGCGGCGAAATTCCAGCGGCGGAGGCGGTGGCGGGGTCGATCGATCCGAGGCCCAGGGATAGGGCGAGCGGAAGCGCGACGAATCCACCGGGGATCCCGGCGGCGAAATCACGTCCGAACTGTCGGCGCGTGTAATCAGAGAAGACGGTGAAGATCTTTGGGTGGAAGACCGGGGGCATTTTCTTGCAGGCGTCTGGCGAGGGAAGTTCAGCCCATCGAACTTGATGGCGCTCACTTGATTGTTCGGCCAGCATACCGCGCCCGCATCGGGCGATGGCGCTCGGAGGTCTTGCCGCGCTTTCCGCTTCGCGTCTCACGCCGAATGAAGACCGTCGAGGGCGTCGCTCGGGCGGGACGTCGCGGCCACCCGGGTGTGTTCGCCTCCTCGCGGGGTGGCGCGTTCCGCGGCGGGTTTATCGTCCGAGTTCTCGTGAGCGTTGTGGGATCTATGATTCGTTGATGACGGACCTGTGGTCTCCTGCGCGTGAGAAGGCCCGCGCCACGGCTGAGCCGCTGGCGGTGCGGATGCGGCCGCGCATGCTGGCGGAGTTTGTGGGTCAGCGTCACCTTCTGGGTGATGGCGGCTCGGAGCGTCCACTGCTGAGGCGGATGATTGATGCCGGGACGTTGACGTCGATCATCCTGCACGGGCCGCCGGGGACGGGGAAGACGACGCTGGCGCGGTTGATCGCGCAGGAGACGGGCCGACGGTTCGTTCGTGAGAACGCGGCGAACGTCTCGGTGAAGCGTATCCGCGAGATCATCGACGAGGCGGCGCGGCGGATCGAGTCGGGCGGGGGCAAGACGGCGCTGTTCCTGGATGAGATCCATCGGTTCTCGCGTTCGCAGCAGGACGTGCTGCTGGACGACGTGGAGCGCGGGCTGGTGACGCTGATCGGGGCGACGACGGAGAATCCGATGTTCGCGGTGAACTCGGCGCTGGTGAGCCGGAGCACGGTGCTTCGGCTGGAGGCGCTGGAGGCGGAGGACATCATCGGGCTGCTGAGGCGCGCGATCGCGGACGCGGAGCGCGGCTACGGCGGGCGGTCGGTGCGCGTGACCGATGAGGCGCTGCGTCACTGGGCAAGCGGGTGCGAGGGTGATGCGCGGCGGGCGCTGAATGCGCTGGAGGTGGCGGTGTTGTCGGAGCCGGTCGGGGGCGAGGTGGTGATCGACCTGGCGAAGGCGGAGCAGTCGATCCAGCGGAAGATGATCTCGTACGATCAGACGGGGGACGAGCACTACGACACGATCAGCGCGTTCATCAAGAGCGTGCGGGGCAGCGATCCCGACGCGGCGGTGTACTGGCTGGCGGTGATGCTGGAGGCGGGGGAAGACCCGCGATTCATCGCGCGACGGCTGGCGATCCTGGCGAGCGAGGACATCGGGAACGCGGACCCGAGGGGGATCATGGTGGCGGAGGCGGCGTGGAGCCTGACGGAGCGCGTCGGGATGCCCGAATGCCGGATCATCCTTTCGCAGGCGACGACGTACCTGGCGCTGGCGCCCAAGAGCAACGCGGCGTACCTGGCGATCGACGCGGCGCTGGCGGATGTGCGATCGGAGCGGGTGCTCCCGGTGCCGATGTTCCTGCGCGACCCGCACAAGGTCTCGAGCGAGGGGTCGGCGGAGCACGGGAAGGGGTACGAGTACGCGCACGACAGCGATCGCGGAACGAGCGTCGGGGGCGTGACGGGGCAGTCGTACCTCGGTGTCGAGAAGTCGTACTACCGGCCCAACGGCATCGGGGCGGAAAAGTTAATGAAGGAACGACTGGAAGAGGTGCAACAGGCGCGGCGCGGGGGGCGAATCGAACCGGGGCGGTGAGATCGGCGCGGAGACATCGCGATGATCTGGCGCGTGACGTGGTTCTACATTCGGAGCGTGTTCTGCGTGGCGGTCGGCAGCGGGGTGATCGGGGTGTTGATCGGCGGGGTCATGGGTGGCCTGGAAGGGGCGGTGTACGGCTGTGCGGTGCTGGGCGCCGGGATGGCGATCATGTGCGCGCCGATCTACCTGGTCGTGATCGCGTCGTGGGCGGTGTTTTCGCCGCGGACCTTTGCGAAGAAGTTCGGGCCGGCGGAATGTTCATCGTGCGGGTACGACTGCACGGGGTTGCGTGGCGACCGTTGCCCGGAGTGCGGCACGATGCGGGGCGCGGCGGTGGTTCAGGGGGTGGAGGTAGTGACGGCGAAGAGCGGGCCGCTGCGCCAGAGTTCGGGCGTGTGAAGCGGCGGCCTGGCGTCGATTTCGTCGCGGTAGAGGAGGATGGCGCCCGGCGGCGGTGTGTTGGAATCGGTGGCGGTGCGCGGCCAGAGTCCGGTGGCGAGGTAAATATTCGCGCAGGTCGGGGCCATCCCCGGGGCGGCCCAAAGATCCGTGTGATCGTGTGCTCGGACAAACTTATAGAGAGCCTGCCAATGTGGAGTGGCGGGGGCGTGGATGCGCACGCCGAGGGCTGAGATGCAGAGCGAGGCGAGGAGGGCGATGGGGGCGAGCCAGCGGACGGCGCCCCGGCGGAGGAGCGCGAGCCAACGCGGCGCGTGACAGGTAATGGAGATGGCGGCGAGCCAGGCGAGGAACGGGTAGAGCGGGACGGCGTATCGGCCTGATTTTCCCGCGAAGATCGAGAGCGCGGCGAGCCAGGCGAGCGTCCACGTGAATGTGATGAAGGCGGCGCCACGCTGCGCGCGGTCGAGCCGGCGGCGGAGGAGGAGGTAGCCGGTGGCGGCCACGGCGATGAGCCAAGGCCAATATTTCTCCGCGATGAGGCGGAGGTAGTACCACCATGGATCGGCGCCGAAGGACTCACCGGTGGCGCGCTCGATGGCCTGCTTCGTGAAGTGCTGTTCGATGAAGGAGTCGCCGAAACGGACGTACATCGGGATGTACCAGAGCGAGGCGATGGCGACGGCGATGACGGAGGCACCGGCGAGCGCTGCGATGTCTGGGGCAAGCCCGCGGTGCGTGGCCGGGCTGCGTGGCGTGGTGCGCGGGTGGCGTGCGATCCAGAGCGCGAAGATTGGGATCGCCAGGAGGGCGACGAGCGGTTTGACGAGCAGGGCAAGCCCGATCGGGAGGCCGGCGAGGAGGATGTGGGCAGCGCGTCGGCGAGGGGGAGTGATGGAAGGAGGGTTTCGGATTGCACGGGCGACGGACCACGCGGCGATGAGGAGGAAGAGGGTGAGCCAGAGGTCGAGCGAGATGGCCTTGGTGTAGCGGAAGAACTCGAGCGTAAGGGCGAGGATGCCGGCGGTGATGAGCGCGGTGCGCGGGCCGGAGATGAGGCGGACGATCTGGTGCGTGACGAAGAGTGCGGCGATGGCGGCCAGGAGGGAGGGGAGTCGCGCGACCCAGAGGTCGGTGCCGAGGAGGTGGAGGAAGAGGCCGTGGATGAGGAAGGGCAGGGGCGGCTTGTTGAAGTACGGGGTGTCTCCGGCGAAGAGCGGCCAGAGCGGTCCCTCGCGCCATGCGTGGAGTCCGATGGCGGCGTAGAGGCCGGTATCGACGCGGTAGGCTCCCTGTGATGCTCCTGGGATCCAGAGCGCGATGAGGAGCGCGGCGGGGAGAAGCGCGAGTCGCGCGCGGAGGGTCGGACGTGGGCGGCGCACGTTGAGAGGGTAGCGAGGGGGCGTGTCGATGCGCGATTTTGGTGGTGCGCATGGGAGGCGGGGTGTGCGTGATGTTCGGATGATTCTCCGCCTGTTCCGTGGCGATAGAATGGTTGCATGAATCCACACGACTCTCTTCCCGGCTCGCCGCTGTCCCGGCCTCAGGGGTATGAGTTGCGTCCGAGGCTGCTCGCGGCGTTCCTGGGGATGGGCTTTGTGATCCTTGCGGCGAGCGTCTTCGCGGCGCTGATTCTGAGGAGCGTTGACCTGGGTTCCAAGCAGATGCTCGAGGATCTGTCCGCGCGGGTGGCGATCGTGTCGAAGATGAGGCAGGAGTTCCTGCTGCTGCGTGTCGCGGAGAAGAACCTGATCATCGAGGACACACAGGAGGGGATGGAGGTCTTTGAGAAGCGGATCGCCAACTCGGAGTCGCAGATCGATCGGATGCTGGAGGATTTCCATGGAAAGGCCAACGAGGAAGAACGTGCGCGGCTGGCGGAGTTCGAATCGGGGCTGAAGGATTTTCGGTTATCGCTGAAGGAAGTGATGGCGCTGAGCCGGGAGCATTCGCTGTCGCGTGCGGCGGAACTTTCGCGCGGGAAGGGTCGGGAGGAGTTCCAGCGCGGGCGGGAGGCGTTGATCGGACTGATCGAGCGATATCGTGAGCGGATCGCGAAATCGGCGGGTGACCCGGCGGGGAGCGAGCGGGTGAACTACCTGACCCAGTTGATCGCGACGGCGCGCGATGCGCTGGAAGGGATGCATGATCTTCAGTACCTGGAGCAGGCGATTTTGACGGTTTTTTCGGGGGCGGAGCGTGCGGCGATCAGCGATCGGCTTGAGTCGCAGGAGGTTCGCGTGCGCGGGTTCCTGGATTCGCTTCGGCAGCGTTGCGAAGAGTCCGATCGGATGGAGTTGGCCGCGTTCGGTGCGGCGCTCGACGAGTGGTCGAAGACCAACGACGAGGTCTGCCGCCTGGCGCGGGAGGACAGCAAGGCGAAAGCAATGGCGCTGTCCACGACGGCGGTGCGCGATGCGTACCTGCGGTCGTCGGCGACGCTGGACCGGATCATGCAGGAGAGCGACCGCTCGATGAGCGAGATGCGGGCCGCTCAGGAGAAGGCGTTGACCGCCAGCCGGGGGCTGCTGATCGGCCTGGCGGCGGCGGGTCTGCTGGTGGTGTCGATGGCGGCGTGGGTGGTGGTGAGCCTGTTGATGCGCGAGTTCCGCACGGCGGGCGAATTGCTGATGCGCGGCGTGTGACGGCCTCGATCAGGAGATGATCTCGACGATCTCGAATCGCATGACGCGGCGCGGGGCATCGACCTTGACGATCTCTCCGACCCGGGATTTCATGAGGGCCTCGCCCATGGGGCTGGTGGTGGTGACCTCGATGAAATCGAGCGAGAGATTGCCCGAGGCTTCGCCGACGAGGCGGTAGAGGTCTTCGTCTCCCGAGTCCACCTCGCGGAGGCGCACGGTGGCGCCGAGGAAGACCATGCCTTCGACGGCGTGCGAGCCGTCGAGCACCTTCGCGGACTTGAGGCGTTCTTCGAGGGTTCGGATCTCCGCCTCTTCCATGGCCTGGTCTTCGCGGGCGGCGTGGTAGTCGGCGTTTTCCTTGAGGTCTCCGAGCGCCTTGGCTTCGGCGATGCGTTGCGAGAGCACAGGGCGGTTGGCCTTCAGGTGCGCGAGCCTCGAATCGAGGCGAGACTTCTCGGATGGGGTGAGGAACTCCATGCAGCCACTCCTGTCACTTGCAGGTCAAAAAAGCCACCGGCCGCGGAAAATGCCACGGCCGGCCTCGTCCTTCGGACCCGGACCGGACACACTGTATCCCGCTTCCGGCGCCGGGGCGAATCGGCGCGCGAGCCACCAGAGGATGGCGCCGGAGGCGGCGGGGATGGTGACGAGCGCCCATTCCCACGGCTGCATCATCGGCGCGAGTCCGCTGGGAGCGGAGGTGAGCGCCCAGGGGGCGGTGAGCGGTGATGCGTGCAGCATGACGCCCCGGGTGATGGTGGGGATGTTTCCGGGCCAGAGGGTCAGCGTCGTGGGGCTCGTGATGGCTATGAGGACGCAGACGAGCATCCAACCCCAGCGCGCCGAGGCGCTCCCGGCGTTGAACGCGCACGCGAGCACGCCCGCCGAGAGGATGGCCCATGAGGCGGTCGCGCCGGCGAGGGCGAGGACGATGTCGAGAGGCCAATGCGTGAGCAAGCCCATGGGCCAGACGACGGCCTGGACCGGGACGAGCAGGACGAGGAGGTCCGCGAAGAGCGATCGGTCGGGTCGGTGCGGGTACTGCTGGCTGAGGCGGATCATCGGCCAGAGCAGCGCGACGCCGATCATGACCATGAGCAGCATCGATCGGCAGCCGAAGGCGAACTGCTCGGTCGTCGGCATGGTGAGGCTGCGGACGCGAAGGAGGGTCACGAGCGCGCTCGCCATGAGGTAGAGCGACCAGATGAGCGCGAGGGGTCTCGGCTCTCCCTTGCGGTGCGCCCACGGATCGTTCGCGCGGGTTCGTACTTCGGGCACCCATGTGACCGGGCCGAGGCGCACACCCGCGTGTGCTGTGGATGGGAGAGGCTCATCGGGCATGGGGCATTATTGCGCCGCGCGCGGGGGCGTGTCGCCTTGGCTCGGTGGTTGTGAAGGACGTCGCGTCAGTTGGCGGCGGCGGTCTTGTCCACGAGGACCACGGGGGTGTGGATCTCGATCGTCCGCTGCGATTGATCGAAGCGTGTCTGCAGGATGTCGCGGAGGCGCGCGCGGCGTGTGTCCACCGAGACTTCGCCCGGGCCGAGTTCGCTGAGGGCCGACCCCCAGACGATTCTGGCCCCGGCGTCCGTGACGAGCGTCAGGTGACCGGTTTCGATGTAGTTGGCGAGGTCCACGCCGACGAGCCGCTTGACTTCCGGTATCTGCCGGAGGTTGCGCAGCAGGTCGATCGCGGCTTCGACGTCCCCGCCCGGCCAGACGGCGCCGTAGACGATGCCCTGGCTGTCGCTGCGCGGCGCGAGGCGCGGGTTGGTGATGGTCGGCATCGAACCTTTTTGCACGGGAGTACGGGGGGGGAGTCGGAGCACTTCGCCGCCGACGGCGACAAGGTATTCGCGGTTGCGATGCTGGACGACGGCGGCGGGGAGTCGCCAGTCCGCGGTGATGTCGATGTGGCCGCCGGGCGTTCGTCGGACGGAGGAGATGTTGGCGAACCATCCGGTGGCGAGGAGGGCCTGGCGGGCGCGCTCGAGTGAATCCTGCGCGAAGGGGTCCACGGCCACCTCAGCGGCGGCGATACGCGCGAGGTCGCGTTGAACGGCGGGGGGAAGCCAGGTCTGGGGGGTAGCGGGCTTCCGGGCGCCCGGGGCGAGCGCGATGGGCCAGTTGAAACGGACCTCTGCCTTCTGCGTGGTCAGCTCGGCGACGCGGCGTTCGAGTGCTTCACGGCCGAAGTACCAGCCGCAGGCGAGGGCGATGAGCAGAAGGACCGCCATCGAGTTCATGAGCAGCCGGCCCGCCGAGCCAGCGCCACTGAGCATCGAACGCGACGCGGCCGAAGCGCGCGCAAACATCCCCGGCTTGCGTGACTTCTTCGGGCTGGCGGCGGTTCGCTCGGGCGGGGGCATTCTTGTTCCAACTCATCTCACGGCTGGTCCGCCCGATCGACGAGATGGGCGCAGAGTTTCGGCATGTCCAGCCCGATCTGTTGCGCGGCTTTCGGTACCAATGAGTGCCCGGTGAAGCCGGGCATGGTGTTGATCTCGAGGAACCACGCCCGGTTTTCATCGTCGAGAATGAAGTCGGCTCTGCAGAGATGCCGGATGTCCATGAGCCGGGCGAGGTTCTCGACCTGCCTGGCGGTTTTTTCCTTGACGTCCGGCGGAAGTTCGGGATCGATTCGGTAGACGGTGTCTTCGCGCGTGTACTTGGCTTCGTAGTCGTAGAGGCCTTCGGCGGGGACGATGTGGATCCACGGGAGCGCCTTGAGCGCGGCGCCCGGGATTCCTCGATCGACGAGGCCGAGCGTCAGTTCGTGGCCTTTGACGAACGGCTCGATCATGTAGGGCTTGCCGGAGTTGCACGCGGCGTCGTAGCCCGCGCGCCACTCCGACTCGGTGCGGCAGATGAAGAGGCCGATGGTCGAGCCTTCGAAGATCGGCTTGAGGACAACGGGAAGGGGCAGCGGCAGCCCCGGCTCATCGGGCTTGAGGATGCATGTGGGCTGGACGTTGAGGCCTGCGAGGGCCGCGAAGCACTTGCTGGCGACCTTGTCCATCGCGAGGCGCGCCGCGCGCGGGCCGCAACCGACGTAGGGGCGGCCGTCCTGCTCGAGGAGGTCCTGCATCGGGCCGCCCTCGCCGAAGGGGCCGTGGAGGGCGGGCCAGATGATGTCGCCCTTGAGCGCTTTCAGTCTGGGGATGGTGATGTGGTCGATGACCTGATGGTTGACCGAGTAGCGCCCGGAGGCGGCGACAGCGTCGGCGATGGCTCGCGCGCTGAAGAGGCTGACTTCACGCTCGGCATCCGGGCCGCCGGCGAGGACGAGGAGGGTCTTCATGGGTCACTGCTTTGCAGCAAGGCGTCTGAGCACTGAGGGAGACAGAAGGAAGAGGATTATCGGTTTCGGACGCGGGGCGGCGAGAAAGGTTGTGAAGTGGCATTGATTCAATCGGGAAGCGCTGCGATTCGCCGCTTTCGTTGCTGCGAGGCGGATTGTGTGGTAGAATGAATGCCACGGCAGTCGCTTGGAGGGGCGAGCCATGCGGAATCAACTTTGGAGCGGCGCGGTTTTTGCTGCCGTGGCAGGTTCCATCTCGTCGGCGCTCACGCCGTCTCATTCAGTTTTGTCGAGTCTGGCAAACGACCCCATCACCAGCGCGGCCGGCGGCGAGCGCGTCGGCGCGGAACTCGTCACCATTGATGTCACGGGCATTCCGAGCATGGATGGCGGCGGCTCACCGAATAATGTCGTGCTGTTCATCTGGGTCGGGCCGTTCAACTACGTCACTGGGAGCGGGTGGGACGTTGTGCTTCAAACGCTGGTTCCGGGATCTCGAAGAAGGGACATCGTTGTTGCAGTGAGGAACACCCTTAACGACCCCTTCTCCGGCTTCGGGATTGAACCCGGCGCGGCTGATCCATCGCCGGGAGGGCCAACGGCGTATGGCAGTGATGGGATTGTAAAACTCGCGAATCAGGGCATACCTCCTGTGCAAGCCTTGGCTGACGGGCTGATTCGTCTTGAGTTCGGAGAAGGCCGTGATGATGCGCCTGGTGTGGCGGATGCGATCTGGGTGAGCGGGTCTAACTCGCTTCAGACGGCGTTCGAGATTCCACCGATCGTCACGCCCGGGGCATTCGGCGTGTTCGCCGTCACGGGGTGCGTGTGCCTTGGCCGTCGACAACGGGTCCATGACCGATGATTATAGTTGGGTCAGGGACACGGGGCGGGAGGAGTACACCCGGGCGCTCCTTGATAACACCGGTACGGCGATCGCATCGCTCCATCAATCAAACCATCGAGTCCGTCGACAATATCCTCGTCCGCCATGTCGACAAAGCCATCAGGTTCACATCGCCCCGGCACCACTCGTAGATCTCGCCGCAGGCGCCGCACGACGGGCACGCGACCGATCCGCCGCCGTTGATGTCGCGGATCAACTGGAGGTCAGCGCTGTCCACATACCCGTCCAGGTTCGCATCACCCCAGCACCACTGGTTTCTATCACAGAAGACGGGATTGCCGCCTGGGTCGCACTTGATCATGTCAACATCGAGCTTGGTGCCCGCGATGCGGTCCCCGTCCATGTCCCCCAGGCACCACGGATTGACCTCCCATTCTCCCAGGGCGTCCAGACAATCGCGGTCGTCACAGTTTTGGCGGTGAAAAGAATCGCCATCAATATCTCCGCACGCTGCCGGTCGACAGGGCCTGCATAAGAATGTGGGATCGGTTGGCGCGGAAATACTCTGATGCCGTTGCACCATGTACGCGCTCCCTGGCGTGCTGAAAACTCCGATCAGCCGCAGTTGCCCGCCCGGAATGTCCACGAGCAACGCGCCACCGGAATCGTGGCACTCCACCCCCGCGTATGGACTGCAAGTGGCGATCGAGTGCGACCAGCCACCCGTTTCGTACTTGATCGTGCCTGTTCGGCCATCTTTGGAGCAACCGATATAACTCAAAATCGAAAGACCGACGTGCAGGCTTCGCGCCTCGAACTCTGGATCGACCGGATCGCATGGGTCCGTGAAGATCCCGTTCGGCACTGGTGAGCGCGTTCGACCCCATCCGGCAAGGCGGACCGTCTGCCCCGCGCACAGGCCGAGGTTGGATGGAGTCTCCATCTGGATCGGCGTGATGTGCGAAAGGAAGCACAAATCGTCGGGTTCGATTTCGCCGATGACCACGCCATCCGGAATCGAACCGAGCAACTCGCGGTACGGCGCGGTTGCAAGGCTGAAGCACTTGATGCGGACCCGGATCATGTCCTCGTTCTCCCCTACGCACAGCGGCAGGCACGGGCAGTTGTTGCAGACTTCCGGACAGCCTTGGAAGTACGCGTACCACAAGTTCTGTTGCGAGTCGCAGTTGCCCGAAGGGTTTGCGTTTCCATCAAGGAAATGCTGAACCGTGACGATGCCGACGCGCTGATTGTTTTGTGGGTCGGTCCACTGAATGTAGGTTCCCGAGCCATCGGGAAACCACGCCGAGTCCGCGTCACGAGCACGAGGGGCCAGCCCGCACACCGCAGCGAATCTGCTGTCCGTTGTGGTGCTGCCGAACGAGATTCCTAGGGCACCGCGGACGACTCCCAACAGCAGCAAGACACCGAAAAATGTTGACCTTCGAATCAGTATCATGGCATGTCCGCTTTCGCGCGATTCGATGCCCAACATGAATGGACCGGCGAATCACCGATTATTCCATACTACCCCCGCCTCCAATACACCACCTCCGGCTCCAGCGTGATCCCTGTTCTTTCCGTCACGCGCCGGCGCACGCTTTCCATCAGCGCCACGATGTCTCGCGCCTTGCAGCCTTCGGCGGTGACCACGAAGTTTGCGTGGACGGGGCTGACGGTGGCGCCGCCGAAGGTGACGCCTTTCAGGCCGCAGTCGTCGATGAGTTTGCCGGCGGAGAGGCGCTTTGTGGGGTCCGCGGGGTCGGTGGGGTTTTTCCAGTAGCAGCCGGCGGAGTTGTCGGCCATGGGCTGGCTGTTCTTCTTATAGGCCATCACTTCCTTGAGGCGGTCGCGGAGGGCGGGCTGCTCGGCGTGTGCGACGCGGCGGAGGCGGAGGTCGGCGGCGACGATGATCAGGTGGTTCAGCCCGGAGTGGCGGTAGGAGAAGTGGATCTCGGGGATGGGGATCGAGAGCAGTTCGCCGGTGCGCGT
This sequence comes from Phycisphaerae bacterium, assembly GCA_016795005.1. Lineage (GTDB taxonomy): Bacteria > Planctomycetota > Phycisphaerae > Phycisphaerales > UBA1924 > JAEUIV01. Next base: position 16,149 of record JAEUIV010000197.1, read on the forward strand.
GAGCGCGTGAACGTGGTGGACGGAGTCGGAGATCTGACCGAAGGCGCCGCCGGCGTTCATGACGATGGCGCCGCCGAGGGTGGCTGGGATGCCGGCGAGGGTTTCGATGCCGGCGAGGCCGCGGCGAACGGCCTCGGTGATGAGTTTCGGGAGGTTGGCGCCGGCTTGGGCGCGGACGATGGGTTCGGCGGAATCGTCCGGCCAATCGACGCGGTTCATGGAGCGCAGGTCAAGGACGAGGCCATCGACCCCTTCATCATCCACCAGCAGGTTCGCGCCGTCGCCGAGGACGCGGACGGGCTGATGGGCGAACATGAGGAGGAGGTCGCGGACCTGCTCGACGGTGGTGGGGCGGGCGAGGGCATCGGCGCGGCCGCCGACCTTGAACCAGGTCGGGATCGGCGCGTTGTGCTCGATGATGAGGTCGGTGGCGGTGTGCATGGGCGGGTTCATGATTGATGGGCGGGGAACCAGGTCGATCGGATGTTGAAGCGTGGGAGTCGTGCGGTGTGCATCGTAGGCGAGGGCTGGTTCACGCACGATGCGCCGCGGCTACGGCGCATTGTGCCGAGGCTTCGGCGGGGAACGTCGGAAAACGCGAGGAGCGGGCGTTGAGATCGTCCGTGGTCGGCGATCATTCGAAGTTTGCAAGGGGGAGTTCGCCTTGCCCGAGGGTGGATCGTGGGGCATACTGAATCTCGATTGACTTCATGGAGGGTCCGATCATGCGGCACGAAGTCTGGAGCATGGCGGCGATCCTGGCGGCGTCTGGGTGGTGCGCGGGGGTTCACGCGGCGAGCATCGGGTCAGGCCTGTCAACCGAGGCCATCAGCAATCCCGCGGGGGGCGAGCGCGTCGGCGCGGGGCTGGCGACGATCGACGTCACCGGCATCCCGAGCATGGACGGCCTTGGCTCGCCGAACAATGTCGTGATGTTCCTGTGGGTCGGGCCGTTCAACTTGGTGACCGGGATCGGTTGGGACGTGGTGCTCGAGACGCTCGTGCCGACATCGAGAAGGCGCGATATTACGATGTGGGTTCGTGACACGCTCAATACTCCATTGTCCGGATTTGGCATTCAGCCGGGCGCATCGGATCCGACGCCAGGTGGACCGACCGCCTACAGCAGCGACGGGATCAGAAAACTGGCGAACAACGGGATTCCGCCTGTTCGGGCGCTTGCGGACGGACTGATCCGTTTGGAGTTCTTCGATTCGCCCAACAACGCACCGAACGAAGCGGATGGTTTGTGGGTCAGTGGGACTGTTTCGCTACAGACGATTTCAGAAATTCCGACTCCGGTAAGCCCCGGGACTGGCGCGATACTCCTGCTCTCCGGGACGATGCTGGTTCGTCGAAAGCGATAATGTCGCTTGTTTGCCTACGGGCATTGTCCAGGTGGGGTGCATCCCGCCGCGCCTTGATAGCATCGATATCCCGCTTGATTCGTCGTCCCTGCGAGCAAGCCGGCCACTTCGCTTGCGTCGGTGGCGTCCACGACTCCATCGAAGTTGATGTCCCCTCGGCACCGCTCGAACGGAGCCCCGCAAGCCCCGCATGCTGGGCAGTTCACGGAATACTCCGGTGCCACTCCAGTCGAACGGATGCTCTGGATAAGGTTCAGGTCGTCAATTGTGACGTAGCCATCAAGATTCGCATCTCCGTAGCACCACTGGTTGCGGTCGCACATAACAATCCCACCTCCCGGATCGCACTTGATCAGGTTGATATCCATCTTGGTGCCGGCGATCCCGTCGCCGTCCATGTCGCCGAGGCACCAAGGCGTCACTTCCCATTCTCCCAACGCTTCAAGGCACTCGGCGTCGTCACAATTCTGAAGATGTTCTTCATCCCCGTTGATGTCCCCGCACGCGGCCGGCCTGCACGGGCGGCAGAGGTACTCGGTATCGCTTGGCGCTGAGATCGCCTGATGCCGGACCGCCATGAAAGCGCTGGTGGCCGTCACGATCACGCCGACGAGCCTCAGCGAGCCGCCTCCCGCCTCGATGAACACGCCTCCGCCGGAGTCATGGCATTCCACCCGGGCGTAGGGCTCGCACCCGGTCTGCGGGACGTATCCGCCTTGGGCGAGCTGGATGTTCCCCTTCCTTCCGTCTTTCGTGCAGCCGACGCTGACCAGGCTCGATACGCCGACATGGAGACTGCGTGCCTCGTGCTGCGCATCGACGCTCTGGCCGCATTCCACCGAGCGCGTGCGACCCTACCCGGCGACGTACATCAACTGCCCTGAGCACAGGGAGAGGTCGAAGGGGCTTGCGATCTCGATCGGGTCGATGTGGTCGAGGAAGCACAGGTCGTCCGGCTCGATCTCGCCGATCACAACCCCGTCCGGAATGGACCCCGCGAACTCCCGAAAGGGCGCGGTCGCCAGCCGAAAGCACTTCACTCGCACGCGGATCATGTTTTCGTTTGTGCCGAGGCAGAGGGGGTAGCACGGGCAACTGCCGCAAGGGGTGACGCACGCCTGAAAGTACGCGTACCAGAGTTCCTCCTGAGATGAACAGGTGTCCGAAGGGTTCGCGTTGTTGTCAAGAAAATGCTGCACGGTGATGATGCCCACCCGCTCGTTGTTTGCAGGGTCTGTCCAGCGGACGAAGGTGCCGGACCCTTCCGGCAGCCACGACTCGTCCACGGCCAATGATCGCGGAGCCAGACCGCACACCGCGAGGAACCTGCTGTCCGTCGGCTCGCTGCCGCAGGAGACGGCAAATGCCGGCGAACCGAAAACGCTCGAGACCATCACGAAGCCCGCGATGCCCAGTCTTCCTTGGTGCATGATTGTCCCCTTTCCGTTGTGCGTGTTGGGAGCAGGATTCCGCCTTTGCCGCCTTGATCTTGCAGGGGCGAGTGTAACAGCGGATGCCGAAAAGACGGATCACAGATCCGTCCCGCCGCAGGCAGAAGTGGAAATAAGACGGATCTCAACCCCGTCCCACCGGAGGCAGAAGCGGAAATAAGACGGATTACAAATCCGTCCCACCGGAGACAGAAACGGAGTTAAGACGGATTGCAAATCCGTCCCACCAGATCGACTCTTACCTTCCCGCGGCGAGGAATCCCTTTGCGACCTGCCAGACCGGTCCGGCACCCATGACGACGAGGAGGTCGCCCTTGCGGCAGACGTTCTGGAGTTGCTCGACGATGGCTTCGAATGGGTAGAGGTGCATGGCCTGCACGCCGCGGGTGCGCAGGCGGTCGACGAGGTCCGCCGCGCTCACCTTGGTCTTTTCGATCTCGCTGTCACGGACGAAATAGATGTGCGGCACGATGACGATGTCGGCCATGCTGAAGGCCTGGGCGAACTCTTCGAGGAGGAAGCGTGTGCGGCTGTGCTGGTGGGGCTGGAAGACGCAGACGAGGCGTCCGCCTTGATCTTCGGGTCGTTCGGCCTCGCGCAGGGCGCGGAGGGTGGTGTCGATCTCGGTGGGGTGGTGGCCGTAGTCGTCGTAGACGCGGACGCCGCTCTTCTCGCCGAGGAACTGCATGCGGCGGTCGACGCCGGAGAAGGAGGAGAGCGCGGCTTCGACGTTGTCCGCGGTCGCGCCGAGGTGGAGGGCGATGACGGCGGCGAAGGCGGAGTCGATCGCCATGTGGGCGCCCGGGACGCGGAGGGTCCATGTTCCGACGAGCTGGCCGTTGTGACTGAGGCCGACGCGGCGGGATTGGGTGTCGTAGGTGACGACCCAATCAGCGGCGGGAGCGAAGCCGACGGTTTCGACGGCGCATTCCACGCCGCCGGTGACTTCGCGTCGGTGGGCGCCGTCGTGGTTGATGAAGAGTTTTCCGCCCTCCTTGGCAGGGGGTACGAGGCGGGCGAAGTCACGGAAGGACTGCACGACGGCGTCGAGGGAGCCGTAGATCTCGAGATGGTCGGCCTCGACGCTGGTGATGGCGGCGATGGTGGGATAGAGGTTGTGGAAGGAGCGGTTGAACTCGCAGGCTTCGGCGACGAGGACGCCGGGCTGACCCTTCATGGGGCCGGCGGGGATGCGCTCAGCGCCGAGGCGGAAGCCGGCGGAGTCACCGGGCTTGCTGGCGAGCTGCGAGGCGGTGGCGCCGACGATGACGGTCGGGTCGAGGCCGGATCGGATGAGCGTGTGGCCGAGCATGCCGACGGTGGTGGACTTGCCGTGGGTGCCGGCGATGGCGATTCCGGTTCGACCAAGCATGGTGAGGCCGAGGGCCTCGGCGTAGACATGCGTCGGGAGTCCCCTGCGCGTGGCTTCGAGCATCTGTGGATGGTCGGCGCGCACCGCGGCGGAGGCGATGACCAGGTCGCATGATTCGGGCAACCACTCCCTGGACTGATCGAAACCGACATCGATCCCCTCGGCGATGAGGGCATCGGTAGCGGCCGAGGATTCCTTGTCCGATCCGCTGACGATGGCTCCACGCGCGGCGAGCATGCGTGCCAGCCCGGACATTCCGCAGCCGCCGATGCCGATGAGGTAGGCGTGGCTGGCGGCGACATCGAAGGAATGAGGGCGTTTGCGTGGAGTCATCTGGTCGAGTGCGTCGGCGGGCACCTCGGTGTGAGAGAGAATCATGGCATGTGGATCGGCCAAGGCCAGCCGGGGTGTCGAGAAATCAGCGCGGGGAGTGTGCGCCGACGGAGAACAAAGATCGAAGGCGGCGCGAGTTCAGGGCGAGGCGTCGCCCGGGGCGAAGGAACGCCAGGCGACCAGCGCGGCGAGGATGCAGACGATCCCGCCGCGGAGTCGGAACATCCCGGCGGTTGGACGGATGCGCCCCGCGACCGCTTCCATCCATTCCGGCCTCCAGACACAGACCAGCCCTTTGAACAGGGCGAGCCAGCCGATGGCCGTGACGATGGAACCCGTGTCGGCGGTCCAGGCGGGGTGCAAGACCACAATGATCACACCGATCACAAGCGGGATTGAGCCGAGGCGCAGGGCAAAGTTCGGATCGTTCCACGCCGGCGTGTACACCCTGACCCACCGGTTGGCGTGCAGGATGAGTGACAGGCCGAGCGCGGCGTAGACAATGGCGAATATCCGCTCGATGAGGGTCAGGGTGTGGGGGTCCAAGGCAAATCTCCGTTCTCTCGGCGTCCCCGCGACGGATGATAGGGGAGCCTGGGTTGACCGATAGGGGGGTGGCCCATCGCTTTGAGCGCGGTTTTCGCATCCGTTCATCCGGATAAACGGATATACTGACCTGATCCCGGAACTGAGTCCTCGGAGTCTTCGCCCTATGCCCTCCTTGTTTCTTGCTGAACTATCGAAGCGCGTGCTCGTTTGCGATGGCGCGATGGGGACGATGATCCATAAGTGCCATTGCGATCTGCACCGCGATTATCTCGACAAGGAGAACTGCACCGAGATTCTCGTCAAGACGAGGCCGGACGTGATCGGGGGGATTCACGAGGCGTACCTGGCGGTCGGTGCGGACATCGTGGAGACCGACACGTTCGGGGCGAACAAGCTGGTGTTCGCTGAGTTCGACCTGGTCGAGCAGACATACGCGCTGAACAAGCAGGCGGCGGAGGTGGCGCGTGCGGCGTGTGCGAAGTGGTATTCGAAGGACAAGCCGCGGTTTGTGGCGGGTTCGATGGGCCCCGGGACGAAACTGCTGACGCTCGGGCATACGACGTGGGACGAGATGCTGGAGTCCTACGCGGAGCAGGCGCGCGGGCTGATCGACGGCGGGGTCGATGTGCTCATCACCGAGACCTCCCAGGACATCCTCCAGGTGAAGTGCGCGATCAACGCATGCCTGAAGGCGCTGGGCGAGCGCGGCAAGACGACGGACGATGTGCCGATCATGTGCTCGGTGACGATCGAGACGACGGGGACGATGCTGGTGGGGACCGAGATCGCGGCGGTGGCGGAGGCGTTGAAGAACTATCCGATCCTGTCGCTGGGGCTGAACTGCGCGACGGGGCCGGTGGAGATGTCGGAGCATATTTCGTGGCTGAGCCGGCACTGGGCGAAGCGGATCAGCGTGATGCCCAACGCGGGGCTGCCCGTGCTGCTGGACGGGAAGCCTGATTATCCGCTGAAGCCCGGCCCGTTCGTGGAGCACATGGTGCGTTTCGTCGAGCGCGACGGGGTGAGCATCGTGGGCGGGTGCTGCGGGACGACGCCCGAGCACATCGGCGAGCTGGTGAAGGCGATGTCCGGGCGTTCGCCGAAGGAGCGCTCGGTGAGCGTGCCCCCGGCGGGGTGCTCGTCGCTGTATTCGACGGCGGAGTTCCGCCAGGACAACTCCTTCCTGATCGTCGGCGAGCGGACGAACACGAACGGTTCTCGCCAGTTCAAGAACCTGCTGGCGAAGGACGACTGGGACGGGCTGGTCTCGATGGGCAAGGAGCTGCTCCGCGACGGGTCGCACGTGCTGGACGTGTGCGTGGATTACGTGGGGCGAGACGGTGTGCGCGACATGACGGAGGTCGTGAAGCGGTTCGCGCGGCAGGTGAACGCGCCGCTGATGATCGACAGCACGCAGCCGGACGTGATCGAGGCGGGGCTGAAGCACGCGCCGGGCAAGTGCATCATCAACTCGATGAACCTGGAGGACGGAGAAGAGAAACTGGCGCACATCTGCCGGCTGGCGAAGACCTACGGCGCCGCGGTGGTGGCGGGGACGATCGATGAAGACCCGATCGAGGCGATGGGGAAGACGGCGGAGCGGAAGGTGGCGATCGCGCATCGGATCCACGATCTGGCGGTGAAGAAGTACGGGCTGCCGGCGGAGGACATCCTGTTTGATCCGCTGGTCCTGCCGATCACGACGGGGGTCGAGGCGGACCGTCGGCTGGCGCTCGAAACGGTCGAGGGGATCCGGCGGATCTCGAAGGAACTGCCCTCGTGCGGGACGATGATCGGGTTGTCGAACGTGTCGTTCGGTCTGAAGCCCTCGTGCCGGGTGGTGTTGAACTCGGTGTTCCTGCACGAGTGCCTGGCGGCCGGGTTGACGGGTGCGATCGTTCATTTCACGAAGATCCTGCCGCGGAAGGACATTGACGATGCGCGGTGGAACGCGGCGCTGGACCTGATCTACGACCGGCGCCGGGCGGCGGGGACGAAGGGGGCGGACGATGCGGGGTTCGATCCGCTGACGGTGTTCATCAACCTCTTTCCCGAGGACGACGCGGCCGCGGGGTCGGCGGGCGCGAAGAAGAAGCCGACACTCGCGGACCTTCCGCTGGAGGAGCGGCTTCAGCGGCACATCATCGACGGCGAGGTGCGCGGGCTGACGGACAGCCTGGACGAGGCGATGAAGCGGTACAAGCCCCTGGAGATCATCAATGATCACCTCCTGGCGGGGATGAAGGTGGTGGGCGACCTGTTCGGCTCGGGGGAGATGCAGCTGCCGTTCGTGCTTCAGAGCGCGGAGACGATGAAGAAGGCGGTGGCGCACCTTGAGCCTTTCATGGAGAAGGTGGCCGGTCAGCGGAAGGGCCTGATGGTGCTGGCGACGGTGCAGGGGGACGTCCACGACATCGGGAAGAACCTGGTGGACATCATCCTGAGCAACAACGGGTACGAGGTGGTGAACCTGGGGATCAAGCAGCCGCTGCCCGCGATCCTGAAGGCGGCGGAGGAGCACAAGGCCGACGCGATCGGGCTGTCGGGATTGCTGGTGAAGTCCGTGGGCGTGATGAAGGACAACCTGGACGAGATGAAGTCGAAGGGTTTGAGCGTGCCGGTGATCCTGGGCGGCGCGGCGTTGACGCGGCAGTACGCGGAGGAGGACCTCCGGCGTTCGTATCCGGCGACGTACTACGGGCGCGACGCCTTCGAGGGCCTCCGCTTCATGGATCACGTGGCGGCGAAGTCGCTGGGCACGATCGAGAAGGAGATCGCGGAACGGACGGGCAAGCGTTCGGCGGCGGAGGCGAAGTTCGAGGGGATCGGGGTGTCATCGGACAAGAATCGGCGATTCGAGCAGCGTGAAGCGGCGCGCGCGAGCGCCGGCGCGGTCGGAGTGACGGAGCGGGTGCGGTCGAAGGTGCGCACGGAAGTCGAGGCACCCGCGGCGCCCTTCTGGGGGACGCGGGTGGTCGAGGGGATCGCGCTTGACCAGGTGTACCCGTTCGTGAACCGGGTGGCGCTGTACCGGGGTCAGTGGCAGTTCAAGAAGGGCGCGATGAGCGACGAGGAGTTCGCGGAACAGACGGCGGGTGAATGCGCGGACATCTTCAACCGGCTGGCGGAGCAGTGCAAGCGCGAGAAGATCCTTCGCGCGTCGGTGGTCTACGGGTATTTCCCGTGCAACAGCGATGGGGATGACCTCGTGGTATTCGATCCGACGGAGCCGACACGTGAGATCGAGCGGTTCTCCTTCCCGAGACAGGCCGAGCGGCAGCGGCTGTGCATCGCCGATTTCTTCAGGCCCGCGAGCGCGGACGGGGTGCGGGACGTGGTCGCGCTGCACTGCGTGACGATGGGAGATGAGGTCTCGAAGCGGACGAAAGCGCTCTTCGAGAAGAATGAGTACAAGGAGTATCTGTACCTGCACGGCTTCGGGGTGGAGTGTGCGGAGGCGCTGGCGGAGATGTGGCACAAGCGGATCCGGCAGGAGCTGGGGATCGGCGGCGAGGATTCGCCGCGGATCAAGGAGCTCTTCACGCAGCACTACCGCGGTTCGCGCTATTCGTTTGGATATCCCGCGTGCCCGGACATGAGCGACCAGGAAAAGTTGTTCCGGTTGCTCCAGC
>JAEUIV010000010.1 GCA_016795005.1 Phycisphaerae bacterium
TCTTGCGGAACGAGCCGACCATCGACTTCCCGATCGGTGGCAGGTTGACAAGTTGATCGTCGCCCCAGACCACCTGGCCCGCGGCCGCGAGCTCCTTGATGGCCTCGACAAACGCCGGAAACTCGTCCATCGGAACGCCGAGATCAGCCGCGAGAGTCCGCGCCTCGGCCGGCTCGTACGTCGAGTGGGAAAGATGGGTAATCAGTCGTTTCTTGTAGCGGGAGGAAGTCATGTTGTGAAACAGAGGATACACGGTCGCGTCGGGCCGACGCTGATCACACGATCCCCGATGGATTCGCTCGGACTACCCGATCCTCTCCACCCCGCCGACGTACCCTCGCAGCACCTCGGGCACCGTCACGCTCCCGTTCTCGTTCTGATTCATCTCGAGAATCGGGATCAACACGCGCGGCGAGGCAAGCACCGTGTTATTCAGCGAGTGGCAGAACGTCGTCGGCCCCTTCCCCCCCGCTCCTCCCGGACGATAGCGCATATTCAGGCGCCGGCACTGGTAGTCATACAGGCGGCTGGCGCTGTGCGTCTCGCCGTACGCGCCGCGCGGCACGCCGTCCTTGTCCACCTCGCCTCGACCGGGCATCCAACTCTCGATGTCGATCATATCGGCGTTCTTCACTCCAAGATCGCCCGTGCAGCACTGCAACAGCCGGTACGGCACGCCTAGAGATTGCAGCAACTGCTCCACGATGTCGATCATCGACGCGTGCCATTTCCGGCTCTCCGCTTCGTCCGCGCGGGTGATGACCACCTGCTCCACCTTGTCGAACTGGTGGATGCGGTACAGCCCCGCCGTGTCGCGCCCCGCCGCCCCGGCCTCGCGACGGAAGCAGGTGCTGACCGTCGCCATCTTCAACGGAAACCGCGCCTCGTCGAGGATTTCGCCGGCGTACACCCCCATCAACCCCACCTCACCCGTGCCCGTCAGGAAGAGGTCATGGGCCTCACCACGCCGCGTCTCTTCAACACAATACGTCTGCTCGCGCCCGGCGGGGAAAAAGCCCGTGCCGATCATGCACTCCTCGCGCACGATCACCGGGACGCTCATCGGCGTGAACCCGTGCAGGTCCACGATGCGGTCGAACGCATACCGCAGCACCGCCTGGTGCAGCCGCATCCCCATGCCCTTCAGCACATACGAGCGAGAGCCGGCCATCTTGACCCCGCGCTCGAAATCGACCAGTCCCAGACGCTCGACAATCTCCTGGTGCGCGCGGGGCCGGAAGCCGCGCTGGCTTTCAAAGGACTTCGCCGGATCGAAGTTCGCCGGAGACCAGCGACGGACCTCGACATTGTCCTCCGCTCCCTTCCCGACCGGCACGTCCGCGTCGGGCGGGAGCGGCACCGTGAGCAACAGAGCGTTCAGTTCGGGCGTCAGCGCTTCAACCCGCTTCTCGATCGCCGCGATTTGGTCCTTCAACGCCGCCGGCTTGGCGCGAAGTGACTCCGCCTCGCGCTCGAGCGCCACCCGGGCGTCGCCCGTCGCCGACTTGATCTGCCCCATCAGTCGGCCGATCGCCGGGCCTGATTCCTTCGCCAGCCGGTTCTGCTCGGCCCGGAGCGCCTCCGCCTCGGCCTGAACGCGGCGCGTCTCCTCATCGAGCGCTCGCAATCGTTCGAAATCGACGGCAATCCCCTTCTTTCGGGCGCCGTCGATGAAGCGTGCGGGGTCGTCGCGGAAGGCCTTGAGGTCGATCATGGAGCCGATGGTATCGACAAAAAAAGCCAAGGCCGCCGTCAGGCGGCCCAGGCTTCTGCCACACGCGCACAGGGTCGCGTGCGAGAGCTTGGCGGCAGGCCTCACCGCCATACTCCCCCTATTTGACGGAGAGTTTCCTAGGCTCTCCATCGACGTGCTTCACTGTGGTTGACCGGGCCTCGGCCAGCACAGTTTTCCCGCAATCCGAGTGTGACCTCGGATTCCTATCGGTGGGGCGACGTGGCCTTTCGGCAACCTCCCTCCCTAGTCCATCCGACAGGGCTCCTCTTCTCAACGCCTACAACATAGCCCAAATCTCACGGGATGCCAGAAAATAGCGCGCGAATTCGAATGGAACGGACCGGGGCCGACCCCACCCAAAAATGGATCGATCGTTCTCTCCCCGTGGACACCAGATTCTCCAAATTCACTTCGGCCCAAGCCAGCCAAGGCCTACGGAAAGAAGGCCAATCGGAAACAAATCATCCGGCGTGAAACTGGGAGGTTCTGAACAAAAACCTCAACCGGATCGAATCGCCGCGCTCAAAAGGGCTTTGGCCCGCTCCACGGCCTGCTCCCGAAGTTCCTGAACGGCGGTCGTTTCCCACAAGATGGGCCTCAGCCAGCCCCCGATGGCGAGCAATCGGGGAGAAACCTTGCCCGCGTGATCCAGGGTCTCGCCCCGCTCGGTCGTGCGGATTCCCAAGCGATGATCGTCCGGCACGATCAGCCCCGATTGAAGCAGATTCTTTACGAGTGGCGAGTTGGAGCGGGTGACATCGGTGTCGGGACCGGTGCAGTTGATGACCCGATCACAGATGACCGGCCCTCCCATCGTTTCCATGACCATTGATTTCCCGTCGCGTCTCCACGAGAGCCTCTTTGAGCCTCGGACGCTCAGCCGCCCGGTCCTGATGGTCGCACCGATGCGGTCGGCGATCTGCGGAGCGGCGCGGTGACGGTGCATGTCCCAATAGGTCCGGAGCCTGGCAAGGAACCGGTCTCGATCACGCTGGCTCCACGAGGCCCAGATACTTGCGGTCACTCCCCGGAGCGCGGCCATGGTTTGCGTCCAATGTCCGCCGGCGGCGGTCACTTCTCGGTTCAGGCGGCGGATCTCGATCATGGAGCCTCGGAGGGTCTTGAAGCGATCGAGGTCGATCTTCGGGATGATGTATGGGGGGCGCATGTGGTGCGGCTTGGGAGTCAGCCCCCGCCGCGAGACCGCCACGATCGGGCCGCGGTGCCCGGCCGCGGTGATTTCGAGCACGGCGTCGAACATGGTGAGGCCCGTTCCGATGATCCCGATTCGCTCATCGGGGGTGATATCGCGGAGCGCCCCGTCGGCCCACGGATCGCGGACGTACTTTTCCCAGGATTCAAGTTGCTCGGAGCCGGGCCAGGCCGGGGTGGCGGGGGGAGCATTGCCCAGCGCGAGGAGCACGGCGTTGGCGCGGATCGCGCGGCCGGAACGAGTTCGAACGGCGTACCCCTCGGCCGTCATGTCGAGCGCGGCCGCTTCATCGTGGATGCGTTCGAGAGTCGGAGAGGCGGAGGTTCGGCTGGATTCTTCCTTTGCGAGCAGGTCTGCCACGTACGCCCCATACAGGGGACGCGGCGCGAAGGTGTCCTTGTTGAATCCGGGGAGAGCCAGGCCGGACTGAGTGGCCCATGCGAGAAAGTGGTCCGGCTGGTCGGGGAGCGCGCTCATGCGGCCAGCGGCGACGTTCAAAAGGTGTTCCGAGCAGCGCGTGGCGTAGGCGGGTCCGAAGCCGATGCGGGTGTTCCGCTCGATGAGGAGGATGTTGAAAGCGGCGGAACGTGCGGCGTTCGCGTGGCGGAGGAGGTGGTACGCGGTCATGCTGCCGCTGAAGCCGCCGCCGATGATGACGATGGTTCGCTGGTGGCTGACTGGCTGGGCTTGTTGACGGACGTCCATGCGCTTTCAGGTCTGGATTGCCGATCATCGGCTGGTGATCCACCGGGGCCAAGGAAACCGGTATCGCGGGGCGACGGATGACGCGGTTCCGCCGGTAAATAGCACAATTGAGGCGCTTCGTGCTTGCTTGCCGCGTGTATACGGTTTATGTTTGGGTATGCGCACACCACGCTCGCATCCGTTCGGCCGGTCTTCGGACACGACCGCCGGGGCGTTCTCGCCCGATGCTGGACCAGGCGGACTCAAGGGTCGCGGCGCGGGGGTGAATCCGGCCAGCCGATTCGAATCCATCTCGCTGAGCGTGCTGCCCGCGGGGGGAGGTCAGGACGATCTCCTGTTTGAGT
>JAEUIV010000029.1 GCA_016795005.1 Phycisphaerae bacterium
GGCTTACCGACGCGCGGGGTCTTGTCAGGTTTGACCACCTGCCCGATCGCACGGTTCTCATTCACGCGTTCTTGGCTGGAGTGGGAGAGGCCGTCACCGGTGTAGTTATCGGTTCAGACGATGCCGGAGTCCAGTTGGTGCTACGGGGGATCGGCGAGCCGAGTCCAATCCCGAACAATGATTTTTCTCTGGGCTTGCTCGGATGGGAGGTCGGCGAATCACCGGTGGCCCTCGTGCCCCACGAAGAGTTGATCCAGGGCCAAGTCGACAACGACCTTCGTCTGATGACGGACTTTGAGGGGCCGGTCTCCGTCTCGCGGACGTTTGTATCCAAGCCCGGCGTGCGCACGGCACGAGTTCGATACCGCTTCATCACAAGTGAAATTCCCGGCGGGTACTGCGGTTCGATCTACAACGACTATTACAGCGTCTCGATTCGCGCCTTGGCCGGAGCCGCTACATCGGACAGCGCGAGCATGAACTCGCTGGGGTGCGCCGCATTCGACGCGCAGGGTAAGACAGCATGGAAAGAACTTACGCTCCCGGTGGCCGAGCAAGGCGACGTCGTGCAAGTCGATGTATCCGTCGCCAACGTTGGTGACGGCGCGTTTGATTCGTCGGTCGTGCTCGATTTTGTTGCTGAGCAGACCCTGAACATTGAGACTGTCTCGCTCCGCGACATCGACAACGAGCCGTTGCAGTTTCTGTCCGCCTCCCCTCACCCGTACCTCGGCGGGCTCACTCCGGTCCATGGCTCGATTCGGATCATCGGTGCGGAAGATGATGCCCTTGCTGACCTCACCCTCGAACTGCTCGAAGGGTCGCAGGTTGTCGCGACGGGACTGCTCGCTCCTGGGGCGATGGCGACGCTGCTCGCGCCCTTTGGCTCGGATGGAGCAGTCGAAATGACGTCGCCCGCGCGACTCTTTGAAGTTCCAGCGAGCCAGTTCCCTCTGGTGTGCCGCCCGGAATCCTCCCTGCAACTCCGGATCCGAGCGACCAGCGCGGGAGGTGAATCAGTGACACGCGAACTCGGCACGAAGCCGATGCTCGTGTTGTACGACGGGAACAACCGCTACGGGGAGCGGGACTCTGCCGAGGGAGGAGACGGGTGGACCCGTCCAAGTCTGCTCTGCATGCTCAGTCACTTTCTGTCATCGGGATTGCTCTACAACGACATGAGCAACATGCATGGCGGCCGATTTCATCCTCATTCATCCCATGCGGATGGCACACATGTCGATGCCTGGTTCAGCGGCTATAACGAGCGGGATGCGATGACTGCCGCGAAGCTGATTTCGCTTCTGAACGACCCAACCTTTGGTGGCCGGATTCGGAGGGTACTTGTGACCTATCCCGCATCAGAAACGCATCCCTTCAGACTCGTGATCAACAAAACGATTCTGGACGACGGACGACCTGCATCGAACGTGATCCGACACGCGCAGAAGCATGAGCGACACTTTCATCTCATGCTGTCGACATCAAACTAGCCCCTGCGCGTTCAGAACTCGCTGCCGCAGTCCGCGCGAATAAGCGGACGGCGGTGGTATTCTGACAGTTCGGGCCGTCAGCGGTCGTCTCGCTCTTCAATCACGTTCTGCCGCGACCGATCGTACACATATAGTCGGTCGGGCCGTTCGCTTACGCAGAGTCGCTTGTGCGCACCGTCGCACAATGGGAACTTCTGCGAAAGCCCGCACGCGCAGAGTGACATCTTGCGAAGATTCCCCTGCTCGTCGCGCGGGAAATCATTGGGTTCGATTTTTAGCGGAGTTGTCGCTTCGAGGCGGATAAGTCTTGGCATGGCTTTTTACCACGGAGGGCAGATAGGGGCACGGAGGGAGGCCGAATGCGTGAAGAGCGGGCGCGGTCGGTGGTGGAAGAGACTACGCCGGCGAGGGGACCGACTGCATAATCTCGTGGAGCACCTGTGTGGCGGCGCGCGTGTCGCCGGTCTGGAGGTAGGCGCGGCTGACGACTCGGTGCGAGCAGACGGAGAGGATGTTCTCGATGATGTCCTCGGGGATGCAGTAGTCGCGGCCGTCCATGAACGCGGTGGCGCGGGCCGCGTGGGCGAGCGCGAGGGTTCCGCGGGGCGAAAGGCCGACCTGCAGCTGCTCGTGCTTTCGCGTCGAGGCGGCGAGGGTGATGATGTAATGGACGAGGGAGCGATCCAGCCTCACCTTGTCCACGTGGGCCTGCAAGGTCATGACATCCTGCGGCGTCAGGACCGGCTGCAGGGCGTGCAGCGGCACCTCCGCGGGCCGGAGTTCGATGACGCGGGCCTCGTCGTCCGCGTTCGGGTAGCCGAGGCTTGTCTGCATCAGGAAGCGGTCGAGTTGATTCTCGGGGAGGAGGTAGGTTCCCTCGAACTCGTAGGGGTTCTGCGTGGCGATGACCATGAATGGCTGTTCGAGGGTGAAGACCCGTCCGTCGATCGAGACCTGGGCCTCGTTCATCGACTCGAGGAGGGCCGACTGGGTGCGCGGCGTGGTGCGATTGATCTCGTCGGCAAGGACGATGTTGGCGAAGATCGGCCCCTTCTTGAACTGAAAATCGGCGGTGTGGCGGTCGAAGATCGTGACGCCGAGCACGTCGCTCGGGAGCATGTCCGGCGTGAGTTGGATGCGGCTGAAGGTGCAGGAGAGGCTGCGAGCGAGGGCGGTTGCGAGGAGGGTCTTGCCGACGCCCGGCACGTCCTCGATGAGCATGTGGCCGCGGGCCAGGAGGCATCGGATGAGGCGATCGACGGCCTGAGTGTTGCCGATGAAGACCGACTGCATGTTCTGTCGCAGTCGATCGATGGCCGGCTCGGTGTCGTTTCGTGTCATCGAGGCGTGAGTATAGAGGGCTGGTTCGGCGCTCTTCATGGGTGGCGCTTCGCTGGAACGGGGGGTGCGGTTCCGAACGGGAGCAGGGAATCGCGCGTGATTCGGCGGAATCGGTTCGAGAGTTTGATGTCGGAGCGGTTACACTTGACGACGTGGGTGAACGCGCGAGCGACGAGAGCCGAAAGCCGGGACCGGGGACCGCGCGGATCGTGTTTTCCGCGGGGTCTCTCGATGCCGCGCTCACGGGGACGCTTCCCTGCGTGACCTGCGGGTACGAGTTGAAGGGGCTGTCGATCCGCAACGTGTGCCCGGAATGCGGGACGGCGGTGCGGGCGACGATCCTTTACAAGGTTGATCCGCTGGCGGAAGAGTTTCGGCCGATCCGGCATCGTCGGACGGTGGCGGTCGGCCTGATGGCGTGGTCACTCGGAGGCCTGGCGGCGGGACTCGGGTGCTGGGTGCTGCGCGCGATGGACTTTGTTCCGACGGTGCCGATCACGGCTGCGGCGCTGCCCTTGATTTCGTGGCTGGTCGTCGCGGCGGCGGCGATTTCGGGTATTGGTTCACTGGTGCTTGTTCGGCCGACGCCCGCGACGAGCCTGCCGCACATGGCGCAGGCGCTCGCGGGAAGCCTGGCGTATTTTCCGCTGGTGTGGGCGGTCTGGAGGATGCTGCTCGAGATCGATCCCGTTCGAGCGGCGCCGTATTTTTCGGGTCCGCCTCAGCCGGACCGGATCTTCATGCGGTTCATCGCGTCCGCGTCGATTGTCGTGATACTCCTGGGTGTTCGGCCGAGCGCACGCGACCTGGTGAAACGTTCGATGGTCATGCGGACGGGTCGCGTCGATCGGCAGACACTCCTGGGCATGGCTGTGGTGAGCGGGATCGTGATGGTGGGGGATGCGCTCCGGCTGGCTTCCGGCAATGTCCGGTGGGCGGACCCGGAGACCGTCGGCATCGCCGGTTCGGTGATCATCGTGATCGGCTCCGGGTTGCTGACGCTCGGGCTGATCGGGGCGGCGGTTGACTCGTGGCGGATCGCGCGGGCGGTGCTGATCCCCTCTCCTTCGATGCGACAAGTGCTTGGGGACTCGGCCGGGGTCTGAACGTGGCTGCCTGCCACCTTGGCAGATGTCGAGGTGGCGGTCTGAGACGGTGTCAGCCCTGTCGGCTGGCTTGGTGCGGCCGCAGGCCCGTCCGCGGCTTGAAAACGATGAAAGCCGGCGAGAGGTGGTGTGCGCACGCGGGGTGGGGCGCTGGCATCGCGCTTGCCGCTGGTCACGTCACGTCACGGTCCGTTCGCTGATGTTGATCCGCGCGGATGGCTGGTGGCGGATTGATCTTGCAGCACCTAACAGGATTCCAACACGGAGACCCTTTTCCATGGCAGCCAAGACCCTCTCGTTCGACGTCGATGCTCGTCAATCCCTTCAGGCCGGGGTTCAGAAACTTGCGAAAGCGGTGAAAAGCACGCTTGGCCCGCGCGGCCGGAACAGCGTGATCGACAAGTCCTGGGGCGGGCCGACGGTGACGAAGGACGGGGTGTCGGTGGCTGAGGAGATCGAACTCCGGTGCAAGATCGAGAACATGGGGGCGAAACTCGTCAAGGAGGCGGCGTCCAAGACGAGCGACGCGGCGGGCGACGGCACGACCACGGCGACGGTGCTCGCCGAGGCGCTCTTTACCGAGGGGCTGAAGTTCATCGCCAGCGGCGTGGACGCGAACTCGCTGGTGCGAGGGATGAAGATCGCGGTGGAGGCGGTTGCCGAGGACATCAAGAAGCAGTCCCGCCCCGTCAGCGGCAAGAACGACATCCAGGCGGTGGCCAGCATCTCCGCCAACAACGACGCCGAGATCGGCAAGATCATGGCCGAGGCGTTCGAGAAAGTCGGCAAGGACGGTGTGATCACCGTGGAAGAGGGCAAGGGGCGCGACACCATCGTTGAGGTGGTCGAGGGCATGCAGTTCGACCGCGGGTACCTGTCTCCCAACTTTGTCACCAATGTTGACGAGATGAAGGTGGAGCTCGACAAGTGCCTCGTGCTGGTCTACGAGGAGAAGATCGAGAGCATCAGCAAGCTGGTGCCGTTGCTCGAGAAGGTGATGCAGGCGAAGAAGCCGCTGCTGATCATCGCGGAGGACGTGACGGGCGAGGCGCTGAGCACGCTGGTGATCAACAAGTTGCGCGGCACGCTCCAGGTGTGCGCGGTGAAGGCGCCGGGGTACGGCGACCGCCGCAAGGCAATGCTCGAGGACATCGCGATTCTCACGGGCGGCAAGGCGATCATGAAGGACCTGGGGATCGAACTCGACGCCGTGTCGCTGAAGGACCTCGGCATGGCGAAGAAGATCGAGGTGGACGCGGACAACTGCCTGATTCTCGAGGGCGCGGGGCAGAGCAAGGACATCAAGGCCCGCTGCGAGCAGATCCGGGCCGAGGTGGAGCGGACCACCAGCGACTACGACAAGGAGAAGCTCCAGGAACGCCTCGCCAAGCTGTCCGGCGGCGTGGCCCAGATCGAAGTGGGGGCGGCCTCCGAAGCGGAACTCAAGGAGAAGAAGGCCCGCGTGGAGGACGCGCTGCACGCGACACGTGCGGCGGTCGCGGAGGGGATCGTGCCGGGCGGCGGCGTCTCTTTTGTTCGGGCGACGCGCGCGGTCGAAGCGATCAAGGACTGGAAGAACGTCTTCGGCAAGGACGAGCACGCCTCCGCGGACGATGTGGGGCGCGTGAAGTTCGACTTCGCCGCGGGGATGGAGCTGGTTCGACGGGCGCTGACCGTGCCGCTGCAGACCATCGCCGACAACGCCGGCGCCAAGGGGCGCGTCGTGGTCTCGAAGGTGGCCGAGGGCGACTCGAAGGTCGGCGCTGCGTTCGGCTTTAACGCGCTGACGATGGAATACGGCGACCTGCTGAAGCAGGGTGTGCTGACTCCCGCGAAGGTGGACCGCACGGCGCTGCAGAACGCTTCCAGCGTTGCGACGGTGCTGCTCACCGCCGACTGCGTGATCACTGAAGCGCCAAAGGAAAAGGACGACCACGCCGGGCACGACCATGGTCACGGCGGCGGCATGGGAGGCATGGGCGGCGGCATGGGGGGCATGGGCGGCATGGGGATGGGCGGCATGGGGGGGATGGGGTTCTGAAAAGAGGGCACCTAATTGGAGAATCCAACAATTCAACTTGTGATTAACATTATCGCGATCTTGGTTGGACCTATCTTGGCTGTTGCTGTAA
The DNA here is from genome assembly GCA_016795005.1 of Phycisphaerae bacterium. GTDB lineage: Bacteria > Planctomycetota > Phycisphaerae > Phycisphaerales > UBA1924 > JAEUIV01. Next base: position 6,073 of record JAEUIV010000029.1, read on the forward strand.
CCCTTTGGTACCAGCATCGCAATCAGGAATGGTTCGTCAAGTTCGATGTTTTCAAGACGTTGGTGGGCAATCGCCACAGACCGGTGTCGGATGAGAATGTTCAGGTATTGAATCTCATCGATGTTGTTTACTCCAACCAACCGAGAGTGCGAGAACTCTGGCACGAGTACCTCGAGATGCTCGGAAATACGTCGTTGCAGAACAGTTCTGGATATGTCATGCGAAAGCAAAAAGAGCGAGAGCTTTTGTTCGAGATGGCTCGCAGCCTTGGATTTGCAAAGAACATGAGCGTGCTTGACCTTGATCGAATCTACATGCCAGAAGGTCTGGGTAGGCAGGCTCGGCTCATGGAGGACACCCAAATCGAATGGCTTCGCGTACTCAAGAATTCGCACTCATTGGGTCATTCGTGCATGCTCACGGGCAACGCTGTCTCGCAGGTTGAGGGTAAGGAGGTACTTGGTCACCCTCAGGATGGGGTGCAAGTTTCCTCAGCAAAGCGCAAGAATCACCCAGACATAGAGATGGCGACGGGAACAGCGAGTGACAGCGGGGGTGACATGCACGCTGCTCTGAGGCGGGCGTGATGCAGGAGTCTGATTCGTGGCGAGATACGAAATACGCATCACCACAACGGCGTACAAGGACTTGGCCTCGATTCCCAAGCAGACAGCAGGCCGCATTCTTGATCGGATTCAGAAACTGGAGAACGGATTGACAGGCGACATCAAGAAACTTAACGACTTTGATCCGCCGTACCGGCTCCGCGTCGGAGAGTACCGAGTTTTGTTCGATATGGAGGCGTCGTTGATCCTGGTTCGGAGCATCAAGCATCGCAAGGACGCCTACCGCTGACTGGAGCATTACCTCATGGACCTCAATCCCAAAATTCTGAAGATCGAAGGCAAGGACGAACTGGTCGTGATGACCATGGTCGACTACCTACGGCTCCGCGAGGCCGCAGAGGATGCTCAGGATGTCCGCGCGATGCGAGCCGCACGGAAGTCCGATCGCGGCAAGCCCGATTACAGTCTCGATGAGGCACGCGCGCGCCTCGGCTTGGCGAAAAAGAAGCCGACCAAGAAACAACCCCGAGTGACCCGGCGCAAGCCCGGCTAATCGAACAAGTCCTCCGACCTCGAATCGCTGTCTCGCTGACCCGCCACTCAAGAAAGGACCCGTTCCCATGACTTTCAACCTCAAGATCGCTCTCCTTGGCCTCATCACCATGAGCGCCGGCGTCACCCTCCCTGCCTGCCACAGCAACAAGTGCTGCGACAAGGGGGGCGAGTGCGCCGAAGCATGCAACGAGACCAAGGTCGAACTGAAGGATGTTCCCCCGGCCGTGATGGCCACCATCCAGCGCGAGGCGCCCGGCGGAACGATCCGCGAGGTCGAGAAGTGCGAGATGAAGGGCAAGACCTGCTACTGCGCCGAGGTCGAAACCGGCGGCAAGACGTGGGAGATGTGCATCGACGCGGACGGCACGCTGACCAAGAAGGAAATGGAGCACTGATCCGGCGCCCGGCGCCCGGACTTGCTCGATCACATGCCTCGAACGTCTTCCAAGCCCGTGCGGAGCGCACCACGCAAGCGATCGTCTCGCTCCGGTGGCGGCATGATCAAGCGCACGGTCGATCTCGGACGTGAAGAGGAACTGGTGACGTGGGACGAGTGGTTCGGTCGCTCGATCGCGCTGATGAAGGAGGCGATCCCGGACAAGTTCCATGATCGGCTCGCGTTCCGCGTCGGGCTGGCCGACGGTCGGTCGTTCGGCGTGAAGCAGGTCATCGCCCACGTGGCGCGCGGGGCATGCACCATCGGCCCGTCGCGATGGAACGATCGGGAAGCGGTCTGCGACGTGGTGACGGGCTACATGCTGATGGGAGCGGGTGAAGACGAGATTCCCTCGGCGCTCTGCGTCTCGCCCGTGCTGATCATCAGCGTGGAATGCGTCCTGGCGCCCGAACCGGAGGAGGATTCCTCGGCGACGCCCTTCGGTTTCTACAAGCGCGAAGGGATCGACGTGCCGGTGGAGCGGAAAGAGGTGGAAGAGAAGTTCACCTACGTCAACGCCGAGGGGAGCGACTAGCGGGATCCGGGTTCAGGCCTTTGACCGTTGAATAGCGATTCAATCAACACAGTTCACCGTCGAATACTCAGGAGCGTCCATCATGGCAGTCAAACCACTTGAAGATCGTGTGCTCATCAAGCCCTCCGAAAAGGAGAGCAAGACCGAATCCGGCATTTACCTTCCCGAGTCGAGCAAGGAGCGTCCGGTGCAGGGCAAGGTTGTGGCCGTGGGGCCGGGCAAGCGACTCGAGAACGGCAAGCGCGGCGAGATGTCGATCAAGGTCGGCGACACGGTTGTGTACGGGAAGTACGCCGGGTCCGAGGTTGAAGTGAAGGGGACCGAGCACCTGATCCTGCGGGAGTCGGAGATCCTCGGGGTGATCGAGAAGTAAGCGAAGGCGTTTTCCCGCAGTGACGCGGGGCATGCAGAGTCGGTCTTTGTGTGAGGCGTCCTGATCAATCAGAACACATGGTTCTTCTCCGCGTCCTCTGCGTCTCTGCGGTGAATGAATCCGAAAGCGAGAAAGCCGATGTCAACGAAACAACTGATGTTTTCCGATGCCGCCCTTCTTGAGATGAAGAAGGGTGTTGAACGGCTCGCGCGGGCCGTGAAGGTCACGATGGGCCCCGCGGGGCGGAACGTGGCGATCCAGAAGTCCTACGGCGGTCCGGCGGTGACGCAGGACGGCGTGACCGTTGCGAAGGAGGTCTCGTTCCCCGAACCCATGCAGAACATGGGAGCGAAGATGGTGATCGAGGTCGCCAAGAAGACGGGCGATGATGCGGGCGACGGGACGACCGCGGCGACGGTGCTCGCGGAGGCGATCTTCACCGAGGGTCTTCGTCATGTGGCGGCGGGGGCGAACCCCGTCGCGCTGCAGCGGGGGATCAACGACGCGGCCGAGGCCGCGGCGGCGGCGATCGACGGGATGGCGAT
>JAEUIV010000068.1 GCA_016795005.1 Phycisphaerae bacterium
GCATCCGCGACGGCGGCGTCGCGGATCGATTCACGGAGCGCCTGCCCGCGTTCGTAGAACGCCGTGGCGCCGGGAAGATCGCCCGCGTCCCGTTGCAGGTCGCCCAACTGCCCGAGGACCGCCGCGAGCATGGGGCGGGCCTGCGGGCGGTCAGCCGCGATCGGTTCGAGCAGGGCGCGAGCCTCTTCGTAGGACTCCTTCTGCAGCGACCGATCGTTCATCAGCGCGTGGAGGTCGGCGATGCGGATGAGGCTGGACGCGACCGCCAGTTGCCGCTCGGGGTCGTCCGGCTTGGCCTTGAGGAACTCCCGACGGATCGTGAGCGCGGTCTGCTGGTAGGCCATCGCCTTGGCCGTGCCCCCCTTGCTGCCGCCGCGGATGTCCGACGAGAGTTGCCCGAGGCGCTCGAATCCGCCCGCGACGATCTGCTGCTTCTGCGCGTCGGTCTTCCAGAGGTCCGCGAGGTTTTGCATCTTCTTCGATGCGGTCTCCACGATGATCTCCCGCGCTTCGACGGCGTCGGGGAGCCTGGTCACCGCGGCGTGGACCTCGTTGATGTACGAACTCAGAACGTCCCAGGTGTCCCGGTAGGATTTTTCGGCGAGGTCGCGGTCCTCCTCGGCTTTCTTCCTCGCGTCGGCCTCGCGGAGCCGTGCGGCGTCGGCCTCGGCGCGCTGCCGGGCTTCTTCGTTCCGTGCCATCACCGCGACGCTTCGCGCCTGTTCCGCCCGCGCCCATTGCACGCTCGTGCCGACGGCGCCGAGTAGGAGCGCGAGCGCGACGGCCGCCGCGGCCGTGACCTTCCCCCGGTTGCGTTGGATGAACTTCCCCGCGCGGTAGAGCGCGCTGGGCGGACGCGCGATGACCGGCTCGCCCGTGAGGTGCCTGGCGATGTCCTCGCTGAACTGCTCCGCCGAGGCGTAGCGCCGCGTCGGAGCCTTGTCCATCGCCTTGAGGACGATGTCGTCGATGTCTCCCCGGAGTCGTCGGCGGAGCCGGTCGAGGTCGCCTTCACGTGTCTCCGCGACGGTGGTGGGATCGATGCGCCGGGTCTTACCCTCGCCGACCGGTTCCTCGTCCGAGCGGCTGATGACCGTGCTGGGACGCTCGGGGGCTTCCTCGCAGACGATCCGGATGATCTCCTGCTGGAGACGAGTCTTGAACTTGTAGGGCCTGCGGCCGGTGAGCAACTCGTAGAGCATCACGCCGAGCGAATAGATATCGCTCGCGGTGGTGATCGATTCGCCCTTCACCTGCTCCGGGCTGGCGTACTCGGGGGTCATGAGCCGAACGGCGGCGCCGGTCACGGCGATGGCCTGGAACAGCGTGGGATTCAGCAGTTTTGCGATGCCGAAGTCGAGAAGCTTCGGTTCGCCCTGGGCGTTGATGAGTACGTTTCCGGGCTTCAGGTCGCGGTGGACGATGAGGTTCTGGTGCGCGTAATGAACAGCGGCGCAGACCTTGCGGAAGAGTGCGAGACGGTCGCGCGTCGAGAGCTTGTTGGCATCGCAATATTTGTCGATGGGCTGGCCGTCGACGTATTCGAGGGCGAAGAAGGGGCGGCCGTCTTCGGTGGTGCCGCCGTCGATCAGCCGCGCGATGTTGGGATGGTTCAGCCCGGAGAGGAGTTGCCTTTCCAACTCAAAGCGCCGGACGATCTCCTCTGAGTCCATCCCTTTCTTGATGACCTTGAGCGCGACGGTCTGTGAAAAGGTCGAGTCTCCCCGCTGCGCGAGGTAGACCAGCCCCATTCCCCCCGCGCCGATCTGCTTGAGTATCCGGTACTCGCCGACCTTGTCGGGGATCTTTTCGGCGGCGAGGAGTCTGGAAATCGCCTCGGCGGAAGAGGTGGACCGAGCGGAGACGGGCGCGGTCTCAGCGTCGTGTGAAGATGGCCGGTCTGTCGTCATGGGGGAAGACCTCCGAAATCCGGGGTCGATCGTTTGGGGTCTGTCAATGGGTACATTACAAGGGCACCGAAAACAAACCCAAACTGGCGCAGACCTGATGGCTTCCTCCGGGTGAATATCCCGTTTCAACGCAAATACGCACGATTTTTGGATGTTTGGCTTGCGTTGGTCCCGGAATGGGTTATCTTGATGCTCACAGGATGATGAGCCTCCCGGCTCTTGCACAGGTCTTGCATTGAGGGGTCAGGGTTCGAAAAATGGATCGCACACTCGCACTTATTGGCTGTCTGGCCGCCTGGTCCGCCGTCGCCGCGCCTGCTCAGGCCGGGTACATGATGGGGCTTTCCAGCGGCGGTGCGGCGTCCGCGTCGGTGCTTCCCGGCGACTCGATCGAACTCCAGGTAGCGATCACGGCGGATTCCTCGGAGACGCACAACTCCGCGATCTTCCGGGTTCTGTTTTCTTCGGCTGGGCTTCGGTACATGGGGTACTCGTGGAGCAGCCCGTACCTGAACGGCACGCTGGATGATGACAGCAAGCCGCTGGGCGGCTCGCTCCCCGTCGTGCTTGATGACCTGACGCTGACCGGCGTCGGATACCCGGCGGGTGTTGTCGATGTTGAACTTTCCAATGTTCTTCCCGTCGGGCCGAACTTCGGGTCCGGGATCATCGCGCGAATGACGCTCCAGGTGCCCGAGACTTACAACGGCGCGCCGGAGGTTCAGATCTCGCTCGCTCCCGATGAGATCGCCCTGAACGGGAGCACGGTTTCGACCCGCACGGGCGGGTTTTTCAACTTGATCATTCCGTCGCCGAGCGTTTCGGCGGGGGGTTTCCTCGTAGCCGCATCCGGCCTGTTGAACCGGAAGCGGCGCCGCTGAAAAGCGGCGCACAATGCACAGAGTCAGTTGGAAGCGAGGAGTCGTGCCATGTACAAGTATCTGAAGTTCTTCCGCGGTTTTGCCTCTGTTTTCGCCATGCTCGTCGCGGCGGCATCCGTCCGCGCGGGATGACAGTCCGGGACCGCTCAACCGCTTTGTTTTGGAGTTGACTTTGATCGGGCGCGGCCCGAGGGGTGTGGCTGCGCCGAGGGAGAGGGCTTATGTTCGGATTTGGTGATCGTGTCGGCGCGCTGATCCTGGGATTGGTCGCGCTCGTTGCAGTTCATCCGTCGCCCGCGTCCGCCGCGACGCATACGGTCGTGCTGCGGAGCGGGAACGGCTCCGTGGGTCAGCCCGATGCCCGGCTGCACATTCTGGTCGGCCCGGATGACACGCACTTCGCCTCGGCTTTCACGCCGGCGGACTTTGAAGCGGCTCGAACCGGTCCGGCACCGACGATCATCGGGAACCACTCCGCGTGGATCCCCTCTCTCCCCGCGGACCCCGCGGCGAAGTGGGTCAACAACACCGGATCGGCCGGCAGCGGCGCCAGCGCGCTCTTTGCCATCAGCTTTGAAGTCCCCGGTCCGGTCAGCACCGCCTCACTGAGTTTTTATTACGCGGTCGACAACGCGCTGGGCGGCGGGCTGAACCAGGGGGTCTATCTCAACGGAACGGCCATTTCCGGCAGTTCCACGGGCGGCACGTTCACCAGCCAGTTCAGCCTGAGCCGGACCGACATCGGCCCCCTGCTCCGTGAGGGCGCGAACACGCTCTACGTCAACGCTTCGGACTATGGCAGCCCCGGCGCGCTGATGTTCAGCGCAACCCTGACGATCGACGTGGTGCCCCAGTTTGACCTGGCGCTGTCGTTTAACTCGGGCGTGGACACGCGCGGGAACTCGACCGGCGTGCTCGCGTTCGGGATGCCCGAGGGACTTCAGGCGTGGTTCAGCGATGACGGCTCGACCGGAACGGGCGGCGACGCCGACGGCGTTCACATCTCGAACCAGGATTACGGCAACATCAAGGACGGTTCTCTGACGGACTTCGTTCTCGCGGCGTACAACACCTATGCCGCGCCGAACCAGAACTATCACACGAGCGGCGTCGGCGCGTACTTCAACCGCGCGGTCACGCGCGTGCGCTTCACGGACACCGACGATGACGCCACGCCGAAGACGCTCTTTGCCTTCGGCGCGGACGGCACGGTGATCGGGCAGACGACGGCGGGGTCGCAGCGCGTGTTCGTCATTGATACGTCGATGACCGCGGGGCGGCCGATCTTTCGCATCGAGTTCGACACGCAGGCGGGGAGCGCGGGCGGCGCCGCCGACGGCACGTATTTCACCGTGGATGATTTCCAGGCGGAGGCCCATCCGCTTGCGCCGGCGCTCGCCAACGGCTTTTTCTTTGACGCCGTCCCGAGCAACGGCACCGGCGGCGGATGGACCAGCTCGAACATTGATAACTCCGGCGGATGGACGCCGCTGAACGGCTTCTACCTCAATGACGGGGGCGGGGCGAGCGATCCGACCATCAGCCAGGTGTTGACCGGATTGCAGCCGGGCGCAAGTTACGTTGTCAACGGGAATTTCCGCCAGAACTTCAACCCGTCCGCGAGCGGCGGCCCGAACTCGTTCGGGGTGTTCATCGACGGTTCGCCGGTCTATGAGGCCGTGGCGCAGGGCAACACGAACTGGCGCTTCTTCAGCGCCCCCTTCACCGCGACCGCGCCCACGGCGTTGCTCGCGATCGCCGCGGAGCGCAACGGGACCGATATCGACTACGTCATCGGCAGCCTGAACATTGCGCAAGGCCCCGCTCCCGACCTGATCGTGCGCAGCATCTATGCGCCGTATGCCGTGGGTGACGGAACGTCGCAGACCATCTCGTACACCATCCAGAACATCGGCCCCGCGGCGGTGACGGCGGATCGGCTGGTCCGGTTCTTCCTCTCGGCGGACAACGTCATCGGCGGTGACCTCCTCGTTGGTCAAACTACTCAGACGGGCACGATCAACCCCGGCGCGGAGCAGACGAGCACCTTCTCCGCATCGATCCCCGCGGGACTGACGGGGACGTACCGGATCGTGGCGATCGTTGACCCGGACAACGCCATCGCCGAACTCGACGAGGGCAACAACGCGCGCATCGACGACCTGACGGTCAACGGCGTGTGCAACCAACCCGACGCGGTGATCCATGCGTGCGAGGCGGTCACGACCGATGTCCCCCTCACCGCGGGCGACGGGGTCTTCATCGAACTGTTCAACGGCATCGGCGGCGGTTCAGCGCCGACCCCCGCTTTCCTCGACGGGCGACGCCCCAGCGGAACAACGCTCAGTCCCTTCATTGACTTCCCGAGGCCCGGCGCGGTCATCAACGTCGGTTCGTCGTTCAACACGTTCTTCCAGGACACGACGACGCCGCCCGACGAGGTGCTCGGGCTTTCAGCGGCAAACTTCATCCTTCGACACACTTTCCTGCTCAAGATCACTTCGGACATGGACACGAATCCGGGCACGTCGAACATCGACGTGAACTTCGAAGTGTGCAGCGACGACGGGTTCTACCTGCTGGTGGGGACGACGTTCCTCGGGTCGGCGGGGGACCGCGGGTTCTCGTGTTCCGGCATGGCCGCGCAGTTCGAAAGCCCCGGCCTCTACCCCGTGACGCTGCTCTTTGCGGCAAACTCCGTCGGCCAGAGCGGGCTTGAGTGGTGGTGGACGCGGCGGATCAGCGGCGTGAGCACGCACGAACTGGTGCCGCAGTCGCACATGTATCTCACCAACAACACGTGTTCGCGCGTCGTGACGTTCGATGACCTGTCGGCGGGCACGGCGGTCACGGATCAGTACATGCCCGAGGGGGCGGTCTTCACCACGATCAGCGGCAACCCGCGCGTGACCGCGGGCGGATCGGTTTTCCCGCCGGTGAGTTCGCCGAACGTTCTCGGCGACAACCTGAACGGCGGCGCCATCGAGATCTCCTTCGTCCTTCCCGGCACGTCGACGCCCGCCGCGGTCAATCTCTTCCGATGCTTCGTCATCGACACCGAGACCATCGGTTCGCGGATCCAGGCGTTCAGCCCGACCGGCGCGATGGTCTTTGACGAGGTCATCCGCACCGGCGGCGGGACGCAGACGCCGATCGAGATCGCCGCCGGCGCGATCGAGCGCGTGGTAATCGGCCTGGGCGATCCGACCGATCGCGTCGCGCTCGACAGCCTCTGCTTCAGCGAGCCGTTCCCGAGGGACTTCGTCGACCTGGTCGTGAGCGACATCGCCGCACCGACGTCGGTGGATGCCGGCACGCCGGCCGCCGTGACGTGGACCGTCACAAACGTGGGCACGCTCCCGGTCACCGGCACCTGGAGCGACCGCATCGCGCTTTCCAGCGATGGCGTGATCGGCGGGGACATCACTCTCGCCGATTTCTCGCGGACGGGGACGCTCCTTGCGGGGCAGTCGTACACGCGCACCGAAAATGTGACGTTCCCGAGCAGCGCGCTCGGCACGCAGCGGGTCGTCGTCACCACGGACGCCCTGCTCCAGGTCGTCGAGATCTTCGGCGGCGATTCGAACAACTCCGCGATCGACGACGGCTCGACCGACGTGCTCGCACCCGACTTTGTCGTGCAGAGCGTCATGGCCCCGGCTAACGCCGCGCTCGGATCGTCGATCTCGGTCGAAACGACGGTCGGCAACAACGGAACAGGAAGCACGCTCTCGGGGTGGCAGGACCGCGTGTACCTCTCGGCGGATACATCGCTCGGCGCGGGCGACCTGCTTCTCGGATCGTTCTCGCCGATGGCGGGATCGGTGCCTCCCGGCGGCTCCTACTCACGCACGTGGGATGTCACGCTGCCCCTTGACGTCGGATACCCTGCCGGGACGTACTACCTGCTCGTGCAGGCGGACGGCGGCGGCGCGATCACCGAGACGAACGAGGGCAACAACGTCGGCGCCTCCGGCGCCATCGTGCTGGGAGTCCCGGCCCTGCCCGACCTGACCGTGGCTTCGATCACGGCGCCCGCTGAGGCCGCGACGGGCTCGACGATCAGCGTCACATTCCAGGTCAACAACGGCGGCACGGCCTCGGCCCCGTCGGGCTTCTCGAACGCGGTCTACCTGTCTGACGATGCGGCCATCGGCGGCGACACGTTGCTGGGTGTGTTCGTATCGTCCCTTTCGGTCGCGCCGGGCGGGATGCAGACGTACAACGTCGATGTCACGATCCCCGGGGGCGCGACGCCCGGCAACAAGCGGATTGTGGTCGTCGCCGATTCAACCAACGTGGTGAACGAGTTCGCCAACGAGGGGAACAACTCCGCGATCGACGATGTGAACCTCAGCGCATACGCGCCCGGCTCTCGCGTGCTCTACGTGCTCATTAACGGCTCGTACAACGGGGATGGAAACAACCTCGGCACCACCATTACGCAAGCCGGCGCATTGATGACGCAGGTCCTGCTCTCGAGCAACGGGCAGGTCGCCTCGGTGCTGAACAATCCGAACACTGACTTTGACCAGATTTGGGTCTATGACCTCTCGACCGGCGCGGACAACTATCCGGCCGACTACGCGGCGATTGCCGCCTGGTTCAACAGCCGGGTGAACCCGGTGGTGATCTGCGATGGTCGGATCATCTCGTCCTACTGGTCCGGCCGGTACACCACCGAAGGGCGCAACCTGAGCAAGAACTACTACGAGAACATGAAGTCGCGCGGCGGCGGCATCATGATCGGCACCGATCACGACGACTACCACAACCTCGGCGCGAACACGCTGAACGCGGCGCTGGGCCTGAACCCGTTCGTGGGCAACTTCAACCTGGTGTTCATCCCCGTCGATACCTCGAACCCGCTGATGAACACGCCCAACGACCTGGGCGTTCAACTCTTCGATGATTCCTCGCCGGGCCAAACGCCGTACGGCCTGCAGCCCAACGGGCGGATCCTGTACACGGTCGCGTGGCACTCCAACAATCGCGATACGCCGGGCATCTCTTCGACAATCGAGGGAACCCCGGTCTTTGCGGTGCGGATCACGTCGCCCGCGACGGCGTCCACGTTCGGTTCCGGGCAGTCGATCAACTTCTCCGCCGCGCCGATTCTCGGCTCGGAGGGGACTCCGCCGTACACCTACGCCTGGTCCAGCAATCTGGACGGCCCGCTCGGAGCGGGCGCATCGATCAGCGTCTCGACACTCTCCCTCGGCACGCATCAGATCCGCGTGCTCGCGGAGGACGGCGCCGGCCGCGATGACGATGACTTCATCACGGTGAATGTCGTGCAGTCGCCCGATCTGATCGTCAGCGCGATCGGCGCGCCGAGCCAGATCTCCGCCGGGCAGCCCACGGAGGTGTCGTGGACGCTCACGAACCAGGGGAGCGCTGTCGCCAGCGGGCCTTGGACCGACCGCGTGGAACTCTCCAGCGATGACGTGATCGGCGGGGACACGCTTCTCGGCTCTTTTGTCTTCAATGGAACGCTGGCGCCCGGCGCCAGCATCGTGCGGACGCAGAGCGTCACGATCCCGATCTCGCAACTCGGATCGCGCCGGCTGGTCGTGCGGACCGACGCCAACAGCCAGGTCAACGAGGTCGGCGGCGAGGGCAACAACGCCTCGATCGACGATGTTGCGTTTGATGTCGTGGCGCCCGACCTGACGGTGACGCTGGTCAGCGCTCCCGCGTCGGCGGCGCTGGGGCAGCCCATCACCGTGGACGCGACGGTCGCCAACAGCGGCACGGGTTCGACGACCGGCTCGTGGCAGGACAAGGTCTGGCTCTCGGCCGATGCTTCGCTCGGCGCGGGCGACCGGCTGCTCGGCTCGTTCTCTCCCGCGGCCGGGGTGATCCCGCCAGCGGGCAGTTATGCGCGGACGTGGAACGTCACCGTCCCGCTCGATGAGACGCTGACCCCCGGCGCGTATTTCCTGCTGGTCGAGGCGGACGGCGGCGCATCGATGCTGGAATCGAATGAAGGCAACAACGTCGGCGCCAGCGGGATCCTCTCCGTGGCGCTGCCGATGCTCCCCGACCTGGTGGTCGAGAGCATCGAGACCGACTCAACGGCGGTGGCGGGCGGCACGCTTTCGGTCACGTGGACGGTGCGCAACGACGGCGACGCGGCGGCGGCTCTGCCCTGGAGCGATTCGATCGCGCTCTCAGCCGACGGAGTCATCGGCGGCGACATCGCGTTGATGTCCTTCGCCGCGCCTCAGGGGCTGGCGCCCGGCGCCACGTACACGACGACCCGCGTGGTGACGGTCCCCGCGAACGCGCAGGGCGCCTACCGCGTCGTGGTCTGCGCCGATGCGTCCGACCAGGTGGAGGAGTTCACGGACGAGGGGAACAACTGCTCGATTGATGACGCCACGGTGGGCATCACGGCGCCGGATCTGCGCGTCACCATCATCACCGCGCCGGACGGCGCTCCCGCGGGCACGAATGTCATGGTTTCGTACACCGTCGAGAACGCGGGCAACGCCCCGGCCAGCGGCGCGTGGTCCGACGAGATCCTGCTGTCGTCCGACGACATGATCGGCGGCGATCAATCGCTGGCGACCCTGGCGGTCGCCGGCCCACTGGCCCCGGGTGCGACGTATTCGCGCACGCAATCGGTCGCGCTCCCCGCCGGCGTGGCGGGGAACCGCTGGTTCGTGGTGCGCGCGGATTCCAACGGCGTGATCCCGGAGGGGGCGAACGAATCGAACAACGCCTCGATCGCCTCGTCGCCGATCGCGATCGCGGTTCCCGACCTCGTGGTGGAGAGTCTCTCGGCCCCGCTGTCGGCCGACTGGGGCGGGCCGTTTGCCGTCTCGTGGACGGTCAGGAACCAGGGGGGCGCCTCGGCGGTGTCGCCCTGGTCCGACCGCGTGTATCTCTCCGCTGACCAGGTGATCTCGGGCGACGACCGCGTGATCCTGACGCGCCCGGCCCCCGGCGGCGTGCTCGGGGTGGGCGAGTCCTATGTCCGCAACGAGAACATCACCCTTCCCATCGACTTCAACACGGTTGACGGCAACTACTTCGTCATCGTGCGCGCCGATTCGGCGCAGCAGGTCTTCGAGGGATCGAACGAAGCGAACAACGACCGCGCCGCGAACAGCGCCACGCCGATCACGCTGCCGCCGCTCGCGGACCTCCTGGCCACCAACGTGAACGCGCCGCTGAGCGGCTTTGCCGGACAGGCGGTCACGATCGAGTGGACGGCGCAGAACATCGGCACCGAGGCCGCGACGGGAACCTGGGTCGACCGGATGTTCCTCTCGACGAATACCTCGTTTGATGCCGGTGACATCGACCTGGGCGCCCTGGCGAAGAACGGCCCCATCGCCCCCAACGCTTCGTACACGGCGTCGCGCTCCTTCGTCCTGCCCGAATCGCCCGGGACCTACTGGCTCATCGGGTTCGTGAACTACGACGGCGCGCTCCAGGAAGGCTCGCGCCGAGCCAACAACTGGGCGCCGTCGCTCACGCAGATCAACGTCCAGGCCCCGCCCCGGCCTGATCTCGTTGTCGCGAGCATCGAACCGCCCACCGGCGGCGTGATCGGCGCCTCGGTTGATGTCACCTGGACCGTGACCAATGCCGGCAGCGCCAACGCCACCGGAACATGGAGCGAACGGATCTTCGCCTCGACCGACGCGGTCCCGGGCGGCGACCTGCAGCTGGCGAACTACGTCTTTGACGCGCAGGACCTCGCGCCCGGCATGAACGCCTCGCGCACGCGCTCGATCACCGTCCCCGATCTTGGCTCGCAGTTCTACATCATCGTCTGCCTGGATCCCAACAACTCCATCGTCGAGTCGAACGAGAGCAACAACTGCGGCGTCGCGCCGAGTGCGACCCTCATCGCCAGGCCGAACCTGGTCGTGGGCGGAGTCAGCGCCCCCGTGATGGCGCTCGCCGACGGCACCATCACCGTTTCGTGGACCGTTGCCAACGACGGCGCGGTGCCGGCCAATCCCTTCTGGATCGACGGGGTGTACCTCTCCTCCGACACGACGATCGGCGGCGACACCCTGCTCGGCACCGAGGCGCGCCGCGCGGCGCTCGCGCCGAACGGCGCCTCCTACAACGCTTCGGTTCAGGTCCAGGTCCCCGGCCGGATCGAGGGGATGTACCACGTCTATGTCCACACGGATTTCCAGAACAATGTGCTCGAGAGCGGCGATCCATCGGACAACTTCGCGTTCGCGGCGTCGCCCATCGTCATCGCGCAGCCGCCGAGGCCGAACCTCGTGGTCACGGACATCGCCGGGCCGGCGGGCGGGCTTGTCGGTCGGCCCTTCACGGCCATGTGGACGGTCTCGAACACCGCGGCGACGGATGCCGTCGGCATCTGGACCGATCGGCTCGTTGCGACTCCGCTGTCCGGCGGCGCGGAGATCGTCCTGGGCGAGCGCGCCCGTGCCGTGGGGCTTCCCGCGGGGCAGTCGTACACCGAGGGCGGCTCGTTCACCTTCCCCGATGTCCCCGGCGAGTACCGCCTCGCGGTCATCACCGACCGCGGTGATTCGCTGAACGAAGGCCTCGCAGGTGGTGAATCCGACAACCGGACCAACGATGACGCCACGTTCATCGTTGATACGTTCATGGTCGTCGCCGAGACCGCGGTCGAGACCGGACAGGCGGGCACGCCGATCCCGATCACCGGGCGCGCGTTCATCGCGTTGCGCGGCAGCGAAGCGCCGGTCCCCGACTCCGATGTCGCGGTTGTGGTGCGCCTGCAGGGCCAGGAGCGCCGCCTGACCGCTCGCACCAACGCCTCCGGCGAGTTCAGCACCACGTTCTTCCCGCTCCCGACCGAGGCGGGGGTGTATTCGCTGCGTGCCGGCCCGCCCTCGGCCGTCCCCCCCACTGTTCTCGATCAGTTCACGCTGTATGGAATGCGCGTGAGTCCGCGCAGCGCGTTCCACGAGATCTATCCCAACTCGCCGGTCAGCGGCTCCATCCAGGTCATCAACAACGGAGATGTTGCGCTCACGGGCCTCTCGTTCGAACACACGCCGCTGCCCGCCGGGCTGAACCTTGAGGTCTCGCTGGGCGGCACCACGCTCCCCGCTTCCGGCCAGCGAACGCTGGGCTACACCCTGACTTCAAACGGCTCGTTCACCGGGAATGTGGGCTTTACGCTGCGCGTCACCGCGGCCGAGGGGCCTTCGGCGGCGACCGATATCGCGGTCACGCTCCGGCAGCCGAGCGCCGCGCTGGTCGCGGTGCCGACCCGGCTTGACGCGCAGATGATCCGCGGGCAGCAATCGCTGGTGAACTTCGAGATCCGCAACGTCGGCGGCGCCACGGCCTCCGGCCTGCAGGTGCTGCTGCCCCCCGGCGCCCCGTGGCTGAGCCTGGCGAACGCGACCATCCCGGACCTGGCGCCGGGCGCCAGCACGTCGCTCTCGCTTCAACTGCTTCCCCAGCAGGACCTTCCGCTCGGCCCGTACAACGGGCAGGTGGTCGTCGCCGACGCGGGGCTGACCTACGGCGCCACGATCCCGTTCACCTTCATCCTCACGTCCAACTCCACGACCACGGTTGAAGTCCGACCCGAAGACGAGTTCACCTACTACTCCACGGGCGGCTATCAGTCCGAGGGTGGCCCGCTCGTCCCCAATGCGCTCGTCCAACTCCGCGATCCGCGCACCAATCTCGTCGTCGCGCAGGCGAGCACCGGCGATGTGCTCCGTGGCGGAGGCCCGGTCATGTTCGGCGACGTGGTCGAGGGCTTCTACGTCCTCCATGTGCAGGCGACGGACCGCGCCCCGTATCAGCAGACCGTGCTCGTCGAGGCGGGACGCGAGAACCTGTTCCGCCCCTTCATGCCGATCGAAGGCGTGCGCTACAACTGGACCGTCACGCCGACGGAGATCCAGGATGTCTACAACATCACGCTCACAACCACCTTCCAGACCAACGTGCCATTCCCGGTCATCACGGTCGAGCCGGCCGTGTTCGACCTCTCGCAGGTGCAGGGAGATCAACTCCAGGTCGATCTGACCGTCAGGAATCACGGCCTCGTCCGCGCGAACAACGTGGTGATTGACCTGCCCGAGCATCCGGGCTGGACCTTCACGCCGCTCGTCGATGAACTGGGAGACATGCCCGCGATGTCCACCCGCGTGGTGCCGGTGCTGATCACGCGCAATCCCGAGTACCGAGGCGGCGTCCTCCAGTGCATCGCTTCGGGCCTTGTCGGCTGGGAGTTCTTTTGCCAGCAGAACCACCACTACACCGTCCCGCTCATGTTCCTGAACCTCGTCGCGAACTGCATCGGCAATCCCTTCGGCGGCGGTGGTGGTGGTGGAGGCGGCGGAGGCGGCGGCGGAGGCGGGGGCGGATTCTGCTGGTGCGGCGGCGGCGGCGCGGGCGGACCCGGGCAGCCTTACTCCGTGCAGCCGACGTTCACCCCCCCGGCCGGTCCCGATCCGTGCCAATGCCAGGCGGTCGGGCAGTACTGCGCCGATTTCAGCAGCCTGCTCTCGCCTCTGGCGAGCGTTGTCGAGGGAATCGTGGGATCGATCCCGCGCATCTCCGACGTCGAAGCGGAGGTCGAGGGGATGGGTTGCCTCGTCCCCTGTTGCACGGACGAGAACCAGCCGCAGTCGTACATCCGCGTCTCCGGCGGCGGAATGGTCTCCGGCAAGTTCACTCTCGCGGGGCTTGAACTCTCCGCGAGCAAGGCGATCGTGCTCCCCGGTGGCATCCCCGCGGAGGCGTCCGCGACGGCGGGGGCGTCCTGCTCCGTCAACGTCTCAGGGAGCCTCAACGGCTCCTACGAGACCAGCAGCCAGTGTCCCGGCGCTCACCCGGGTCTGAACGGCAACGCCAGCCTGTGCGCCATGCCCAGTTGCGGCGTGGTGTTCGATGTCACCGTCAAGGTCGGAGGCGAAGAGGTCTGCCGACTCAACGCTTCGGCAAGCATCAACACCGGCGCGTGCGTCAGCGTCAACATCAGCAACGGGAGCGTGATGGCGGATGCCTGCTTCGAGGGCGTGTACCTGGAGGGCGGCCTCGCCGCCACGTGCCCGGACCTGGGCGTGAACATCACCATCGTCGAGCCGGGATCGAAGTACTACTTCGTCGATCGGGCGTGCCTGAACTCGCGCCAGGAATCGCCCCCCGAACTCGTCTTCGACGAGGAGGAAGTCCGGCGTCAGTTCGCCGAGCGCCTGCCGGGCAACATCGTCGCGCAGCGCACGGTCCCGGCGGACCGTCCGATCGCCGGACTCTCGCAGGAGTACCAGTCGCGCTTCGATGCGCGGGCCGCCCGGGCCGAATCGTCGATCACCCCGTATTCCGACGGCTCGGTCGTCATCGACGGCGAGGGCACCTGCGCCACCGTCGTGCTGCAACTCAACCAGCGCGTCACGCTGACCCGCACCGCCTTCACCGCGGCGCTCGAGATCGTGAACCAGAACAACACGACCCCGGTCGAGAATCTCCTGGTCGATGTCCAGGTGTCCGAACTCGACGGAACTCCCGCGTTCGAGAAGTTCAACATCTATCCCCCGGACCTGATCGGGCTGAACGCGGTGGACGGCACGGGCACGATGCCGCCGGATTCATCGGGCCGCGTGTCGTGGCTGTTGTTGCCCCTGAACAACGCCGCCCCCATGACCTCGACCGATTACGTTGTCTCCGGCATCTTCTCCTACAAGCAGGGAGAGAACACGATCGCGATCCCGCTGCAAGGAATCACGATCACCGTCCGCCCGGACCCGAGGCTGACATTCGATTACTACTGGCAGCGCGACGTCTTCTCGGATGACCCGCACACGCCGTCGATCATCGAACCGGCGGAGCCGTTCTCCCTCGGCCTGCGCATCCGGAACGACGGCTTCGGCACGGCGCGCAATCTCCGCGTCGAGTCGAGCCAGCCCGTCATCACCGAGAACGAGCGCGGCCTGATCATCAACTTCCAACTCATCGGCACCCAACTCAACTCGCAGCAGATCGCCCCGTCGCTCATCGTCAACTTCGGCGATATCGGCCCGATGCAGACCGGCGTCGCACGCTTCCTCATGATCTGCTCACTCCAGGGACAGTTCGTCGACTATCACGCCTCGTTCACGCACGTCGATCCGCTCAACAACCCGCGCTCATCGCTGATCGAGGCGGTCAACATCCACGAACTCATCCAGGTCGTCCGCGCCGATGAGCCGCCGGGGGCCGATGACATGAAACTCGACTTCGTCACCAACGACATCGCCGACCCGGCGAACCTCGACATCCCCGATACCGTTCACCTCTCGGACGGCACCCAGGCCGACGTTGTCGCGATCTTCGATGCCAACGTCGTTTCGGGCCGCTTCGGACGCGACCTCACCGCGACCGCCACCGTGCTGGTCCCCGGGAACGACTGGGCGTACTACCGCTTCAACGATCCCTACGGCGGGATGTTCCGACTCCGCGAAGTCCGCCGCTCCGACGGCAAAGTCATCATCCCCGAGTTCAACTTCCGCCAGACCGACCGCACGTTCCTCGACCCGGAGGAGCGGCCGATCCGCGAGTTCAAGATTCACATCTTCGACAAGGGCGGCACGGGCATCTATCACCTGACCTTTGAGCCGGACGCCATCCCGCCCACCATCAGCACCTGGGCCGCCGTCGATCAGCACGGCCCGGCCGGTGAGGGAGACATCCTCCTCAACTCGGACAACCTGACTTCTGATCCCCGCGCGCCCGGCATCAGCCGCGTGGACGTCAACTTCAGTGAGCCGGTGCGCCCGGACACCTTCATCCCCGCCTTTGTAAGGCTCAGCGCGCTGGACGGACCGAACGGGATGCACCTCGACGTCACCCAGACCTCCATCGGCACCTCCCTCTCGGAAGATGGAATGCGCGGCTCGATCACCTTCAATCCGACATTGCCGGACTTCGCACGCTATCGCATCGAACTGATCGGCGTCCGCGACATCGGCGGAAACCAACTCGCCGGCGAACGCATCATCTCGATCACGGGCCTGGTGGGCGACATCACCGGCGACCGCCGGGTCAACAACACCGACGTGGGCGCGGTACGGGGCCTCATGGGCACCAATCCGATCAATCCCAACAACCCGGCGCACCTGCGCGCCGACGTAAACGCGGACGGCCGGATCGACTCGCTGGACGAGGCGATCGTCCTCGCCAGCCGAGGACGCGATGCCCGGTTCATCCCGATGCCCCCGCCGCCCGGCACCAACGGAATGGACAAAGGCCCCTCGACAGGCGGAGTCGCGGGCACTCCCACACATGAAACCTCCGCCGGACTCTTCGCCGATGACGGCGGCGGCGGGACATCCGCCTCCGAGCCGGTCGCCCCCGGCGGCGGCTCGGATGGCCAGAGCATCGCGGAACTCGCCACGAGCGCCGCGGCCTTGGCCCGGAATCCAGGAGTGATCCGAGACGGAACGTGGACGCCGCTGATCGTCGATCCGACGCGCCTCGCGTTCCGTTCCGAGACCGAAGCCGGCATCGCCGTCATGCAACGCCTGCTCGAACCCTTCGGTGTACCCGCCGAGGCGATCACCCAGATGGGACCGGACGGCTGGTTGCTGGTGGACATCGGGCAGGCGGGCCTGGGACTCGACCTGGTGACCACGCTCGCCTCGGCGGTCGAGTCACGCGCGGATATCTCTCTCATCTCGCCGGTCTTCACGGAGACCCGCTCGAACCGGATCGTCTCTTCGGCGCTCTCCGGCGAGTACTACGTCGCGCGCCCGACGCCTCAACTCAGTGAAGACCTGACCTACGAACGTTCGCAGGCGCTCAACGGCTGGGAAGTCATCGCCCAGGCCAACCGGATGGCGCTGACCCCGGGCGTGCTCCGCGCCGGGGTGATCTTCAACCAGTCACAGCAGGTCCGCGTCGATGTCGACGCCGACGGCCGACTCTCGATCGCCGACCTCGCGTCCGTCATCAACGCAATGGGCGGAAACGACGCCGCCTCGGACCTGACCGGCGACGGCATCGTCGATGTCAACGACCTCAACCTCATCCTCCGCGAACTCGCGGCTCACTGATACGCGACATCCCCTCACCCTTTCCAGGCACGCTCCACTTCCCTTATCACAGGGTGGAGCGTGCTTCTTTTTCGGGCGATATCAACCCGGAAAAGCCGAAATGCATAGCCCAATCATCTCCCGACATCAACAAATCCCGAACAATCCGGTTGACCGACGCTCGCTCGGCGGATTGAATAGCATGCTCTGCCCACCGTCCGGCGTGGGGCGAAAGGAACTCGCATGCTCGGCTTCTGGACTCCCAGCGGCGCTGAACTCGTCGTCATCCTCGTCATCGGATTGCTCCTTTTCGGGAAGCGCCTGCCGGAGGTTGGACGCAGCCTGGGCAAGGCGATCGTCGAGTTCAAGAAGGGCGTGAAGGGCATCGAAGATGAGGTCGGCCAGGGCGCCGAATCTCCCGGTGCGAGTCGCCCCTCGTTGAACGCGGCAACCGATGCTCGGCGCGTCAGCACGTCAGAGAAAATTGAAGAGAACGTGTAAGCGTTCCGCGCGGATGTTTCCGACCACTCGTCCGACCACCCCGAATCAGCGGTTCGAGGGTGACAATTTTTTCTCGGCCCGAACTGCTCAGGGTCGCGTTTTTGTTCGCTTCGGCTGATTTCAGTGGTATATTTTCAGCGTATGGCCCGCGCCGCCACGGTCATGTCCCCCCGGCTCGCTCGACGGATGTGCCTCTGCTGCGGGTTCGACGGACGCGCCATCCAGAATGATTCGCGCGAGACCGAATGGGCGTGCCCGCGCTGCGGGTCCGATCTGTACGCTCGACCCCCCAAGTCCTATGCCGAACTTGAAGCTCTTTCGGACTCCAATCCGGGGTCGCCCTTCGATGAGGCAGGGCTTCGGAAAAGTGCTCGTCCGCCGCGCCTCGCGCTCGCCATGTACGGGCTGGCGCACCGGCCGCTCCTTGCCCGCGTGGTGCTCGCAGTGACCGCGGCCGGCGCGCTGTTCGCCCTCGGAGTCTGGCTCGGCCGAATGTTCTGATCCCTCCCCGCCGCGTACGCTGGTCGTGTGTCCACCGGCTGGCTCGATCACTTTGAGGCATTCTCGCTGACCCATGCGGCCACGCTCGCCGCCTGGGCGGCGCTCACCGCGGCGATCATCCTCATCGGAACGCGACAGCACGGACGCGCCGCCGCCCGGATGGATCGCGTGCTTGGCGTCATGGGCCTGATCGCCTGGATCGGCGTCAACGCGTGGTGGCTCGCCCCGGCGAACTTTGAATGGCAGCGATCGCTCCCGCTCCAGATATGTGACCTCGCCGCGCTCGCGGCGCCGCTCGCGTTCCTGACCCACACGCGCTTCTTCCGAATCATCCTCTACTTCTGGGGCGTCGGGCTTTCATCGCAGGGGTTACTCACGCCGATCGTATCCGTCGGCCCGGCGCATGCGGAGTTCTGGATCGCGTGGATCAACCACGGCGTCATCGGGACGTTCGCCATCTATGACGTGGTCGTCCGCGGGTACCGGCCGACGCGGCGTGATGCGCTCATAGCAATCCTGACCGCCGCGGCATTCATCGCGCTCATCCTTCCGGTCAACATCGCGACGGGCTGGAACTACGCCTACGTCGGCGATTCACGCCCCGGCTCCCCGACGCTCATCGACCACCTCGGCCCCTGGCCCCTGCGAATCCTTTGGATCGCGCTCCTTGCCATCCTCGCGATGATCCTCGCGCTCCTGCCCTGGGAAATCGTGCGCCGGCGAACCCCCGATCCAACTCGATAGAGTCGCATCATGGACATCGACCCCTCGGCACTCGATCTCGCGGACCGATACAAGATCCTGATCGGATCGGTCGTTCCGCGCCCCATCGCATGGGTTTCCACTCTTTCTCCCCACGGCCGCCCCAACCTGGCCCCCTTCTCATTCTTCAACGGCGTCTCGAGCAACCCGCTCTCAATCCTCTTCTGCCCCGCGAACAAGCCCGACGGCTCGGAGAAGGACACCCTGCGCAACCTCTCCCACCCCGCCGCTCAGTTCGTCGTCAACATCGTCACCCACGCACAGTCGCACCGGATGGCCTCCACCGCCGAGGAACTGCCCTACGGCGAAAGCGAGTGGGACCTTGCGAGCCTCGCGCCCGCCCCCAGCCGCATCGTGAAGCCCGCGCGGGTGAAAGAGGCGCCGATCGCTTTCGAATGCGAAGTCTCACAGATCATCCGTCTGAACCCCGGCGCGCCCTCGGGCGGAAACATCGTCATCGGGCGCGTGGTCTCGATCCACGCGGCGGAAGGACTCGTGAACGCGGCCCACCACGTCGACGCCGCGAGGCTCGACGCCATCGGCCGCATGGCCGGCATCTCTTATTGCACGACGCGCGATCGATTCGAGATCCCGTGGGGAAGAAAAGCGCTCGAGCGAAGCCCCCCGCCGCCGTCAGATCGGTGAACCGTCGGTCAGCATTTCCCGCTCACCGCGCCCGCCGCCGCGCGAGCGACGTCGATCGGGTACTTCCCGCTGTAGCACGCCGTGCAGTAGTGCTCGCGCGGGAGGCTCGCGGTCTGCACCACGTCCAGCATGCCTTCGAGCGAAAGGTAGTGCAGCGTGTCCACCCCGAGCAGCTTCCGGATCTGTTCGACTTCGCGCCCCGCCGCGATCAACTGCGTGGGTTCCGCGAAATCAACTCCGAAGAAACACGGATGCCGGATCGGCGGGCACGATATGCGCAGATGGATCTCTTTCGCCCCCGCCGCACGCAACTGGTCCATCTTGGCCCGCGTGGTCGTGCCGCGCACCACCGAATCGTCCACCACCACGACCCGATTCCCGCGCACAACGTCTTCGACGATGTTCAACTTCAATCGCACCGCCTGCACCCGCTCCTCGGTCGAAGGCTTGATGAACGTACGGCCGACGTAGCGATTCGGGATGATCCCCTCGCGGTACGGCACGCCGCTGGCCCGCGCGTACCCTGTCGCCGCGGAACGTCCCGAGTCGGGCATCGGGAGCACGCAGTCCGCCGGAACATGCGATTCCTTCGCCAGCCGCTCGCCCAGCCGCTCACGAACCGTCTGCACCGTCTGCCCGAACACCTTGCTCGCGGGGCTGGCGAAATAGACATGCTCAAAGACGCAGTGCGCCCGCGGCTCCGCCGGCGGAGCGAAACGGCGCGACTCCACGCCCGCGTCCGAGAGCGTTACAATCTCTCCCGGTTCCACCTCGCGTACAAACCTGGCCCCGATGATGTCGAGCGCGATGGTTTCGCTCGCCGCGATCAGCGCTCCGTCTTCCGTCTCGCCGATGACCAGCGGCCGCCAACCCCACGGGTCGCGCGCCACCTCGATCCGGTCGTTGTGCAGCATCACCAGGCTGAAAGCGCCGCGCAACTCGCGCAGCGCATCCGCCACCGGATCGGGCGACCCAGGACCCGCGTGGGCCGCGATGAGTTGCAGGATCGCCTCCGTGTCCGACGAACTGTGGAACGTGTGGCCCGCATCTTCCAGCCGCCGCCGCAGTTCGAGCGCGTTCACCAGGTTCCCGTTGTGAGCGAGCGCGATCTCTCCCGCCCGCGAACGCCCGATGAACGGCTGCGCGTTCTCCACGCGGCTCGACCCCGTCGTCGAGTACCGGTTGTGACCGATCCCCCCGCCGAGCCGCCCGGCGAATCCCGCCCGCGAGTTCGCGTGCCCGTCGAGAGTGCGGATGCAGTCGTGGTCAAAGATGTGCGACACCAGCCCCATGTCCACGTGCCGCATCAGCGACCGCCCGTCGGTCACCGCGATGCCCGCCGACTCCTGACCGCGATGCTGGAGCGCCAGCAGCCCGGCGAAAGTCAGCCGCGCGGGGTCGGCCGCCCCCCACACCGCGAACACGCCGCACTTCTCGCCCCAAGGCCGGGGCGTCTGAGACAAGGCGTTGAACGGCGTGTAGATCAAGGTTGCATGATATGCTGGCGGCCGTTTCGCGTTCTCCAATGCATCGGGGAATACGTGCCTGCCGAGTGCCCGCCGCGAACCGATTGAAAGGGGACCATCATGCATTCAGCGCGTCTCAGCACGGTCGCCTTCATCCTGGCGTCGAGCGTTCTCGCTTTGCCGGCGCTCGCCGTCTCCTGCGGCACGGATCAGCCGGATCAGAAGTTCTGGGCGGTCTGCGGCCTGGCGCCGCGCGACCGGGACTACGACCAAGACTGGGCGCCCGAAGGCTCCGGAACGCTCGTCCGCTGGACCG
>JAEUIV010000137.1 GCA_016795005.1 Phycisphaerae bacterium
GCAGACGGCCGGGGCGACCTTGCCGTGGAAAACGGTGAGAGATGTGATCTCTGGCGCGCTCCAGGCTCGGTTCGTCGAACTGACGGACGATTCCGGCGAGTGGCCGTGCGACTTGGTCGCGGCAAAGTCCGTCCGCATCAAGGTCGCGTCCGCTCCGGCGCCGACAGACGGCGGCGGATCCTCGGGGGGACGACGGCCTCAGTCGCCGAATGTTCGGGCGGCAGAAGCGGACTTCGAACCCTCACAGATTCAGGATCTCAGCGATGCCGTCCCCCGCCTCCTGGACATCAAGGCAAGGACGAACGTGGCGCTGCGATTCCATGTCCGGCTTGAGATCGGCGATGGCGTGGTTGCGCCCGACCTGAAGGTCATAGGGGAAGTGAATCGAGCTCTCGAGGGTCTGGGTGGCTCGTTCAGGATCACCTAATTCGCTGTGCCGGAGGGCGGCTCAACTACACTTCGACGGGTGTGCGGGAACCAACTGTGTCGCTGACTACGAGAGATGCCTGGTTCGTCCATCTTGAGCTGTTCCCAACCCTCCGGAGAGGGTTGCTCTCGGGGGGTTTCATGGGCCCCGGCCAAACGACGCGGCCCTGTTTGCTAACGGGTTGGCGCGGGGCGACGCGCCGAGGGTTCCTGGTGGACGTTCTTCCCAACAATCCAGGTCAAACCAGAGAGCGTTGCCCGTTCGCCGCAACCCAACTGCGGCCAAGGACACAGCAGTGGTTGCCAGTCGAACGTAGGCGGCGCGGTCGAATGTCGGATTGGCCACTCCGGCTGTTTCGTCAACCGGCAGAGAGAGCCGACTGCGGATCACTAACGAGCAGTGCTGGTCGGCGCCCCCTAGGGTACGACCTCGCGCGGAAGTCGTCACCTGCAGAACTGATTGTTTCGACAGGTTCGACGCTGGATCCCGGCATCCGGCACGCCGAACTGGTCCACATTCTGGGTCGGAGGTCCATGAGGGCGAGTTCCGCCAAACCCATCCAGTCGGGGATCCAAACTACGTGACTCATGAGATGAGGTTGGCTGCCAACGCTACGCAGCCGCCGCCCGACGCATCGGCACACAACATGAGGACTTCCATGAGGATGCAAGAGCCCACCGACGCGACAGGAGTCACCCGACCGTTGGCACCCGAGTCGGCGCCCGCGATCGCATCCGTCGAAGCGGCACACCGAGCGGTGGCGAAGCTCGCCTCCGACCAGCTTGATCTTTACGCCCGGCAGCCGAAGGAGCTCGTGGGCCATGCGAACAGGGAGTTCGCCGCTATCGAGGGCTACCGCGGGCGTCAGCTGCTCGAGCTTCTTCAGAATGCCGACGACGCCGCGGAGCAATCCGATGGCGGGCGCCTGCTTGTCGAACTGCGCGACGACTGCGTGGTAGTCGCCAACTCGGGATCAGCCTTCTCCGCGGGCGGCCTGGAGTCCCTTGTCATCAGCGACTGCAGCCCCAAGCAGCTCGACCGCAACAAGTACATCGGTTGCAAGGGCCTCGGCTTCCGGTCGGTGCTGACGTGGTCTGAGTGCCCCCTTCTGTCCAGTGGGCACCTGTCTGTGGCTTTCGACCGATCGAAGGCGCTCTTTCAGATCAACGAGCTTGCTGCGACCTCACAGGCCTTGCGAGGCATGGTGGACGACTTCACCCGCGCAGAGGGCTATCCGCCGGTGCCAGTGATGCGATTCCCGTTTGTCCCGTCTGCAACCGAACTCGATCTCGCGCATAGGTATCGAGACCAGGGATTTGACACGGTTCTCGTGCTCCGCATTCCGGACGACACTCGACGTGACGCCGTGCGGCGCGATGTGCTCAACCAACTGGACGGCATCCAGACCGAGGCACTGCTGTTCTGCCGGTCCCTCACGGAGATCGAGGTGCGCGGCACCGCGCCGCGGCGCTGGGAGATCCTCCGGGAGGAGGTTAACGAACGCGCGACGCGACTCATTATTCAGAGCCCGATCGGAGACTCGCTATGGACGCTACACCGTCGCGAGGGGCGGCTTGCTCCGAGTGCCGATTCGCGCCAACGGCGCGCCCGCGATTACGAGACTGCAATCGCGGTGCCCGATCAGGCGGAGCCAGCGGCGGATCGGTGCCTGTGCGTGTTTTTTCCGACGAAGGACGCGCTCCCCCTTCCAATGGTGCTGCACGCAACGCTTGAGCTGAGCGACGATCGCAACCGCGTTCACGACACCGAGGACAACCGGCAGGTGCTGGGAGCGCTCGCGGCGCAGTTGGCGGATGTTGTCGCTGCGGAGGCCACCCCCGCTCAGCCCCGCCGTGCCCTGAAGCTGCTCGATGGCCTGGACCAGGCAGACCCGGAACTCAAGCGGCTGGGCTTCTTGGATCGCGCCGTGGCCGAGTTGAAAGGCCGGCACATCTTTCCCCGCATCGATGGACGCCTGGGCCCCGCCGCGGAGGCATTCCGCACACCGCATGATTCATGGCATCCACTGCTCACGCCCAAGCACTTCCCGGACGTGCTCAGTGTGCGCACGGACGAGAAACTCGCCGGAGTCTTGAGTCTCTTCGAGATCGGGTGGCTCGGCCAGCCCGAGCTCCTCCGACGGTTGCGGTCGCAGCTCGAGGAGATGGAGCCATCGTCCGCCGGCGAACTCGTGGGCCGTCTGCTCGCCACCGAGCGACTTGGCAAGCTGCCGCTTGGCGAATTCATCCTGACCGCCCGGGGCACGTTCGTCGGACCGGACGAGCAGTGCTTCTTCACGCCTGGGGTGAATCCGTACCCGGTGCCGACGTGGGCGCAGGACATCCAGTTCCTGCATCCCGAGTTTCAGCGCGGATTGCAGTCCGCCGCGGGGGCATCGAGCATCCGCGCCTTGTCCGGACGGCTTGAGGCCCGCGAGGCCCGTGTTGATGAATACCGTCTGGACACGGTCGTCAGGGCCTTGGTGTCACGCGCGCGGCAGGCGGACGAGCGCGAGCAGCCTGGCCGAGTACAGGAACTCCTGAGGTGGCTGTTTGACACGACCAACGGAGAGCCCGGCGTCCTTTCGGGCGTCACGGTTCCAATCGTGGGGCGGAGCGGGCAGGTCATCGCTCCCGGTGATTGCTATCTGGGGCCGGAGTATCCCGGCGGCGACATGCTGCACCGCCTCTACTCGGGGATCGAGGGCGTGCACTTCTCGGGTTCGCCCGCGCAAGTTGGCCTGGAGCACGCCGACGTTCGTCGCGTTGCTGAGTTCTTGGTCTCGCTCGGGGTCCACGACCGGCCGAAGACTGTGCCACTTTCTCTCTCTGAGAGCGAGCGCCTTGCGCGGCGGGCTCTGGAGCAGCATGAGTACCCAGGCGTGGTCCGCGAGGAGGAGTGCGTGGACCTCGCCGCCGCGCTCTACCTCTGCAAGGAGAAGGGGGTCGAGGGAGCCACGGTCCCGCATCACTTTGAGCGGCTACTCCTCGAGGCGGACCCGGCGGGTCTTGTGGCCTTCCTGCTCGCGGATGGCCAGCACTTCCTCGCGAGCGACATCGTCGAGGACGCCTACTTCGTGGCCCGCAAGTCCCGCGAGCAGAAGATGTGGGCGGACCGTGGCGTCAAGATTCCCAACCCGGTGATGCTGGCCCTTCGTTCGACCGACTGGGTGCCGACTGTTGACGGCGCTCGCTGCAAGCCGGGCCAGGTGATCCTGAGCGGCTTTGCGGGCCGCATGCTCCGCGGGCTTTACTCGCAACACGCCATCGACGTCAACGATCCGGCCATCCGCCGAAGCGGCGGCCGGCGCGCCGTGAATGGGCTGCTAACACGCCTTGGCGCGATCTCCTCTTTGGAGGCCATCGACGCGGACTCGCTCTACGAGCTGTTGAGCCGCCTTCCCCAGGACGATCCAGGCGGTCAGCACGCGCCGGGCGTGTACCGCACGCTGATTGAGGCGGGAGTGGTGGCCGAGGACAGCCTGTCACGCCGGCAGTTCTTCAAGAATGGCCGGGTATGGTCGCGCGTTCGTGGAGAATCGAAGTACCTGCCGGTCTCCGAGGTCAGGTACAACGCCAACGTGACGGTGCCGCGCGTCATCGAGCAGCACCTGAAGGTGGCCGAGTTTCCGCGTCGAAAGTCGACCAAGCTGGTGCGCGAACTATTCGGCGTTGAGCCGCTGGCAACCAAGGACATCGAGATATCGCTGTTTGACGACGGCACGGAGTACGCGCCATCGAGCGAGGATGCCAACGCCGCGTTCAGGCGCGCACTCCCGTACCTGTACGCGATCCGGCTTGGCAAGAAGCTCGACGAGGACAATCGGGAGCGCAACCTGCTGCACCAGGCCGAACTCCGACTGTGTACGCGCATGCGGGCGGAGGCCAAACTCCCCAGCGGGGAGACGCAGACCATCGAGATGGACAGCCAGGGCGACCGCCTGCTTCTCGATCGAACGCTCTACATGATCGATGACTTTGATCGCGAGGCGCCATCGCTTGTGCGGTTCTGGCAGGGCGTGGCTGCTTTGGTCGCGGAGCTATTGGGAACGGATGTCGCTGCCGAGGCAGCCAACGTCTTCCGGTGCCGGACCGTGGCGGAAATGGAGGACGTCGTTCGCGGGCTGGTGGACGACGACGCCGAGGGAAAACTTGCGCAAGCGCACGAGCGGTTCCGCACAGAGGCGGAAGAGGAACCGCCGACGCCGCAACCGTTGCCCCCTCCCACCGGGGGAGCCGACGAGGGGTCGGAGTTATCCGGGGGCGATACCGGCGATGCCCCGGACGTGGACCCGGACGACAATGCCGGGCACGAACCAGCGGCGGGCGATGTCACCTTCCAACCGGTGCAGCCCCCGAAGCGGAGGGCCGGCACGCGCCGCAAGCTCGTGATCACCGCCAGAGCGGGCTCCGGCGGAGTGCATAGACGCGGGCCGCTTGCGACGGAGGACGTCACGTTCCGAGTGGTCGAGGCCTACGAGCGGCTGGAGGGGCGCTACCCGGTCCGCGTCAGCCACCTCCGCGGCTCGGAGGCGTTCGGTTGCGACATCATCAGCCTCGGATCGGCAGGGGAGTACGAAGCGGTTCTGGCCCAAGGCGAGGTTCAGGAGGTTTGCATTGCTCGGTACATCGAGGTTAAGGGACGGAGCAGCCGCAGCGGCGAGATCGAGCTCACAGAGAACGAGTATCGGAAGGCGGAGTCGGCGCGACAGCGGTACTTCTTGTACCGTGTATTCCGCGATCCCGACGACACGGCTCGCTTCGAGGTGGCAATCCTGCGCAATCCGGTGCAATCCAACGCAGTGAGGCAGGTCACACGTTATGATCTTTCGGAAGGTTCTGGCGCAGAATGGTACGCCATGATCGACATTCCCGACGACGATGACGAGTCGTCGGCGGAGTCGGAGTAGCAACGTGGTCAGGTCGTGGATGACCTGCTTCCGAATCCACTTGTATCAGAGCATCGACCGTGGAGATCGACCTGATTTTCTGGCGTTTCGCGCCATTGGAGCCGAAGCACCTGGATTGGTTCCTCTCGGGCACAGAAACCTGTTGGCCAATGAACGAATTCGAGGCCAGTGCGGTGTGGGTTAGGGAGAGGCGAATCGGAGGCCGCCGCTAACTGCTGGATCCCTCCTCAGAATCCGTCGGACGCTCGCAACTGCCCTTTGAACCCGTTACGATCGGGGAGTTCACGCGGCCCGTCCCAAGTGGGGCGGGCCGTGTCGTTTACGGCTCGGGCGCGCCAATCGGCCCCGCTGGCGACGCGTGGCGGGGGTTCCGCGCTCTCGGCTTTGGGACGAGAGCCAAGAGGTCCGATCGGAACGGGCGGTCGGGG
>JAEUIV010000167.1 GCA_016795005.1 Phycisphaerae bacterium
CGATCAGGAGAACATCGCCGGCCGGAGCGGCTGCATCGGGCGGCGAACCATCGGGCGCTTGTCTCCAGAAGGGCTTCAGGCCCGCGGCGTTCGCGGCTCCGCGCATCGTGCCGGACTCGCCGTAGATGTGGAACCCTGCGCCGCACGACGCGAGGAAGGCATGATCGCCGAGCGCCTTGACGACGACCTCCGCCCCGATGCCCTCGGGGTCGCCCATGGTGATCGCGATGAGCGGCGGGCGTGCGTCCACGCACGCATGGTAGAGCGCCGATGGGGGATCAATCTTCCAGCTTCACCCACATCGGCTCGAACTCGCCTCCCGACATCGCCAGGACGGCCATGTCGTTGGTGAAGGCGCTGACCGATCGGTTGTAGTTGATCCAGTGGATGGTCAGGACGCACATCATGGCGGTGCAGACCCAGGCGCTGAGTTCCGCCTGCCTGTGCCGGCGGGCGATGTAGAGCGTCCCGCAGGAGAGGAGGATCGTGAGCGCCTTGAACATGACGAGTTGCTCCGAGCCGCCGTCCACCGCGCCCGTCGTCAGGATGAAGCGAGCCAGCGGGTTTGCTTCGAGCATGCCGCTGGTGCGCATGTAGGTCAAGGTGCACATCAGGTCGGCGATGCCCATCATCGTCATCGCGACGATGAGAAAGGTGACTCGCCTCGACCGCGCCGTCTCGCAGGCATGTCGGAGGCACGTGGGGATCGTTTCGTTCGGCGCCAGCAGCACGAACGGAGAACCTGGCAGAGCGCTCATGCCGCCTCCCGCCCCAGAACGGGGGCGCGCCGCGATGCATCGAAAGCCCGGCCGCCACACACAGGCCGAGCGGGAGCAGACCACCCCTCGGAACGCGGCGTTGCAGCCCGCGGGCGGTGCCATCTGTATCGGTTGTCGCGCCCCGAAGGGTGAGCCGCGCACCGTCTCTCGGCCGCGTAGACTTCGGATTCAAGCCGATCGGCACGATCCGGTGAGAGCCGCCGGTCGTACCGATCCGCAAAGACTGGAAGCGTCCACCGACCATGACACGCACGCCACGATCCTTCCCTCTTTTTCGGACGCCTCGGGCGTGTCGGACGGCCTGGCTGGCGATGACGGTCGCCGCCTCGGTGCTGATCGGACCCGGAAGGGGCGCAGCGGACGCCCAGACGCCTGCCAGTCCGGTATTCGTCGATGATTCGCCCCTCGCGTACGACGGGC
Source organism: Phycisphaerae bacterium (assembly GCA_016795005.1). Lineage (GTDB taxonomy): Bacteria > Planctomycetota > Phycisphaerae > Phycisphaerales > UBA1924 > JAEUIV01. The sequence goes on from JAEUIV010000167.1 coordinate 1,200, forward strand.
TGATCCGGGCGGGCGAACTCGCGGCGGTGGGGAACCTGGACGAAGCGATCCGCGTACTCCAGAACCTCCTCGACACGGAGGCGGAGCGCCTCCTTGCCGCGCCCGGTGAACCGGATTTGTTCACGACGGTCCGGGGCCGCGTGCATGCCGCGCTCATGTCCAATCGGCCCCTGCTCGATCGGTACCGCGCGCTGGAAGAGCCGACGGCGAAGAAACTGCTCCTGTCGGAACGGCTCGAGGATGTTGAACGTGCGAGGCTGTTGACTCCATCGGGGTACGAGGCAGCGCTCCGGCTCACCCAGCGGCAGATCGAGGCGGCACAGTTTCACGCGGCGGCCCGGACGCTCGCGCAGTTGGACCGGCACCCGGATCGCGCCGGCGATCTCGGGCGCGACGCGGCGGAACTGCTCACGCTCGCGGTGTCGTACCAGGGCGCCGAATCGTCTCGCGAGACGAAGGAGCGCCTCGCCTCGTGGCGCCGGGAAGCCTCGTTGCCCGATTGGAACGGATCGCCGGCGGTGATCCCCGACATTCCCACGCCGCGAACCGCGTTTGCGAGCGCGCCGGCGACGAACCTGTCGGATCTCCTGGCGCGCCCGCTGTGGTCGGACGAAATGGGCGACCGCCTGCCGTTCGATTCGACGATCAATCCTCGCAACATGAACCCCACGCCGAGGGAGGGTGCGCTCTGGCTCTACGCGATTCCCACGGCGATGGGCGACACGATCTACGCCAACGACACGCACACCATCACCGCGTGGAACCGCTTCACGCTTTCTCAGAAGTGGCGCGCGCGGATCGAACCGATCCAGGGGAAGCGGTATCCGGTCGGGCAATCACAGGGGTTCGAGGAGTTGTCGGGGGTCGCGGCCGACGCCACGTATGTCGTCGCGCTGATGGGGCTGGCGATCCAGAACACCGATACGCCCCGACGATCGCTCATGTGCATGGACGCGCGCAGCGGCTCGGTGCGATGGACGAGACTGCTGGAGGACTTCCCGCTCAGCGAGCCGGCGGACTCGTCGCTTCGAGGCCCCGTGATGATCGATCAGGGCATCGTCGTGGCGATGGTGCAGAAGGACCTCATGCGCCGTCGGCTGGAAGGATCATCGGCCATCGGGATTGACGCGCGAACGGGCGAACTGCGCTGGTCGCGCCCGCTCGGGAGCAGCGGCTCGCTCGCGTATGGTCTGCGGCCTTCGATCATCGACGCGCCGACCGTGCATCGAGGCGTGATGTTCGTCGTGAATCGACTCGGGTTCATCGCCGCGGTGGAGACGACCTCGGGCCGTGTGCACTGGATCCGCCGCTGGGCGGGCCGTCCCATGACGCAGGCTCACGCGGACCAGCCGTGGGAATCGAACTCGCCGCTGGTCTTCGATGACGCGGTGTTCGCGGTCACGCCCGATCGTCAGGAGATCGTGCGGCTCGACCCGGCGACGGGGTTGGTCACCGGGCGGTGCCCGGCCTCCAAGTTCGACAATCCCGATTACCTGGTCGTCGCGGGCGGCATGCTCGTCGGCGTTTCGTCCACCGGGCTGGTCGCGGCGGAACTCGCGTCGTTCGGCCCGGATTCGAGCACAGCGCGGTGCGCCCGCTTCCAGGCGGGACAGATCCGCGGTCGCGTGCTGGCGTTCGGCGACCAGGTCATGGTCCCGGTCATCGAAGGCGTCGCGGTCTACGACCCGAAGCGCGGCCCGGAGCCGACGCTTCGAATCCCGCTCGACAAGCCAGGAAATGTGCTCCCGCTCGACGGGCAGTTGCTCGTGGTCGATGACCACGAGATCCACACGTACCTGGTGTGGGAGGTCGCCGACCGGATGCTCCACGAACGGATGGACGCGGACCCAAACAATCCCACGCCGGCGATCACCTACGCCGAACTTTCATATCGAGCGGGCCGGCCCGAGGGCATCCTGCCCGCGGTGGACCGGGCGCTCAACGCGGTCGAGCGCGACCCGCTCTCTCCCACGTTTGCGGCCGATCAATCGCGCCTGTTCAAGGCGATCTTCGCGATGGTTGAGCCGCCGTCCCAGGCCGCCGGGCGCACGGTGCTCCCCATCGATCTTCGCGGGGCGCTCGTGCAGAGGCTCGATCGGTGCGCAAGCGGCCCGAGCGAGCGGGTCGCCTGTCTGCTCGCCTCCGGACGCTACAACGAATCGACGGACCAGCCCGCGCGCGCGGTCGAGGCCTACCAGAGCGTCCTCGATTCCCCCGAACTCGCTTCGGCGATGTTCTCGCAGGGAGAAACAATCGTCTCGGCGGATTTCGAGGCGACGCGCCGCCTTCGTCGGCTTGTCCAGACGAACGGTCGAGCGCTCTATCTTCCCTATCAGGGTGACGCGGACCGAGCGCTCGCCAACCTGTCGCAGACCATCGAGCCGGAGCCGTTTGAGGCGCTCGCCCGACGCTACCCCGTCGCTCGCGCATCGGTGACGGCGTGGCTCGAAGCCTCGTCGCGGTACGCGACTCGAGGGAAATCGAAACTCGCGGCGCAGGCGCTCGAAGAAGGGCTTGCGACGGCCAATCTCGCGCTCGATTCGGGCGACCCGCTCGTGGGCGAGTTGACCGGGAGGCTCGTGCAGCATCTTTCGCGTTCCGGGCTGGTGTACCCGGCGCTCGCGACGCTCGAGGCGTTCACGCGCGATCATCCGAACCTTCGGATGACCGAGAACAACGTGACGCTTGATAGCGGGCTGCTCGCCGCCGCGCTCCAGCGCGAAATTGATCGGCTCGACCGGCGGCCGCGCATCGGTCCCGAACCGCTCGGCGCGGAGCCGATGCTGGGTTGGTCGGTGCTCGAACCGGTGGCGTCCGACGCGCCGCAGGTGGTCACGGACCGGGTGCTTCTGCTCTCAGACGAGGACGAGATCGCGATGTTCAAGGCCGTCGGCCCCGGCCCGGTCATCAGGCAGTGGGGGGGCGTGAAGGATGAAGAGTATGTGTGGATGGATTCGACCGGCGTCACCTTCGCTCGGAGCATCGGCGAGGTCGAAGATCGGACGGATTTCTCGATCATCCGACGCGACCTCGACACGGGCCAGGTGATGTGGCAGACCCCGCCCTTCCGTACGCTGGTGCCCCGTGCGCCGATCGACGACCTGCTGGCGGATGCCACGCGGGAGTTTGTCCCGCTCATCGACACGCCGTTGAAGCACCGCGTGCCGGTCATCGAACTGAGCGTGCTCTTTGATCGTCGGACGATGGTGCTGATCGACCGCATGGGCCGGGTCGCCGCGTTCGACCTCGAAAGCGGGCGTCACCTCTGGTCCAGCGGCACGACGGTCAATCGGATGCACGACGCGAAACTTGAAGCCGGCACACTTCTCATCGGCGGGGCCGACGGCCCGATCGACCTGGACAAGCCGATCACCGACGCCCACGCGGCCGACCCGATGACGGGCATCGTGCTCTCGCTCGATGCGCGCACGGGCCAGGCGCTTCATCGCTGGGAAACAACCGACCGCGTGCGCTGGGTCGGCCTGGCGCCGGAAGGTTTTTCGATCGTCGGCCTGAACGACTCGATCGTCTCGCTCGACGCGTATCGAGGCCGCGAACGATGGCGCGCCACCGCGCGCCCGCTCGCGGATTCACTGGCCGCGTGGATCATGCCGGGACGGGTGCTCGTGCGGACCGAGGGCAACGATCTTTTCCAGATCCGCTCCGCCGACGGCGGCGTTCGGGACAACGCCCTCGACACGCGCGACCGTCTCTCGGGAGGATTCGGCACGATCAGCCTGCGGGCGCTCGCTCAGAACGCGGCGCTCGCGACCGACCTCGGCCTCGCGGTGTTCAACCCGAGCGGCGACCTGATCGGACTCGACACCAACGAGCGCGACAGCGGCACGGCATTCTCGGCGTTCGGCGAGCGGTTCGCCGTCACGCTCACCCCGCCGAGCCGGAACCAGGCCAACGGCCAGTCCGCGGTGAGCCTGAATGTCTTCGCCAACCCGTCGCTGAAGATTGTCTCGCGCGTGGACATCGCGATCGGCTCGAACGGGGAGCCGGGGCCGTGCGCGCTCCTCGATGGAAAGTTGCTCATCACCTCGGGTTCCGTCACCACGGTGGTCGATCTCCCCGCGGGAGAGTGACCGGGTCGCTCGACGGGGCGTCCGGCTTAGCCTTCAACCGCTTCCAGGATGAGGTGTATGAGAACTTGGTGCGCCTCCTGGACGTGCTCGGTTTCCGTTGCATCCACGACGAGCGCGACATCACACAGCGGGGCGCATCGGCCGCCCCCTTTGCCGAGCAGCCCGAGGGTGCGCACCTGCCTGGCTCGCGCCGAGATGAGGGCGCGCTCGATGTTCGGGCTGTTCCCGCTTGTTGAAAGGACCACCAGCGCGTCCCCCGGTTTTCCGAGCGCCTCGATCTGCCGCGCAAAGACCTGCTCGTAGCCGTAGTCGTTCGCGATGCAGGTCAGGGCGGAGGGGTCGGCCGCGAGGCAGACGGCGGGGTATGGGCGACGATCGCGCTTATACCGGCCGATGAGTTCCTCGGAGAGGTGGAGCGCCTCGGCGGCCGATCCGCCGTTGCCGCAGGTGTAGAGGTGTCCGCCACGATCAAAGCAGGCGCGGACCTCGCCCGCGAGACGTTCGATGCGTGTGGCCTGGGTTCGCAGGCCCGCGATGACCGCGGCGGCGCGGTCAAGGCGGGCGAGGATGGCGGGCTGGCTGATGGTCATCGTGGAGGCATTTTGCGGCACAACGGGTCGGGCCGCCAGCAGCCCGGCGGGGAACGGCGATCAAGGCTATGATTTTGGCCCTTCCCGATCGACCATCGAACGAGGAAGGCGTGTCAGGTTCGAATGACGAGGAGGACCGAGAGATCCTTGAAACCGAGGGCGTAGCTCAGTTGGCAGAGCATCGGCCTTTTAAGCCGTTGGTCCTGGGTTCGAGTCCCAGCGCCCTCATTTGCATGTGTGGGAGAGCGGACGTGATGCGTCGGGCAGCCGGAGGTGGCGATGCCCCCGGGAGGGGCCGGCGATGATCGCGGTGCATGGCCAGTGGACGGATGGCGCGCTCGTCCTCTGGGGCGAACGTGATGGCACAACCGAGGCGAACGCATCGGAGGGTGTCCATCCCCTCTCTGTCCCTCGGGAGCATTGGCCCGGGTTGCTTCAACGCCTGATCGGTCGGCCGATGGAGCAGGCCGCTCCGACGGAGATTCGTCTCCGCTTGCCGACGCTCGGCGGCGTGCCCAGCCCGAGTCCCCACCTGGCGCACGCTTCGGGTCATGGCGCACACCTCGAATCGCGCCTCGGGATGGCGTTGCACCCTTGGCTCGTGCCGGGCGTCCGCATCGACGCGGCGGACGCGGCGGACGTGCTCGACCGCATCGAGGACGTGGCCGCGCGCGATGACGAAGGGGCCGCCGGGGAGCGCCTCCTCATCGGTGATTCGCTGCGGTTCTTTGCCGGCGCCGGGAGACTCGCGCGATCGCTCATCGCGCAGCAACGGCTCGTTCCGGCGCTGGTGCAGGAGAACGGTCACGGACTTCGCGGGGTCTGGCAACCCTGGCTGCACGACGAGGCGACCGCCGCGAAGGTGGACCTGCTCGTCGGGGCGATGCCCCCATCGGCGCGGGCGACGGTGGACGCTTTCGAGCACCAGGCGCGGCCCATCGTCGAGGACTTTCTGACCGGAGTCGTCGATGCGTGGTCCCGCCGCGTGCTGGTCGGCGAGCAGATGATCGAAGCGATCGAGGGGCGCGACCCCGCCACGGACCTTCAGGTCGCGTGGCTCGGCGGGCTGCTCGGCGCGGCCGGCACGGTCTTGCTCGACGACCCGCGTCGTTCGGCGGCGATCAAGACCGTGCGACGCTGGATCGGCGGACTCGAAGACCGGGGGGTCGGTGGCGAGTGGCGGCTGTGTTTCCGGCTCGACGAACCCGCCTTCGTTGGGACGCTGGGCGATCTCGAAGCCCCCGGCTCGGACATCGTCTGGTCGCTCACGTTCCACCTTCAATCGGTGGACAACGAATCGATCATGGTGGACGCGGAGGATGTCTGGACGCTCCGCTCCGAGAGCGCCACGGTGAAGGGACGCCGCGTCGATGCGCCGCAAGACCTGCTCCTGAAGGAACTGGCCCGCGCGGCGCGGATCTATCGAAAGATCGAGGAGCCGATGCGTGAGCATTCGCCCGTCGGCCTCGAACTCAATACCACGCAGGCCTACGAGTTCCTCCGCGAGATCAGGCCTCTGCTGGTTGAGCAGGGCTTCGGCGTGATTGTTCCGGAATGGTGGGAAAGCCCCGCGGCTCGGATCGGGGCGCGGCTTCGGCTCGATGCCCCCGAGGTGAGCGAGGGCGCCACCGGTTCGAAAGGACCCGGCAGCACGGGACAGGCCGTGATGGGCCTGCAGGCGCTCGTCGGGTACGAATGGCAGATCGCCGTGGGGGAAGCGCCGCTGACGCTCGCGGAGTTCGAGAAACTCGCCGCCAGCCGGGCGCCGCTCGTGCGCGTCGGGGGCCGATGGGTCGAGGTGAGGCCCGAGGATGTCACCGCGGCGCTCAACTTCATCCGCGAGAATCCGGGGGGAGAGATGCGGGTCTCGGATGCGCTCCGGCTGGCCTATCGCACCGACCCCTCGCGCACAGGGGTGCCGATCACCGGCCTCGACGCGACGGGATGGGTGGCCACCATGCTCGAAGCCGCGGGCGGGGGCGCCTCGATGCCCATGCTCGACACGCCGGCGGACTTCCACGGCGATTTGCGTCCGTACCAGTCACGAGGTCTGTCATGGCTCGCCTTCCTCGATTCGCTCGGACTCGGCCCGTGCCTCGCGGACGATATGGGGCTGGGCAAGACAATCCAGTTGCTCGCGCTCATGGTGCATGAGCGGAAGAAGCCGAGGGGATCCGAGGGAAACGAGACTGATTCCGCGCCGGAGCCGGTCGGCCCGACGCTGCTGGTCGTCCCCATGTCCATCGTGTCGAACTGGAAACGAGAGGCGGAGCGGTTCGCGCCGTCCCTCCGGGTGCTCGTCCATCACGGCGTCGAGCGATTGTCGGGCGAACCCTTCTTCCGCAAGGCGATCGCCTCGGACCTGGTCATCACCACCTACGCCCTCGCCCACCGCGACCGGGATTTCATCGAACTGGTGCCGTGGCACCGCGTCGTGCTCGACGAAGCGCAGAACATCAAGAACCCGGCCGCGAAGCAGAGCATCGCGGTGCGTTCGCTCCCCGTGACGCGGCGGATCGTGCTGACGGGCACGCCCCTTGAGAACCGCCTCTCCGAGTTGTGGTCGATCATGGACTTCTGCAACCGGGGGTTCCTCGGGCCTCTCAGCGAGTTCCGCTCCTATTTCGCGGTCCCGATCGAGCGTTATCACGACAAGGACCGGAGCCGTCGCCTGCGTTCGCTGGTCAAGCCCTTCATCCTGCGCCGATTGAAGACCGATCCCACCGTGATCTCCGATCTTCCATCGAAGCTGGAGACCAAGGAATACTGCCGACTGACGACGGAACAGGCCTCGCTCTACGAATCATGCGTGAAGGAGATGCTGACGCAGGTGGACAAGGCCGAGGGCATCCGCCGTCGGGGCCTGGTGCTCACCGCGCTGATCCGCCTGAAGCAGATCTGCAACCATCCGGCGCAGTTGCCGCACGACGATGCCGAAGGCGCGACCGTCGCGGCCCTGCCCGCGCGCTCGGGCAAGTGCGTCCGGCTCCTCGAACTTCTCGACGAAGTGGTCGCGGGCAACCAGCAGGCGCTCGTCTTCACGCAGTTCCGCCAGATGGCGGTGTTGCTCGCGGGGATGCTCAGGCAGGGGCTTGACCGCGAGGTGCTCGTCCTCCACGGCGGAACGCCGCAGGGGCAGCGGCAGACCATCGTCGATCGCTTCCAGAAATCGGATGGGTCGGCGCCGATCCTCATTCTCTCGCTCAAGGCGGGCGGCGTCGGCCTGAACCTGACCGCGGCGAGCCACGTCTTCCACTTCGACCGATGGTGGAACCCCGCCGTCGAAAACCAGGCGACCGACCGCGCCTTCCGCATCGGGCAGACCAAGACGGTGAATGTCCACAAGTTCATCGTCGGGGGCACGCTCGAGGACCGCATCGACCAGATGATCGAGAACAAGATCGCGCTCGCGGAGGATGTCATCGGCTCGGGCGAGGACTGGCTGACCGAACTCACGACGAACCAACTGCGTGATATTTTGACCCTCCGCCCCGAAGCGATGGCGGACGAATAACTCCCACGGAAACCCCGACAAGCACGTACACCTCCCGGACACGAAGAACGCAGAGGAAGTCAAGACCATCCGGGCTTTGGACAAAGGCCAATCAGCACCCGGACCCACCATCCCGAACACACGCCCGAAATGTCCACGTTCCACCCCAACCCGAACCACATGGCCGACCGCCCGCGTCGCGTGCGCGGCGGGATGCGCCTCTTTGCGAAGCACTATCCGCTCAACCTGTCCTGGGCCGGGTCGGCCTGGATGGCGGCGGTCGTCGCGCAGGCACGCGAGCACGAGTTGAAGGAAGGGTTCGAGTACGCCCGCTCCGGCCAGGCGCGCGGCCTGACCATCGAGCCGGGGCGGGTCACCGCGCTGGTCCAGGGGCGGGCCGTGCGCGCATACAAGGTTGTGCTCCAGTTGCAGACCTTCGACGATGCGCAGTGGGAGCGCGTCATCTCGGTCATGGCGGAGCAGGCGATCGTCGGCGGAAGGCTCCTCGCGGGTGAACCGACGGAGGACCTGCCGAAAGTTTTCGAGGCTGTCGGATTGATTCTCTTTCCCACGGGCGCCGGGGACGTGGTCGTCGCGTGCGCTGCCCCGAACGAAAGGCCCTGGTGCAAGCACGCCTGCTGCGTCGCGTTGCTTGTTGCCGAGATGCTCGAGAAGAACCCGCTCCAGATCCTCACGCTCCGGGGGATGCCCGCCGGGGAACTCGTCGAGCGATTGCGCGATCGACGCTCCGCCGCGACCGCCGCGGCGTATCCGGGCGCGTCGGGTGGAGGAGGCGGGCCTGGGCTGCGCGCGGGAGACATCGGCAGCCGATTGCCGGAAACTTCGCCGCCGCTGGAATCAACGATCGAGGACTTCTGGCAGGCCGGTCCGGGACTGGCCGATCTTGAGACGCCCATCCGTCAGCCCGAGGTCAGCCACGCGCTGCTGCGTCGGCTCGGCCCAAGCCCGTTCACCGAAGGCAAGTTCCCCCTGCTCGGCCTGCTGGCGACCTGCTACGACGTGATCGGAGCCTCGGCGGTCGAGCGGCCGGAAAACGACGAGAACAGGCCGTAGCGGCGTTTCGGCTGGGGGGAATCTCGCCGCAGGGGGCGATTTTTGCTCCGCGGGCCGTGCTTTTTCACCGCCTCGACTTTTTTCCCCTATCCGCTACACTCCTCACCCCGCTTCTCACCAGCGGAGCCTCCCGTGACGGGTCCCCGGAAGGGGGACGGCGCGGGTGCGGGCCTTCCCATCGCGGCTGATGGAGGGTTCGGCTCCCGAGGAGTTCGCCGCGGTCGCCTGTTGGTCCCTTCGCGGGGCCGATGTGCGGGCCGCGATTTGTGGTCCGCGAGTCGGAGGCATCGTGCCCCGGCCGAGCATCGGTTCGTGTGAAGGAGACATTGCAGCGTCGGGGCCAGCCCCCGGATTCAGCGACGAGTTCGAGCGGGAGAGACCTCCGCTCTTACCCCAATCAGTTCAGACCATTGGCCCGTGGTGTAACGGCAGCACAGGGGTCTTTGGAACCCTTAGTCATGGTTCGAATCCATGCGGGCCAGTTCCTTCGTCGCTCAATCTGACAACTCTGACGCGGCGACCACCGCCATGCAGCAGCGCACCACTTCCGCCATCATCCTCGCCGCGGGCAAGGGAACCCGGATGAAGTCCGACCTGCCCAAGGTCGCTCATCAGGTGGCCGGTCGCTCGATGGTCGAGTGGGTGGCCGATGCCTGCGTCGAGGCGGGATGCTCGCGCATCGTGGTTGTCGTGGGCTACCAGCAGGGCGTCATCCGCCGCATTTTCGACGGATGGTCCAACCCGCGCTGCACCCTGGAGTTTGCCGAGCAGACCGAGCAACTGGGAACCGGCCACGCGGTGCGGTGCGCGGAAGCGCTCTTTGCCCATGAGAAGCGCTCCCCCGGGAACGACGTCTTCGTCCTCGCCGGCGACGGACCGCTGATCCGCCCCGAGACACTCGCGGCGCTGCTCGAACGGCACCGTTCGACCGGCGCGAGCGCCGCGCTTGCCACCAGCGTGATCGCGGATTCCACCGGCTACGGCCGCATCGTCCGCGATCCCTCCGGCCGCTTCGTCGGCATCGTCGAGCAGAAAAACGCGACCCCCGATCAACTCACCATCCGAGAGGTCAACCCGAGTTACTACTGCTTCGATGCGAAGGATGTCTTCGCCGCCCTCGACAAGGTGACACGCGACGCGGTGAGCGGCGAGTTCTACATCACCGACGTGCCCGCGCTCCTGATGAAGAGCGGCCGGCGCGTCGAGGTCATCGACGCCGTGCCGCCCGAGGACGTTCTCTCGATCAACACCCCCGAGCAACTGGCGGAGGTGGACCGGATTCTTCGCACGCGGCACGCCCGGACAGCGGCGCACGCAGGGAGGGGCCGACCATGAGCCAGAGCAGCGGCGTCAACGGGAATGAACTCAAGGTCTTCGCGGGGCGGAACTCCATGTCGCTCGCTTCGAGCGTGTGCGAGCACCTCCGCATGCCCCTGGGCCAGGCCCACAGCGAGGAGTTCCCCGACGGCGAGATCCTCGTCGAGTTGAAGGAAGACGTCCGTGGGCGCGACTGCTTCGTGGTCCTCTCGACCAGCAAGCCCGTCAACGACAACCTGATGGAACTGCTGATCTTCGCCGATTCGCTCCGCCGGGCCTCGGCCAAGCGGTTGACGGCGGTGATCCCCTACTTCGGATACGCCCGGCAGGACCGCAAGGACAAGGGACGCACCCCCATCACCGCGAAACTGGTCGCCAACCTCATCACCATGTCGGGATACGACCGCGTGCTCGCCCTCGACCTGCACGCGGCCCAGTTGCAGGGGTTCTTCGACCTCCCGCTGGATCACCTCCCCGCGGCCCCCGTCTTCGGCGACTACTTCGAGAGCCACAAGGAACTCATCAAGAACCTCGTCGTCGTCAGCCCCGATGTCGGCAACGTGAAGATCGCCAACATGTACGCCGACGCCCTCGGCGGCGACCTGGCCATCGTTCACAAGCGCCGAATCTCGGGCAGCGAGGTCGCCGCGAACACGCTCGTGGGCGATGTCGAGGGCAAGACCGTCCTGATGGTGGACGACATGATCTCGACCGGCGGAACGGTCTGCGAGGCCGCCCGGGTGGTCTTCGAACACGGCGCGCGGGACTGCATCGTCTGCGCTACGCACGCCGTCCTCGTCGGCCCCGCCGTGCAGCGCATCCTCAAGAGCCGCATCAGCCGGATCATCGTCACCGACAGCATCCCGACCGACGACAGCCGGCTGGACCCGATCCGCGATCGGCTCACGGTCCTGGGCGTCGGCAAACTCCTCGCGGAAGCCATCAGCCACATCCATCACGACCGCTCCGTCAGCGCCCTGTTCAACCGATGGAAGGAATCAAAGAGATAGTCACGCGGCCTCGGACGCCGGGCCTTCGAACACACCCAGGACACATCACCCACAACGATCCGCGATCTCACCATCGAGATCAGACAAGAACTGGAGAATCAAGACATGGTCAGCGCACACACACTGAAAGCACAACGTCGCGAACGCCTCGGCTCGCGGTACGCCAAGCGGGACCGCTCCGCCGGCAAGCTCCCGGCCGTCCTCTACGGCCACGGCCAGCCCCCCGTCTCCATCGCGCTCGAGGCGAAGGAAGCCCTCCGATACTTCCACCAGGGCGAGAAGGTCTTCACCATCGAACTCTCGGGCGAGGGCAAGGGGCAGACCGTCATCCTCAAGGACCTCCAGTTCGATTATCTCGGGACCAACGTGGTCCACGTCGACCTGGCGCGCGTCGATCTGGACGAAGAGATCACCGCCAACGTCCACGTCAACCTCGTGGGCGAAGCGATCGGCATGAAGAAGGCCGGCGCCATCCTCACCCACCCGGTCACGCAGATCGCGATCCGCTGCACCGTCCGCACGCTCCCCGATCACATCGACGTC
>JAEUIV010000168.1 GCA_016795005.1 Phycisphaerae bacterium
GCGCGGATCGTGCCCGTTGGCGCGGCAGCGTTCGAGCGCCTCCACCTCCGCGTGCAAGCCGCCGTAGCGCCGATGATGCCCGATCCCCAGCATCGTCCCGTCGGACCGGCCGATCACGCATCCGACCATCGGGTTCGGTTCGACTCGGCCGAAACCACGCATCGCCGCCGACGCCGCGCGAGCGAGCATCGCGCGGTCAACCCGGGCGGTGCGGTCTTTCTGGAGCGCGTTCTCCACGTGCTGGTCGTCCCTAGGCCTTCCTCACCATCGCCTCGATCTCCTCCGCCGCGGCGTGCCCGCGCACGTCGCGCAGCCAGCGCCCCGCGTCGGTGCCGTACCCCGCGGTGGGCTTTAGCCCCGCGATTCGCTCGGTCCAGTACCGGTTGAACCTCCGCATCAACAGTTCTCGCACGAGTTTCGCGGTCATCGAGGCCAGCGCCACGGGCAGGTGCGTCTCCTCCGCCTGCACGCGGAACTCGATCCGCATGGTCCGGCCGCCTCGGACCTCATAGACACTCAGACGCTCGGACTCCTCGACCGGCACAACCTCCGCGCCGATGGCCATCGTGAGAAGCGGGCCATAGAACGCCCGCCCCCCCTGGCGATCCACCGCGACATGCACCCGCGAACCCGGGGGGGCGGTCTCCCACAGCCGGCGCAGCAAACCGCCGACCACGCCGAAACTGACGGACGCCTTGTTCTGAAGATGGTGGTACCGCTCGTTGAACGTGGACTCATCCACCGCGACGCAGCGAACAAGCCGAGGCTTCACGCCGGTTTGCTCCGTCGAGCCTTGCAGCTGCGCAATCAGGATGCGTAGTTGATCCAAGGATGTGCCGCGCGGGAGCGCCGCATCCCCCGCGTACCACTCGATCGACGCCGGCACGCGCGTGCCCAGCCGCGCCAGGAGGTCCGTCTCGTTCGACGCCGCCTCACGCTCGCTCGCCAGCGACTCGAAGGCCATGACGCCCCGCTCAAGATGAAAGAGCGGATCGACGCCGGCCCCCCCCACTCCCTTCAACGCCTTGGAGTCCGCGACCGCCAGCCGCCCCCGCTTGCTCCCCGCGTGATCGCGGCAGACGGCGCCGCGCAGCAACCTCCAGAGGTCCGCTGGCTGATCGCCCTCCGCCACGCATGCCCCGGGCACTTCGAAGAGTGTCATCCCGACGCAGAGCGGCCCCAGGCGAGGGCCGTAGCCCGCCTCATCGATCCCGGCGTACAGCATGCGGCCCACGCCGACGCTCCCCGCGACATCCTTCTCGATCGACGGCCCCATCGTGCGGGCATTGTCGCATGAAACCATCCCCTCGGCAGACGGGGCTATTCGTCGTCATCCGCGCCGGGCTTGACAACCGCCGGCGGAACCTTCGCCGCGATCACGCCGCGGCGGATCTCCTCGAACAACTCCGGGTTGTCCTTCAGGAACCGCTTCACGTTCTCGCGCCCCTGCCCGAGGCGGACCTCGCCGTAACTGAACCACGCGCCGGACTTCTCGATGACGTTGGCGCTGATCGCCAGATCGAGCAGGTCGCCGGTCGCGGAGATCCCCTCGTCGAACATGATGTCGAACTCCGCCTCGCGGAACGGGGGGGCCATCTTGTTCTTGACCACGCGGGCGCGAACACGATTGCCGACGTTGACCTCGGCCTCCTTGATCGCGCTGATCCGCCGGATATCGATGCGGATCGAGGCGTAGAACTTCAGCGCCCGACCGCCCGTGGTCGTCTCGGGCGACCCGAACATCACGCCGATCTTCTCGCGGATCTGGTTGATGAAGATGACGGTGCACTGGCTGCGTGCGATCGCGCCCGTCAGTTTCCGCAACGCCTGGCTCATCAGGCGGGCCTGGAGGCCCATGTGGCTGTCGCCCATCTCGCCCTCGAGTTCCGCCTTCGGAACCAGGGCCGCGACCGAGTCCACGATGATGACATCCACGGCGTTGGAACGGACCAGCAGTTCGCAGATCTCCAGCGCCTGTTCCCCTGAATCCGGCTGCGAAACGAGCAGATCGTCGACATTCACGCCCAATCGGCGCGCCCACGACGGGTCGAGCGCGTGCTCGGCGTCGATGAACGCCGCCACACCGCCGCCTTTTTGCGCGTGCGCCGCGACGGTGAGCGCGAGCGTCGTCTTGCCCGACGACTCGGGTCCGTAGATCTCGACGACGCGACCGACCGGGATTCCCTTGCCGCCCAGTGCCAGATCGAGCGAGAGCGTCCCGGTGGAGACCCCCGGAATCGCCGCGTAGGCGCTCTCATCGAGGCGCATGATCGCCCCTTTTCCGAAGGTCTTTTCGATCTGCTGGATGGTTCGCCCGAGCGACGCGGTCTTCGCCTTGTCTTCCACGATTGCCGCCGTTTCAGCCTTTTTGCTCACGTTGGACCCCTGCTTGGAACGTGGGAGCGTGCCGTTGGTGTGTTCGATTTCCGCCGCTTGCATGACCATATCCGAAGCCTCCTTCACCCACCAGTTGTTTGGGTATCGGTAGGTTACTGTTGGATATCGGATCGTCAAGTTCCGTTCGGTTGATTTTAGGAAATATTTTTGGATGGTGTTCGGATTTCGTGAAAATTCGGGTCGATCAGCCGCGGTTCGGGTTGAATTGCGCGTTCAGTCGCTGCCGTTCCTCATCGCCGCCGACGAGGGCGAGTGAGGCCGCCAGGGCCATCTCGAACGGGGTGTCGCGATCTGAACCATCCACTTCGTTGAGCCATTTCTTGGTGGCTGCGAAGGCCTGAGGGGGCTTCTCGGCGAGTTTGACCGCCTCGATCTGGGCGCGAGGCACAACATCTTCCGGGATGTCGACCATCCGATCGATCAGTCCGATGCGGAGGGCTTCCTCACCGCGGATGAGTTGCGGATCGAGAAGACGTTCGCGCGTGGCGCGCGAGCCGAGGGCGAGCATGAGCGACGGCGCGTTCACGGCCGGGCTGATGCCGAGCCTGAGGACGGGGTAGCCGAGTTTGCATTCCTGATCGGCGATGACGAGGTCGGCCCCGCCGAGGAGGGCGCATCCCCCGGCGATGGCGGCGCCGCGTGCGGCGATGACGATCGGCTTGTCGATGCGGCGGAGCGTGCGGATGGCGGTCGAGAGCGCGCGGAGCATGTCGGCGAGGGCGTCGGAGTTGTCCTTGCAGAGCGTGAGGTCGAAACCGGAGCAGAAGACCGCCCCCTCGCCTCGAAGCAGGATGGCGCGAACGGTCGGGTTCGCCGCGAGTTCGAGGGCGCGGGCCGAAAGGTCGGTGAGCATCGAGGGGGTGAGCGCGTTGCGCTTCTCCGGTCGATCGAGGATGATCTCGGCGACCGGTGCGTAACGGGGATCCGTGTGGCGTTCAATGCGGATCATGGTTCGCGTCCATCGGGTCGGCCGTCCTGCCGACCCACGAGCGTGGAGGCGAACGACGCGGCTTCGGCCAGTCGATCGAGGTTGACGCGAGTCGAAAAGCCCGCGGCATGGATGGTTCTGACGAGCGTTTCGGTGGCGATGTTTCCTGGCGCGCGTCGCTCGGTGGTCCCGGCGTATGGGCATCCGCCGAGGCCGGCGATGGACCCGTCATACGAACGGACGCCGAGGTCCAGCGCGGTGCGCACGCACGAGGCGGCCCGGCCGAAGGTGTCGTGCAGGTGGAGGGTGAGCTGATTGTCGCGGAGGTCTTCTTCGAACTCGCTGAGGAGGGCCTCGATCTGCTTCGGATGGGCCACGCCGATGGTGTCGCCCAGGTCGATGTCGAGCGCGGCGCGGGCGTCGTCGCTGTCGAAGAGTTCCAACAGCGAGTCAGTGACGCGGCGGACGGCCGACGGAGCGATCGGCCCCTCGAAGGGGCACGCGACGGCGCAGGAGACATAGGCGCGGATGGGCATCTTTTCATGCACGGCGCGGGGGATGAAGGCGCGGAAGCGTTCGATGCTCTCGGCGATGGAGGCGTTGGTATTCTTCCTGGAGAAGGTCTCCGAGGCGGCGGTGAAGACGGCGATCTTCAGCGGCCGGCCGGCTCGGTGGATGGCGAGCGCGCGGTCGAAGCCCTTTTCATTCGGGACGAGGACGGAGAAGATCGGACGCCCACCCCCTCCTCTCGGAAGCGCCGAAAGCACTTCCTCGGCGTCCCCGAGTTGCGGCACCCACTTCGGGCTGACGAAGGAGGTAACTTCCACTTCGTCCACGCCCGAGTCGGCGAGCAACTCGACGAGGCGAGCCTTGTCGGCCGACGGGACGATGGCCGGCTCGTTCTGGAGGCCGTCGCGGGGTGAAACATCGGTGATGCGGACGTGATCGGTCACGGGTGCATGGTAGTGGCGTCGGCTGTTGAGGGTGTCGCGCCCGGAGTCGCGGCGTTCGCCGCTGGACATCGGAGCCGGCCTGCTCGAAGGCGTGGGTCGCTTCCGACTCCCGCCGGGCGACGGCCAAAGGAGTGCATCATGGACCGCCGAGTTCTCTTGCTGTCACTTGTCGTCGCCGGGCTGTCTCTCGCTTCACCGGCGCTCGCGCAGTTGGCCCCGCCCCCCGGACCCGTGCAGGCGACGGATCGAACGCGGATCAATCAGCAGTCGATCGTCGCATTTCCCTATTTCATCGGCCAGCCCGGTTCGTATGTCCTGACGAGCAACCTGACCGGCGTGGGCGGGGCCGCCGTGATCGCTGTCGGCTCGAACAACGTGACGATTGACCTCAACGGATTCACGGTGAGCGGCGGGCGGCACGGGATCGAGGTCCTGCCCGGATTGCGGAACGTGACGATCACGAACGGGACCGTATCGTCGAACTCCGAGCAGGGAATTGAGGCGAGGTTCGCCGAGCAGGTGAGGCTTGACGGGGTTCGACTGAACTCCAACGGCGTGCGGGGCGCGTACCTCGGCGACGGCGCAACCGTGCTGCGCAGCACCGCGGAGTCCAACACGTCCTCCGGGTTCCGGCTGGGAAACGGCGCGGTGGTGACCGATTCATCCGCGAGGAACAACACCGGCGGGCTTGGCCTGCTCTGCGGAGACCGATCGGTGGTGACCGGGTTCACGGCGACGGGAAACGGCCAACATGGCATCGCGTCGGGACTCTCCTCCACGGTGGAAAACTGCGTGGCGAATACCAACGGCGCAACCGGGGCGTGGGACGGGGTCTTCGCCGACTTTGGTTCGACGATCCGCGGCTGCGCGGCGGATAACAACACGCGATGGGGCATCGTGGTGAACTCGCGCGGGAACCTGCTTGACTCATCGACAAAGGAAAACGGCAAGGGCGGGATCACCGTGGGGTACGGCACGACGGTGCAACGATGCACCGCGCACGACAACGGCTTCGCTCCCCGCCCCGCCGGAACGGCATCGCGCGCGCGGCCCACGGATCGGACGCGCGTCGATCGAATCGTGCCGACCGAGGTCGTCCTGAGCGACGAGGTGGAGGCGGTGTCGGCGGCACGGAGCGAGTCGCTCCGGGGGGTGTACATCGGCGACGGGATCTCGACCGGGGACGGATGCACCATCGTCGCGTGCGATGCGCAGGGGAACGCGGACGCGGGGATCGCGGTCGCGCATTCATCCACGGTGATCGGCTGCACGGTGCGTTTCAACGGCGGGGGCGGCATCGAGACGCTGGGGTGGACGACGATCCGCGACTGCACCGCCATCCAGGGCTACTGGCATGGGATCGACGCCGGCGAGAGTTCGACCGTTGAAAACTGCACCCTGACGAACAATCAAGGTTCGGGCCTCACGGCGACCAGCAACACCGCTATCCGCCGATGCACGGTGAACAACAACGGCCTGTCCGGGATCGAGGTGACGGGGACGCGGAACCGCGTGGAAGAGAACCAGGCGGCGAGCAATCTCCAGTCGGGGTTCAGCGTCACGGGGCTTCAGAACCTGATCGTGCGCAACTCCGCGTCCGGGAACCCGATCAACTACAACGTATTCCCTGGGAACAACTTCGGAAACGTTCAGTTCCTCTTTGGCGGGCCGTTCTTCTCGAACGAGCCTTGGGCGAACTTCGAGTACTGACCGGCGGCGCGGCGTGTGCCACCGATGAACAAGTTCGGCTTTGCGTGCTTCAAAGGCCGGCTTCCTAACGAAGCCGGCCTTTTTCTCGGCGTCGAGCGCATTGTTTCAGGTCTGGAGCACGCCGGTCCTGAACTCCCGTGTCATGTCCCAGTTCGAGCACATGTCGAGCGCGGCGCTGAGTTCGCGGCGCGTTTCGTGGGGCTGGATGATCCGATCGACCCAGCCTCTTGCGGCGGCGTGGCGGATGTCCTGCTGCTCGTTGTAGCCGTCGGCAACGGCCTTGAGGATGGACTTCCGGGTTTCCTCGTCGATGGTCTCGCCCTTGCGCTCGCGGCTCTTTTCTTCGATCATGGCGAGGACGCCGGTCGCCTGCGAGGCGCCCATGACGGAGCACTTGGCGTTCGGCCAGGCGTAGGAGAGGAACGGGTCAAACGCCCGGCCGCACATGGCGTAGTTCCCCGCGCCGTAACTGCCGCCCAGGATCACGACGATCTTCGGCGTGATGGTGTTGCTCATGGCGTTCACCATCTTGGCTCCGGCGCGGATGATCCCGTGCTGCTCGGAGTCCTTGCCCACCATGAACCCCGTGGTGTCGTGGAGGAAGACGATCGGGATTTTCTTCTGGTTGCAATCCATGATGAACCGCGCGGCCTTGTCGGCGGAGTCGTGGTAGATCACCCCGCCGATCTGGATCCCTCCTTCGGCGGGTCGCTGCATGGTTTTCTGGTTGGCGACGATGCCGCAGGGTTTGCCCTCGATGGTCGCGTAGCCGCAGATGACGGTCTGGCCGTACTCGGCGCGGTATTCGTCGAAGCCTTCATCGACGATGGCGTGGATGACCTTGCGCATGTCGTACTGGGCGCCGGGCTTGTCCGTGAAGACGGAGTAGAGGTCCGGGAGGTCGGATTGCGGCGTTCGGGGCGCGGCTCGCGGCGCCGGTGTCTGATTCTTCTGCATCAGGGAGCGGAGTCGCTGGAGGCAGGCCTCGTCGTCTTTCTCGCGGAAGTCGATGGTGCCGGAGATGGAGGCGTGCATCCTCGCGCCGCCGAGGTCTTCGTCGGTGACGGTCTGTCCGATGGCGGCCTTCACGAGCGCGGGTCCGGCGAGGTAGAGTCCGCTGCCCTCGGTCATCAGGAGCGTGTCGCACAGGACGGGGAGGTAGCCGCCGCCCGCGACGCAGTAGCCCATGATCGCGGCAATCTGCGTGATGCCCTGGGCGGAGATGACGGCGTTGTTGCGGAAGATGCGGCCGAAGTCGTCGGTATCGGGGAAGACATCTTCCTGGAGCGGGAGGAAGACGCCCGCGGAATCGACGAGGTAGAGGAGCGGCAATCGGGCCATGATCGCGATGGTCTGGGCGCGGATGATCTTCTTGCAGGTCATGGGGAAGAACGCGCCGGCCTTCACGGTGGCGTCGTTGGCGATGATCATGCAGAGTTTTCCGGCGACGGGTCCGACTCCCGTGACGACGCCCGCGGCGGGCGCGCCGCCGTGCTCGGCGTACATCTTGTATGCGGACCACAGCCCGAGTTCGACGAATGCGGATTCGTCATCGACCAGCCTGGCGATGCGTTCGCGCGCCGTGAGGCGGCCCTTCTCGTGCTGGCGTTCGATGGCCTTGAGTCCGCCGCCGAGACGGAGTTGCTTCTCCGTGATCTGGAACTCTTCGTTCAGCGCGCGGAGGGGATTGATGGTGGTCGGGGTGGTGGTCGCGGACATGCGCGGCAGTCTAACCGCTCAGGGATGGATCCAGAGACCGGAGCGCGGGGTTGATTCGCGGCGTCCGGTGACACGCGGGAGCGTGATGGGAACACCGTCGGACGCGAGCGCGCCGAGGACCGCCATGCCGACGGCTTCGCGCGCGTGGATGGGCACGCCGAGATCGGCGGTGGTGCGGACCTCGCGGACGAGGTGCGCCCCGAGATGCTTGATGAGCGCGCGGTTGCGCGCCCCGCCGCCGGCGACGATCGGTTCCGAGTCTTCGGGGATCGTGCCCGCGATGGCGCGTGCGAGGCCTTCGACCGCCGTCGCCGCGAGATCATTCGGCTGAAGCGTTCGCGAGCGGTCATCGACCCAGCGCGCGGCCTCGTCGCCCGTGCCGAGCGATCGGCCGAGGGCCGACTGTCTTTGGAGCAGTTCCGTCAGTTCGAGCGAGGCGCCGGTGCTCGGCACGCCGCGCATCGCCGCCGCGCCGCCCTCATCAAACGGCTTTCCGAGCGCCCGCTGCGCGACTCGATCGAGGATGTGGTTGCAGGCGCACACGTCCATGCCCCGGATGAGTTCGATGGATCCCGTCGAAGCGGGGAGCAGGGTGATGTTGCAGAAGCCGCCGAGGTTGATGATCGCCCGGGACGTTGCGCCGCGAAAGAGAGTCCAATCCGCGAGGGGGGTGATCGGCGCGCCCTGCCCTCCTGCCGCGAGGTCCGCCCCGCGCAGGTCGCACACGACGGGGCACCGAGTGCGTTCCACGATCGGCCAGGGATTGATCATCTGCCAGCTCGCGGGCGGCGCATGAAAGACCGTCTGGCCGTGGACGGTGATGAGTTCGGCGCGGCGGCCGGCGAGGAGACTCTGTATCACCCCCGCGTGCAGTTCGCCGAACTCGAGCGCGAGGCGCGCGATGTCCGCCGCCTTCATGGGCGTTTGATCCGCGAGCGTTCGGAGTCGCGCGCCGATCTCGCCCAGGGGGCGGTCAACAAAGTCGATCAGCCTGGGGGAAATATCGAGTCCGGTGCCGGTGATCTCGACGATCGCCACGTCGAGGCCGTCGAGGCTGGTGCCGGTCATGCAGCCGACGAAGAGGCGTGATGGAGCGGTGTCGGGCATCGGGTTGAGGGATCAGGAACCTGGGTGCTCGTAGTCCTCGATGATCTTCTCATAATGTGCGGCGGAGTCGTCCAGGCCGCCGGGGCGGTTGCGTCGGCTCCAGAGTCCGCGGTGGTCCTCGGTGATGGAAGCGAGGTCGGCGGCGAGCCGGATGAGGGCCGGGCCGCGAGGGATCCGGCCGGGTTCGTCGAGGCAGGCGCGGCCGACGATGGCTTTTTCCGAGGCGTGCTCGGCGAGGCTGAGCGTGTGTTCGAGTTCGAGGCGTACGAGCGGATCGAGCGATGCGGGGGCGATCGCCATGAGCCGCGAGCGGAGCGCGTGCAGACGCGCGCGGACCGTCTGCCACTGGTCGAGCGAGCCGTGACGGCGCTCGTCGGATGGAAGTTCGCGGATCGGGCGGTGCAGTTCGGTGAAGAGTGCGTTGGTGTTCCGCAGGTGCGTCGAGAGTTCGGCGTCGGCTTCACCGAGTTCGTCGAGCCAGGGGCCGAGGTCGGCCGCGTCGTTCCCGAAAAGGATCGCGGCGGCATCGCGCGAGTTGAAGGGTCGCGCGGGATCGTTGCCCGTCCATGACTGGTGCGCGGCGTATGCGATCGAATGGAGCGCGATCGGCCAATGCTGGCGGTGGCCCCGGTCGCCCCAATCGCACGTCAGGACTCCAGAACCCGTGGCGGCGGCGCTCCGGGCGGCGGAGTTGATGTTCGCCCGGCGGGCGCGTGTTCGCCCCGTGATGCTCAGCCACGAACTGGTTCCCGGTGCGAACCAGGGACGGGCGGATGAGGGAGCGTTGAAGCGGCCGAGCGCCTCGGCGAAGGGCGCGTCGGCTTCATAGCCCCAGACAATCGGGACCGAGCGCTCCGGGACCTGGCGCAACTCTCCCGGGTGGCGGAGCGCGATGTCGGCCCAGAACATGGAGGTCTTGCCGTGACGCTTCACAATCGTGTCCACCGCGCGAAGCCAGTCGAAGTAGACCGCGGCGCGGCCGCGCTTCTGAACGGCGTCGCGCGACCGGCCCTGGCCCACGTCGAAGGCCTCGTCGCATCCGATGTTGACCAGCGGAGATGAAAAGCAGGGAAGGAGTTGGTCGAGCAGGTCGCGTATCAGTTCGATCGAGCGGGGATCGGTCGGGCAGAGCGAGTGCGGGCCGGTCTTTGTGACGGCGCGGCCGTCGTCGGTCTCGAAGGTCCACTGTTTCACGTCCGGCGGGATCTCGGCAAGCGGGGCGTAACGGGGCAGCCTGAGCCAGCGGTGCAGGTGGCCGAGGCAGTTTTGATTGGCGGCAAGTTCGACGCCTCGCTCTCGACAGCAGGCATCAAGTTCGCGGATCTCCTCAGGGGTCATCGGCGACGATTCGCGCCACGCGTCTTCGTGACCCGCGTAGGCGAATGCGTGCTCGGTGTACAACTGGAGGTGGTTGAGTTTCAACATCTCCATCTGGTCGACGAAGGCCCGGAGCGACGCCATGGTCGGCACCTTGTCACGGGAGATGTCGAGCATCACCCCGCGCACCGGCACGAGCGGTCGATCCTCGATTCTCATTCCGGGCAGATCGCGGCCGAGCGTGTGAATCAGCTGCGCCAGCGTGACGAGCGCGTGACGAGCGTCCTCGCGCGAATCGCCGTGAATCGTGACGAGGTTTGTCCCCGCGGGGGTGATCTCGAGGGTGTACCCCGTCGCCCCGATGCGGCATGGAGGCGACTCCTTCGGTGACGTTCGATCGTTGATGCAGGCCGAGGCGTTTGTGGGATCGTTCGTCCACCGGACGCCCAGCGACGCAAGCGGGCCGGTGAGGATCCGCTCGGCGAGCGCCGTGTGCGGTCCTCGGTAGGCGATCGCCCCGGCGAGACGCGCGACTCCCCCCGTCGGCGTCGTAG
>JAEUIV010000192.1 GCA_016795005.1 Phycisphaerae bacterium
CTTCGACGAACTCTGCGAGTGGTTCGAGCGGAAATCATTCCACGCCGGCGCCGGCGCGGCGTTCACGGGCGAAGGCCTCGCCGTCAACTCGGGCCCGCTTGACGGCCTCCGCACCGCCGAAGCCAAGCAGAGGATCGGCGAGTACCTCGAACAACGATCACTCGGCAAGCGCGCGGTCCAGTACAAGCTCCGTGACTGGCTCTTCTCACGTCAGCGCTACTGGGGCGAGCCGTTCCCGATCGTCTACGAAGAGAGTGATACACGAAGCGAGCGGCCCATCGCGCTCCCCGAGCAGTTCCTCCCCGTCACGCTGCCGGAAATCGACGAGTACAAGCCCATCGCGAGCGACGATCCGAACGCGCCGCCGCAGCCTCCCCTCGGCCGAGCAAAGGACTGGATGTCGGTCGAACTCGACCTGGGCGACGGGACAAGGCGCTACCGGCGCGAACTGAACACCATGCCCCAATGGGCCGGCTCATGCTGGTATTACCTGCGCTACCTCGATCCGCAGAACAGCAAGAGTTTCGTCGCGCCGGACATCGAGCGCTACTGGATGCTTTCGGAAAAGCGTGCGAACGCCCACCAGCCCCCGGGCGCCGCGGCCGCCGCGCCCGAATACCACTCGGGCGGGGTCGATCTCTACGTCGGCGGCGCTGAGCACGCGGTGCTCCACCTCCTCTACGCGCGTTTCTGGCACAAGGTGCTCTTTGACCTCGGGCACGTCAGCACCCCCGAGCCTTTCGGCCGATTGTTCAACCAAGGCTACATCCAGGCCCCCGCGTACACCGACGAGCGGAAGGTCTACGTCGAGGCGAGCAAGGTGATCGAGTCATCGCCGGGCAACTTCACCTATGAAGGCCGACCCGTGCGCCGAGAGTTCGGCAAGATGGGCAAGAGCCTGAAGAACGTGATCACCCCCGACGACGTGTGCGACGAGTACGGGGCCGACACCATGCGTCTCTATGAAATGTACATGGGGCCGCTCGAACAATCCAAGCCGTGGAATCCGCGCGATATCGTCGGGGTTCACCGGTTCCTCCAGCGCGTCTGGCGCTCCGTCATCGACGAGGAGTCCGGCGCGCTCCGCGTCAGCGACGAGACCCCCGACGCGGAGACGCTGCGGCTGCTGAGTCGGACGATCGAGGGCGTCCGCCGCGACTTCGAGGCGCTCTCATTCAACACCGCCATCGCCAAGCTCATCGAACTGAACAATCACATCTCCAGGACCTTCGGCGACAAACCCACGCCGCGCAGGCTCGCGACGGCGATCGCGCTCATGCTGTCCCCGATCGCGCCGCACTTTGCCGAGGAACTCTGGTCGAGGCTTCATGAGGGCCGCGCCGGGAGCGTGGTGCGGCAGCCCTTCCCGGAGCCGGAGGCGGGAGCGCTGGTCGAGTCCACCCTCGAACTCCCCGTCCAGGTGCAGGGCAAGGTGCGCTCGCGGATCGTGGTTGCCGCCGGGGCGGGCGAAGAAGCCATCCGCATCGCGGCGCTGAGCGACGAAAAGGTCAAGGCCTTCCTCGAGGGCAAGACCGTGCAAAAGGTCATCGTGGTGCCGGGACGGATGGTCAACATCGTCGCGGGATGACCGGCCCGTGCGGACTACTTCTTCTCTTCCGCCTTGGCATTCTCGATGAGACGCTGCTTCAGCACCGAGTCGAGTTTGCCGATCGCCTGGTGCAGCGTCGCCGCCTCCTCGGCCGCGGCCCGTTGCTGCTTGGCGCTCAACGCGGGGTCGGCCGCCTGCGCAAGAAGCAGGTCGCGCTGCTTGGTGAGCGCGCCGAGCGTCTGGAGCATCGAGAGGATGTCCTCGACGTTCCCGTTCTTCGCCGGCCCCTGCACCACGACGCGCGGCCCGTCGCCGTTCTGCCCGATGCCGCGCTGCGCGCCGGGGTCCATTCCCCGCGGCCGATTCGCCATGCGTGCCGCCCGCATCAGCCGTTCTTCGATGGGCGCGGGTGCCTGTCGGACCTCCAACTCGTTCGCGGGAAACTTGCCCCCGGCCAATGGCGAACGGACAAACTCTTCCGCACCCGGCCTCTCCGCGGCCGCGAGCAGCGCCGGCGCCTCGGGCAGCGAAGCCCGGCGGTGCGCCGCCCACTCCTGCAGCGTCAACGGCGTGCCGAGGATCCGCGCGGTCATCGGCGGGATCCCCAGCCGTTCCGAACGCTGTTGCCAGGCTCCTTCCAACGTCTGCTGGTCAAGGAAGTTGCCCTGACGCAGGCGGTCGAACGAGCCGAGCGGCACCTCGATCGTGAGCACCTGCGCGTTCTTTCCCGGCCCCTCGGTGATGAGATCGCCGCCGCCTCGCACCAGCGCCACGTTCGGCTTGGCCACCTCGCCGGCGTTCTGCGCAAGCGGGCGGACCACCGTCAGTTCGATCAACTCGTCGGGGTCGTGCGAGATGACGATGTGGCGCAGGCGCTCCTGCGCCCGGTTTTGACCGTTGGGCGCGAACTGCGCCATCTCCTCCCCGATCAGGGGCACGCCCCCCACCGACGTGATGACATCACCCGCCTTCAGCAGCCCCTGCTCCGCCGCCGGGAATCCCTGGATCACCTGCCCGAGTTCGACCCCCATCAGGCGAGTCGGCGGCTGCACGAACTGCACCCCCATGGCCCCCCGAGGCGTGCGGAAAAATCGGTCGCGGAGCGCGTCAAACAACCGGACACGCTGTTCAAGCGTCAGCGTCCGCGTCCGCAGCACCTCCGCCGCGTCCATCTCAAGGGAACGCCCGGCCTCGATGCTCTGGGCGTCGGTGGTGTCCGACAGCCGTTTGCGGAGTTCCTCGGTCGCGCTGTCCCGGATCAGGAGGTCGTCCGAATCCATCTGCCCGATCAGTTCATCCAACGTCACGGCGTTCGCGGGCATCGCCGCCGTCATCATGAGCAACCCGAATCCGCCGATCCATCGAGAGAGTCGCGTGCGCATCGTGTCCTCATTGAGCCGGGCTGGTTCAGGAGAGCAGCCGTGTGATCCGCTCGCTCCCAGACTGAATCCAACGCACCTTCCGTTCGACCATCCGCAGGAACGGTCCGGGAGCCATCCGCCCGAACCGACCCGTCACCGCGATCGGCGTCGCCGATTCCGCGATCATCGCCTCGATCATCAGCCAAGGCAACGCTTCCAGTTCGCCACGGCTGACCATCGACGCCGACGCGGAATCGTAGCCCTGCACGAACCGCTTCAGCCGGGCTTCGTCCGCCCCCTCGGGCCAGAGCGATGGGTCGTCCGATGTTCGGGTCAGGCTGAACTGCAAGGCCCCATTCGCAATATCGACAACCCGCGGCTGCAATCGAGCCGTGTCGTAGTCGATCACGGACGCGACCCGTTGCCCCCGAAACAGCAGGTTCCCGGGGTGCCAATCGCCGTGGATGATCTGCATGGGCCATGTGGACAGCCCCAGCGCATCCGCGCGGTCCGCGGCCCGGTTGTACGCCTCGCCGAGCACCTGGACGACCGAGGCGAGTGATTCATCACCCAGGCGGTGCGGGATGAACGCCAGGTTGGCCACGACGGCGGGGAGACGGTGATAGGAACCCGTCGGCGGCTGGCCCGCGGGGGGCCGCGCCGCCAGGATCGAATGAAACCGCGCGAGCGCCGCTCCGGCATCGAGCGTGGCCTCGGGCGACAGGTCGTACGGCTGCCCCACGACGCATTCAAAGAGTTCGTACGAGCGCCCGCCGAGCGAGAGAAGCGTGCTCCCGCCCCGCGTCGAGGCAAGCCGAGGCAACGGGAACCCCGCGCCGATCAACACCCGCTGCACCTCGTGGGCGAATGCGATCCGGGCCGGATCGTCCCGCCCCGGCGCCAGCCGCTTCAGGATCAGCAGCCCGTGATCGCATTTCACAAGCAGTTTCGGAGAACGTCTCGACCCGCGACGATATTCCTGCACCGCACTGACAATGCCGAGGTCATAGTTCGAGAGGACCGTCACCGCTTCGGCGAGGTCGAACCGCTCGTACCCGCTTGATGCGTCGCCCTCGATCGGCGCACCGGACGCGAACGAACCCACCGACGAATCGAGCAGCGGATCGTTCGGGGCTGGGATCGTCATCGGAAAGGGTCCTGCCCGGCATCATTCCACGTTCTGGATCTGTTCCTTGATCCGGTCGATCGCCCCCTTGATCTCCACGATGTTCCGCGAGATGACCGCGTCGCCCGACTTGCTGGCCATGGTGTTCGCTTCGCGGAGCATCTCCTGGGTGAGAAAATCCAGCGTCCGCCCGATGGGGCGCCCGTCGGAATCCGCGAGCAGAGACTGGAACTGCCCGAGGTGCCCCGTCAGCCGCGCGATCTCTTCCGAGATATCGCTCTTCTCCGCGTACACCGCCACCTCGCGGATCAGCGTTTCAGGCTCCACCTTCACCCGCGCATCCTGCAGCAGCGTCTCGATCCGCGCCAGGAGTCTCTTCTGATACTCGTCCACCACGCTCGGCGCACGTTCCATCACCGTGGCCAGGTTCCGCCCGATCAGTTCGTGGTGCAGCAGGAGGTCCGCGACCAGCAGCTTGCCCTCGCGCTCGCGCATCTGGATGAGGTCGTTGCACGCCTTGTCCAGCATCCGCATGAACACGGCGTGCGCCCGCGCGAAACGCTCTTCCTCATCCGACGGCGGCTGGAGCACCCCGGGCAGCCCCAGCAACGCCCCCATCTCCACCGAGCACGAACCGTCGGCCACCTGCCGCGTCTTGTTCAACTGCGTGATGTAGTTCTCGAGCGCCCCGTGATTGATCTGGTACGCCGCCGACGCCGAGGCATCGCTCGATTTTCCGATGACCGTAATCGACCCGCGCGTCAGCCGGCGGCGGAGTTCCGACTCGATCTCCGGCTCCAGACCCTGGAGGTCCTCCGGCATCCGGATGGTCGCTTTAAAGTACTTGCCGTTCAGGCTCCGCACTTCCAGGAAGTAATGGACACCACCCTCGTGCGCCGATGCCTCGCCGTAACCGGTCATGCTGCGGATCACGCATTGCCTCCGGCCCACGAAGGCCTGGTTAGTCCTTCGGCGATTCCGCCGGGGGGGCTTCGGCCGGCGCCGGAGATTCAGCGGGAGCCGTGCTCGTCGGCGCGGGGACAGACTCGCCCGACGTCGCCGGCGGAGCGCCCTCGCCCGCGGGAGTCGGCGCGCCCGGGACCACCTGCCCCGAAGCCGGAACCGCCGCCACCGGGGGCTTCACGATGTAGTTCAACCCCACCGCGAACCCGATGAACACCACGAAAATCGTGATCGTCGCGTACGTCAGCGCATCGCCGGTCTTGGCCCCGAACGCGGTATGCCCGGAACCCGACGCAGACCCGAACGCCTCGCTCAGACCGCCGCCCTGCGGCCGCTGGATGAGCACAATCAGCATCATCATCACGCTGACGATGACAAAGAGCGCCACGAGCAGCCCGACGACAAACGGTGGAATTTCCGCAAGCATCATCATCAAGAAAACCTTTCAGATCCCGAACAAGATCGGGCCGAGCATTGTAGCAAGCGACGCTGCGGTGCCCCTCCCAGACCCCTCAGGGCAGCGGGGGCGGAACGCTCGCGAACATCGATCCCAACTCGGCCACCATCCCCGCCTTCTGCCAGTCCGACAAGCCGGCTCGCCAGACGAGCGTCTCGCGCGTCAGCGCCCCGGACTCGGCGAGGCGTCGCAGCCCGTCCATCTCAAACGGCCCGGACTTCTCCCCGTTCTGAACCACGTAGAACTTCACCACCTGCGCCGAGGCGGGCACCGCCGGCGGGCCGCCGCCCTGTCCCGCGGCCTGCATCGCCTGCCCCATCTGCTGCGCGACGACGAATCCCATGCCCATCGACGCCGTCCCGCCGGGGTTCGACGCCGCTTTCGTCATCGCGTCCGCCGCCTGGTACTGCGTGTACGCATTGAGGTTGCCGATCACCCCCATGCTCGTCCGCTTGTCGAGCGCCGACTCGACCTCGGGCGGCAGCGAGATGTTCTCAACCAGCAACTTCGTGAGCTCAAGCCCCTTGCCCTCGAACTCCGGGCCGATCCGCGTCGTGAGGAACTTCCCGAGTTCGTCGTAGTTCGCCGCCAGGTCGAGCGCCGGGATCTTCGACTCCGCGAGGATGTCCGCAAACCGCGAGACGATGACGTTCCGCAGCTGGTTCGTGATCTCTTCCGACGTGAAGTTGCCGTCGGTCCCCACGATCTCGCGGATGAAGACCGCGGGGTCCTTCACCTTGGTCACATACGTTCCGAACGCCCGCAGCCGCACGGGGCCGAACTCCGCGTCGCGCAGCATGATGGGGTTCATCGTCCCCCACTTCAGGTCCGTAAACTGCCGCGTGCTGATGAAGTACACCTCGCACTTGAACGGACTCTCAAACCCGTACTTCCACCCCTTCAGCGTCGCGAGGATCGGGATATTCTTCGTATCAAGCGTGTACATCCCCGGCTTGAAGACGTCGGCCAGCTTTCCCTGGTCGATCAGCACCGCCGCCTGCCCCTCCCGGACGATCAACTTGGCTCCCCACTTGATCTCGTTGTTGGGGCGCTGATCGAACCGGTGGACCATCGTGTTGTTGGTCTGGTCCAGCCACTCGACGATATCGATCAGCTCGGATTTGAGACGATCCCAGATACCCATGTGTGTCACCTTTCTCGGGCTGAATGCGCGCGACGACCAACCGCCGCTAAGCATATCGGTTCGGAGCATAGCCCCGCCGGTTTCACCCGAAGAAAAAACCGCGCGCCGGGGGGCGCGCGGTTTGCTAAATCGATCGGGAAACGATTCGATCCGCTATTCCGCCCCGCCCAGCAACTGCCCGAGCCGCTGAATCTCGGCTGTACGCTCGGCCTCAGTCATATGCGAGATCGCATCGCTGAACTCTTCCGGCGAGGCGTAGCCCATCTGCGCCAGCGCGTTCGCGACTATCCCCATAGCATCCGCCGCGGACATCGGGGCTTCGCCCTCAATGTCCATGTGGTTCGCGCGCGGGTCCGCTTTGACCGAGAACGACTGCCCCAACTCGACGCACCACGTCGCGTTGAAGTTGGCGAGGATCGCGGTGATGTCCGCGAACTCCACCGCGCCGTTACGATCAGCGTCGCCGTACTTCAAGCACGCGGCCGAACTCCAGTTCGCTAACACGTTAGTGATGTCGGCGAAGTCCACGGTTCCGTTGTCGGTCGCATCGCCCTCGGCGGCGGTGCCGCAGACCTTGAAAGTCAGGGGCGCGTAATCGAATACACCCGGATCGTCCGCTATCTCGTACTGGGGCAGGTCTGACCGCAGAACGTTTTGTTCTTCATCATTCTTGTCGAGGAAGGTCTGGCGAGAGATGCGGTACTCGAATCCGCGCTGGAGCATAATGTCGGTCGCTAGGAGCACGATCGTGCCGTTGGTGCTGGGAGTGGTGTCGAGCACCTGTGTGAAACAGGAAGTCTCGTCGGTCCAGATGTCGGCGGTGCTCCCGACGCGCCGACGTTCGATCTTGAACGGATCACCGTTGGCTTCGTCCCAGTTGACCGGGCCGTAGTGGCGCATCTTGATCGGACCGGAAACACCGGGGCGTTCGGCCATGTCTGTGATGGTCGTACCCGCGATCGGAGTGCAGTCTTCGCGGTGGAGGCGGAAAGGGCACAAGCCGACAGCACCGCCCCCTATGGAGGATGCGAGCCGGCTGTAACCACTCCCATCCGTCGATCCGGTCATGGTGATCGCGGGCGGAGTATTCAACGGCCCGGCAAGCACCTTCACCGGTCCTGACCATGCGATGTTTCCACTTCCAGACGTCACCGCGCTCAGCGCGATCGTGCCGGTTAGCTTATTCGCCGGAATCGAGATGCCCTGACTGCTCCCGCCGGACTCAAAGTCCTGAAGCCAGATTCGCCCCTGCATCTCGCCTTCAAAGGTCATTTCCGGGTTCGTCAGGAGCACCGGATCGACTGCCATGTGATTGGCCCGGATTTCGCCGGTGAACAGCCCCGTGTTGTTGGACGATTCCGTCCGTAGCCTTCCGATGTATTCGACAAAGGAATCGAAGTCCTCGTCAGAGGACTCGCTATTCGTTCCTCCGATGAAGGCATGAACCTGCTTCCCCACGACGTCACAGATGGAGCGGTCCGCACGAATCTCCACCGGCACGATCGGGTCGTTGGCGCTTGCTCGACCGATGAACCCGCCGCTGAAATCAACCTGCGCGATGTCGCCCAGCACGGGCGTCTCCCCTGGAGATGACTCCATCGTGACATTGCCTGTCAGATTGCCGCCAGTCACAGAGCGAAGTCTAATGCTGCTCGGATGGGTATCTACGTCTTCCTCCGGCTCCGCACTCGGATGCATGGTGCAGGTCACGGGGCCGCCCACATCGCCAGATTGAGTTGTGATGTTCAGCAGGTTTACTCCCGAGACAGCCCCGAGCGCGCTCACGCCGGCGGTTCCGTCGAGGTATCCGATCACGCTGACATATCCATGCCTGCCGCTTGTGCCCCAAGGGTCCGCCGCAATTACATCGACTCCACGAAGCCGCCCTGACGATGAGTTTGTACCAAGGATGACTTCAACCGAGCGGTCGTCATTGCCGGGACGTGTAATTGTGAGCGAGTCGATGATCACGACTTCGTTCGGCGCATCCGGCGAATCTGGATCGCGCTCGATGTAGTAGGTGGTAGGGCACAAATTGTAGCAAGGAAATGGAAACGGGTGCGGCCGCAGCGTAATCACCCAGTGGTTCGGGTGGCCAGAAACGGGATCAAGTGTTCAGTATTGATCGTCCGGTGGGGTGTGCTGAGTGTCTGTTGGGGCAGGAGACTGAGTAATTTTCGGCCGCGCCTGACATTCGGTGCTGATGAGCACCGAACTAGCCGCAAACGCGATCAACAAGATTCGTGTGAGTTGCGTCATGAGACTGTCTCCTTCTTCGAATCAGAAAAGGAACAGCGCAGACGACAACCCAGACGCTCCCAGCGCCGGGTACCGCGCGTGCAAGACGAAGTGCATGAAGCGTTGTGGGGCTATCAACCGACTGAGATGCGTCAACGCGATCTTGCGGAATTCCATCGGAGGTAAAGTAGGGAATGCGCCAACTTGAGCCCTTGATCACGCGCCCCTGAGAAAGAGTCGGGTCGAACTGATTCACGTCGGCAGTCTCGCTCCATTCCGAGTAGCCGCCCGATGTATCCCACAGTCCCCAGGGTGATTGCACATCGCGATACGCCGCAACGTCCGGCAGTGGAAAGGCGAATCGTCCTCCGGTGCTTGTCTGGCCGCCAGTCTCGGGAAGCCCGGGCGGATATTGTGCCGCATCCGACGAGTTGGAGTACAGCCAATAGCCCGGCATGTCCGGGCCAAAGCGGTTCGGGTCAAAATGGGCGGCCTTGACCCACTCGTCCGCTGTCGGGATCCAGTACCGAGCGTCGGGTTCGTGCGCTATCTGGTCTGTGAACCCTGCGTTGGTTGGGCTAGAAAAAATCCCGAAGGTGCTCGTGTCGTAGACGCCGCTCTGGAACGCGGCCTCCTCCGGGCGCTTGTCGTTGTGGAGCCAGTTGACGTACCGGGCGGCGAAGCGCCAGCCGATTTCAACGGCCTTGTTCTCCCGTCCCGGTACGAGGAAATAGCCCCCCTCGGTGTAGAGGCCGACGGAGGTGCTCAGGAACTCTGCGTCCGTCACATCGGTCTGCTGCGCGTAAGGGGTGTACGCCTGAACGAACTCGAACCACTCCGTGCCCGTGACTTCCGTGCGGCTGATCTGGTATTCGTGATCAACGCTCCCCGCAGAGCGGAACGTCACGACGCCGGGAGGGTCCCAGGTGTACGGCTCATTCCCCGCATGCGTGATCGTTGCCCAACGCTCAGATTCGGGGATTGGGTGCGCGGCGAAAGCCCGTGCGGCGAGCGCCAGCACGCCAAGCACCTGAATCACGCGACCGGCGACCATTGATTGACCCCCTGGGAACCCGTGCATGTGCAGCATACATCAGGAAACGCGAAAGTCAATGCAAACTTACCACCTTCCCGCCTCGTTCAGCACCCACCCCCCCAGCTCGCCAGGATGGTCGAGATGTCCACGAAGTTCACCGAGCCGTCGTGGTTCGCATCGCCCTGCGGCCCGGAGAGACCCCAGTTCGCGAGCACCGTGGAGATATCAACAAAGTTAACTTGCGAATCGCCGTTGGCATCTCCCTGGCAGTTCGGCACGATCACGCCGAACGACGCAACGGCCGGCGAGGACACGGTCGAACCCGTCACGTTCACCGCCTGCACCTGCCAGTAATAGCGCACGCCGTTGACCAGCCGGCCGGCGGGCACCTGGTACGAGGTGGTCAGCAGCCCCGGTTGATCCACGACCGGGCTGCCCAGGCCGAGGTCGTCGTCAACGATCACCCGGTACGAATCAGCAAAGCCGGCCGATGTCCACGTCAGCGTCGGAGTCAGCGTGTTGATGTTCACGCCGTCCGCCGGCACTCCGAGCGCAAACCCGCTGGGCACCACGCCGATCGTTTCGAACATCCCCGATGCCGGCATCGACGCCGTCGCGCCGATCGCGTTGATGGAGGTCACTTTCCAGTGATACGTGCTCAGGGGATTCAGCGGCGTGCCGAACCACGTGAACGAACCGCCGAGAATCCCGCTCGCGCCGATCTCCGGGCTGCCGAACGC
This sequence comes from Phycisphaerae bacterium, assembly GCA_016795005.1. Lineage (GTDB taxonomy): Bacteria > Planctomycetota > Phycisphaerae > Phycisphaerales > UBA1924 > JAEUIV01. The sequence continues at coordinate 10,615 of JAEUIV010000192.1, forward strand.
GGGGTCGTTGTCCACCGTCAGCGTGTAACCGTCTGAGTCGACGGAATGACCCCACTGGAACGACGGGTTCCGCGAGACCTGCACCGCGCCGTTCGCGGGGCTGACGAGCGCAAAGCCCGACGGAGCAGCCGAGGGCGTCGTGAACGAACGCACCACGGGGTTCGACGACTGCGAGCCGAGCGGGTTTACCGCCGTGACACGCCAGTAATACGTCACCCCAGGCTGGAGCGCCATCGGCGGCGCATTCGTCTGGCCGAACGAGGTCGTCGTCAACGGCTGTTCCAGGATCTCGGGTGAACCGAACGCGGGGTCGTTATCGACTTCGAGTCGGTAGTAGTCCGTATCGGACGCCTCGTCCCACGTGAACGTCGGCGTGCGGTTCGCCGTCGTCGCCGCGTCCTCGGGCGTTTGCAGGCCGAACGCGCCGGGCGGAACCGTGAACAGGGTCCGCCACGCGGCGATGGTGCTCGCGTTCAGGTTGATCGCCTGCGCGTTGTGGCACGGGTTGGGCTGAGCGATCGGCACCCCCATCGCAAATCCCTGGAAGGTCACGTCGGGATTCGAGAAGTACGGCACGCGCGTCCCGGGTGCATAGGCCATCACGGTTCGGTACGAGTTGCCGGGGGTGCGGTACCCGTAGGCGAATGCGTACGACGCGCCTCCCGCGTTGTCCCGATCGTGCGCGCAACCCATGTTGTGCCCGAGTTCATGCGGAAACGTCAGCCCGCTCACGCACGTCCGCGCCACCACGTTGAATGCCAGGCTCTGGAAACTCGGGCCGACGCTCGACATCAGGTACCCGATGCCGCAGGCGCTGTTCGACGCATTAACGATCAGCGTGACCAGGTCCGCGCCGTACTGATTCCGCAGCGTGTGCGCCTCGTCCATCAGCCCGTCGTTCGGATTCTGCAGCGCCGACAGGTCAACCCCCATGTCGGTGGCGTTCTGCGCATACGACGTTTCCGCCTTGAATGCCGAGCGGATCCGGAGGTTGATCTGGCTGTTCCCGTAGGCCACGTTCGCGTCCGCGATCGCACCGTCGAGGAACGCCTCCATCGCGGCCGTCGAACCGAGCGCCGCCCGCGCGGACGACGTGTACATCAACCCCACGTCCGCGAAGATGAAACCTCCAGACTCCGAGCCACGCTCCGCTCCCGCGCCCTCGGCCTCTCCCGCCGCCGCATCGTGCCCCGGCACGTTCACGTCCTCATGACGATGGTCCACGCCGCACGACGGCAGCGCCGCCGTATCGATCTGCCGGATCGACGCCAGCCCCGGCGCGACGTAGGCAATCTCAAACATCCCAAGGCGGGGCGAGAACACCTTGCCCCAGAACGCATCGCCGTTCATCACGAGGAGCGCATACCCCTCCGGCTCCCCCGCGATCTCGCCGTACCACATGGGCGTCGCGCCCAGGCCGAGATCACGCTCACGCCGAGTCACCTCGATCACCGTGTCCGCGAAGAGATCCATCTCGACGACGTCGAGCACCGACGCCCCGCGCTCCGCCGCCCCGCCGAAAAAGGCGCCGCGGTCGATCGTGACCAATCGAGCGCGCGTCACCGCATCGCGCCCGGCCGTCGTGTCCACCATCCCGGCCGCGGCATCTTCAAACACACGCGCCCCCCCCAGCGCCGATCCGCAGGCGAATGCCGCCACGCATGCCGACAGCACCGCCGTGATCCGAGTCTTCATCCGCTGCTCCTTCTTCAACTGAACCCTTCAACGGGACCGAACCGACGGCTGGGGGTGTTTCAGCACCCCGAACCCCAGTTCGCCAGCACCGTCGAGATATCCACGAAGTTCACCGCGTTGTCATGGTTGGCGTCTCCCTGCGGACCCGCCGAACCCCAGTTCGCCAGCACCGTCGAGATATCCACGAAGTTGACCTGCTGATCGCTGTTCGCGTCGCCCTGGCAGTTCGGCACGATCACGCCGAACGACGCGATCGCGGGAGTCGAGTTCGTCGAGCCGGCGGCGTTGACCGCCTTGATCTGCCAGTAGTAACGGATGCCGTTGGTCAACGCCCCGAAAGGAATCTGGAACGATGTGCCCAGGACGCCCGACTGATCGACCTCGGGGGTGATCAGCCCAAGTTCGTCGTCCACGATCACGCGGTACGAATCCGCGAACTGCGACGAACCCCAGACCAGGGTCGGTGTCAGCGTTGACACGTTCACGCCGTCCGCCGGCGTCGCCAAGGCGAACGCGCCGGGGAAGGCGCCCGCCGTCGTGAAACTGCGTGTCGCGGGGGTGGACGCCGTCGTCCCGATCGCGTTCGTCGAGGTCACCTTCCAGTGATACGTCGTATTCGGGAGAAGCGCCGGCCCGAGCCACGAGTATGACGTGCTGTACAGCCCGCCGACGCTGATCGCCGGGCTGGTGAACGACGGGTCATCATCGACCGTCAACGTGTAGCCGTCCGTATCCGTTGAGCCGCTCCAGAAGAACGTGGGATTGCGCGCGACCGAGGTCGCCCCCGCCGCGGGAGTCGAGAGATTGAACCCTGACGGCGCGTTCGACGCCGTCGTGAAGGACCGCGACACCGGCGTGGACACCCGGTTCCCCAGCGGATTGATCGCCGTCACACGCCAGAAATACGTCGTGTTCGGTTGCAGCGCCAGAGGCGGCGAACCCGAGGGCGAGTACGACGTCGTCGTCAACGGCGCGATCGTCATCTCGGGCGACGTGAACCCGGCGTTGTTGTCCACCTCGAGCTTGTAGTAGTCCGTCTGCGTCGCCTCGCCCCACGCGAAGTCCGGCGTGCGGTCAGAGGTCGTCTCCCCCTCGGCGGGCGTCGTGAGCGCGAACGTGCCGGGAACCTGCGTGTACAGCGTCCGCCACGCCGCGATGGTCGGGGCGTTCAGATTGATCGCATGCGCGTTGAAACACGGGTTGGGCTGGTCCACCGGCACGCCCATCGCAAAGCCCTGGAAGATCACGTTCGGATTCGAGAAATACGGACTCCACACCCCCGGCGAATACGCCATCACCGTCCGGTACGAGTTGCCGGGGGTGCGGTACCCGTAGGCGAACGGGTGCGAGGCCCCTCCCGCGTTGTTCCGATCGTGCGCGCACCCCATGTTGTGCCCCAGTTCGTGCGCGTACACGTAGTTCCCGCAGTTGGCCCGCGCCGTCACCCCGAACGCGAGGCTCTGGAAGCCG
>JAEUIV010000194.1 GCA_016795005.1 Phycisphaerae bacterium
CATAGAAAAAAGCATTGGCTCACAAAATCATGCTATGCTATGGTGATGCCTGTTGTCCAGCGACAAGTCCATGAGAAAAAGGAGGATTGCATGAAACATCGACAACTCTCAATCTTTTGTAACCTCTGGATCGCGGGAGCCGTCGCCGCATCAGCGTCGGCGGCCGTCCATCTCCGACCGTGTCCTCCGGGGTGCGGGGGCACGAGCATTCAGCACCCGATCGACGACAGTGAGGCGGAGTACACATGCTGCACGGCCGGAGGATTGTGCAAGGTGTGTGACGACTGCCCGTGGTATCTTGAACTCTGGTGCTGAAGGACGGCTTGGCGTTGTCGTTTCATCGTGGGCGGGCGGGTGCCTGAAGTGCTCGCTCCAAGGAAGGAGCGATGCCGTTGGCATTGAAGCGGCCAAGCCTCAGTCGGCTCCTTGTGGTGACGGGGCTGTCTGTTGTGGCCTTCTTATTGGTTTGGCCCTTCGTCGGTACACGCCTGATCGGCAGGCGCACCGCAGCAAGCGCCTATCGGCAGGCGGCGAACGCACAGGTCGTCGCCGGGAAGTTCGCCTATTCGCCGCTGGCGGACGCGGCGGAGTTCGACCGCGCCGCTGATCGTCTGATCGCTGCCGAAGCGTCGCGGCGGTCAGAGACTTCGGACCCGGTCGATTGGCCCGGTGCCGTGCGGCTGTCACTTGCTTTCCTGAAGGTGTGTGCGGCCGGCGACGCGAGCGCCTACGAGCGTTGGGCCTATGAGACTCAAGGCAAGGTCATGCCCCCGGAGTTTCCCACGTGGGGGCCGTACAGCCGAGATACATACGCGACGCGCTTTCAGATCATTGTTGGGGACGCCATGCCGGGCGCGATCCGCCCGGACGAATACTTCCGGCGGTACTTCGAGGCATTTTGGACCCGCGGAGGGAGCGAAATGCGCCCAAGCGCGGTTGCTATCGACCCACAGGCGATTGAGGTAAAAACTGTCCGGTTCAGCCATTGGGGGGACGCCGTGGGACCTGCCACGCGCCGCGACGGCTTGGGCCCCATGTTCTGGTTCGGGGGCATCGGAGGCGCGGCCATTCCGTTTCTTTGGCCGGAGCGGGTGCTCTTGCGAAGCGGAGAAGCGATCGAGCAGTCGAGAATCTTTTCGGGAGGCACCACGCACGATCGCGTGCGCCTCTTGTTCGGGAACCTCATTGAGCGGAGCGGTCAACTCCACGCGGCCCGGATCCATCTGGTCTACCGCGGCGAGACAGGCATATGCATTCCCGTCAACTTTCTTCTCATCCAGCGGCCGGACGACGGCCAATGGGAGATGATCGACTTTGTGATAAATAACATCGGTGCCGATGTCGGTGTGGGGACGAATCCCGGCGTTCCGATCTTCTGAGAAAGTGCTGAATGTCCGCGAGGCGACAATCAGCAAGAAGCCGATGTGAGCGTGGCGACCCTGCGCCTCACGGATCGATCCGCCCCGCGCCGATCGGCGTCGGCGACTTCTGCCCGCCCGGCACGTCCTTCCCCGCGACAAAGAGCGAGATGTCCACGTCCAACTGCTGAGGGTTGTCGTCCATCACGAAGTGGCGACAGTTCGGGTAGTACACCAGCCACGCGCCGGGAGGAGCGCCGAGCGCCTTCTGCCAGGTCAGGTGGACGATCTGTGGCGGCGGCGGCGGTTCCGGGGTGATCGGGGCGATGCAGAGCATGGGCACCCGCAGTTCCTGGAGCCTGGGCCGGATGTCGGAAAGGATCGTCTCGAACAGGAAGAACGAGTAGACGCCGCGGTCCTGCGAGGCCAGCATCGCGGCCAGTTCGTTGGCCCGGTGCCCGTCGGTCACGAGCGAGAACCCCGTCGCGTAGTGGCGATCGTGCCACTCCTGGTCGGTCAGCATCTTCATCTTCGGCGCCAGCGATTCGCGGAGGATCAGCCGACGCTCGGCCAGGCTGTCCTCCTGGTTCGGATCGGCGAGCATCTGCACCGGGAGGCCGTTGATCGAAACGATGCCCCGGGTGAGGTCGGGATGATCGAGCGCGAGGCGCATCGCCATGTGCCCGCCGTAACCGTGTCCGACGATCACCGGGCGATCGATCTTGTTCTCTTCGATGAACTGCGCGATCGCCGAGACGGTGTTGATCGTCAGGCGCATCGCTTCCCAGTCCTCCCCCGGGAGCAACTGAGGCGCCTCGGTCTTGTCCATTCCCGGGATGGTGATCGCCCACATGGAATAGCGATCGCCGTTGCGCTCCATGAAGGTCTTCCACACCGTCCAGTCGAACCCGATGTCGGGCACCAGGATCATGGGGACCGGTCCGTTGCCGGCAAACACGTGCTTCTGGATCGGTGTAATCACTCGCTTCGCAACCGATGCCGGGGCGGCCGGCGGTGTCGGCGTGGCGGGCACAGAGGGTTCCGACTGTCCCCGGCTGCCAGCCGCGACCAGCCCCACCAGCAGGGCCGTTCCAAATCTCAAAATTCCGCGAAGTTGCACCGGTCGCCTCCTGTTATCCCCCGGCCTCGTCCTGAACGTTGCTCGTGCGGGAACCTACCCTATACCGATCGGCCGGTTGCACGCACTTCCGAAAGTCGAATCTCCATGGACCCCCCAAAGCGTCTCGACCTCAAAAAAGACCGCGGATTGACCGTCGAGTGGGCCGACGGGTCCACCTCCTATTACACCATCCCACTCCTCCGGCGGCTCTCTCCGTCCGCCGAGGCGCGTGAGCTCCGATCGCAAATAGCCAGGAATCCGCTGACCGTCCTTCCGGCATCCCCTCTTCACGGTCCACTGATCGCCGAAACCGCCGAACTCGTCGGAAACTACGCGATCCGCCTCCGGTTCTCAGATGGTCACGACACCGGCATCTTTTCGTGGGACTACCTCCGTTCGATCGACCCGGCCGCGCCTCCACCGGCCCGGGCGGACGACGGTGGGGGGCCTTCGGCGGACCCGGGCTGACGTCAGAGGTGCATCCGCCGCATCGCGTCCTTTGCCGCCGGCGGGGCTTCCGCCTTCACCCTTTCAATTTCGGGTGAGGGATGCTTCCTCGCATCAAGAAGCAATCGCTTCAACTGCGCCTCGCGTTCGGTGGCAAATCGCTTGAAATACTGCTCCAGTTCGTGCCGGTTGAAGCGGGCGAGCGGGTCCTTCATCCCCGTCTGCATCGCGGCCCAATCGAGCAACGAGGCCCCCTGTGTCGAGAAGCGCCAGAGCGAGAGCGTGGCCTTCAGCCTGGCCGCGAGCGACGTGAAGGGGTCGCGCGTCGATTCGGGGAGCCGCTGCATGCGTTCGGTCAGGTCGCCGGCTTCGAGTTGTTCGAGCCAGGTCACGCCTTCCTGCCCGGCGTTGGCCGCCGCGCCCGCCGCCTCGACCGACGGGTGCTCGTCGGCGGGCCGGAGTTCAGCCACCGACGTCGAGAGCGTCTTCAGCCCCGCACGGTCGAACCGGATGGTCAGCCGCTGGCAGGGGGTTCCGTTTTCGGTCACGTTCTGAGCGCTGGACACGACGCCGGTGCCCCATTCGGGCTTCAGGACGTGGACCACGCGGTCTCCGAAGTTGAAATCCATCTGGATCGGTCCTCTTCCGCATGAGCGGCGGGGCGAAATACGCCGCCCCACCCGAACCCGGGGCCGGTTTGCGGCATCGCGGGGCGGGGGATACACTTGTCGATTCGCTCGCGGCGGTCGGATCGTCCCGGCTTGGCGTCCGGTCCCGACCCGCCCTTGCATCATAGCGGAGTTCAAGCAGGCATGATCGAAGCCCTCAAGAGCGAAGAAATCGTGGAAAAAGTCGGTGGCCGATTCCACCTGTGCGCGCTGATCCAACGCCGGCTGGTCCAACTGATGGACGGGGCCAGGCCGCTCGTCGAACGCGAGGGACGTTCGGACCTCGAGATCGTCGTGGACGAGATCATGCAGGACAAGATCACGCTCGAACTGGACCCGACGGGCGCGCCGCCCACGCCGCGGCGGACCACGTCGCGCCGCTTCAACCGCGATGAATGAACGACTCCCAGGCGTCCGGGTGATCGTCGGCGTGACCGGCGGCATCGCCGCCTACAAGACCTGCACCCTGGTCAGCCGCCTCGCGCAGGCGGGAGCCGAGGTAACCGTCCTGATGACCGAGGCCGCGACGAGGTTTGTCGGGCCGATCACGTTCCAGGCGCTCTCCGGCCGACCGGTCTACACCAGCGCCTGGGAGCATGTCGAATCGCAGGACCCGCAGCACATCGCGCTCGCCAAGGCAGCGGACGTGGTTGTCGTCGCGCCATGCACCATGGATTGTCTGGCAAGGCTTGCGCTCGGCATGGCCGACGATGTGGTCTCGCTCGTGCTCTCCGCCGTTGATCGAGCAAAGACCCCCGTGCTGCTCGCCCCGTCGATGAACGACACGATGTGGCGCCAGCCGACGACCCGGCGGAACGTCGAGCAACTCACCAAGGACGGGTATCAACTCGTCGGCCCGGGCGAGGGCTGGCAAGCCTGCCGGACCATCGGCGCCGGACGCATGGCCGAGGCGGAAGAGTTGTTCGAGGCGGTGCTGCGAGCACGAAAATCCCGGTGATGCGCGCCCCCCGGACGTGAGCAATACTTCCGCTTCGATTAGCATCCGTACCGTGACCACGCCCACTCCGGTCAATCCGAATCAGCCCCCTCCTCGCACCTGGCGTAACGGCCCCGTCACGCTCGACGAACTCAGCGCCGGGCTGGTCTGGCCGACGCTTCTGCGCACTCCGGTCTTGGCGCTTCAACCGCCGAGGGTGCTGATCGGCATACTGGTCATGCTTGCACTCTGGGGGATCGGTCGGCTGCTCGACTGGTTGCTCGCGTTCGGCGGTGTCGAGGCGATCGGCTCGCCCCTTGTCTGGAGGCTCCGCGACGGATGGCTCGATGCGTCGGAACAGCTGGTATCCCTGCACCCGGCGGAGGCGCTCCGTTTCCTGGGAGACGCGACCTTCGGGCATGTCCTGGGCCTGCTCGAGTACCGTCCGCTGACCGCGGGACTCGCGGTGCTCCTCCTGGCGCCAATCTTCGCGATCGGATCGGGGGCAATCGCCCGATCGGTTGCCGTCGATCTGGCGGTCGGGACGAATCTCGGGGTGCGCGATTCGCTCGCGTTCGCGCTCCGGAGGTGGGCGTCTTTCCTCGGGGCACTCATTATCCCCGTGGTCCTGATCGGTGTCGGGATCGGCGCCCTGAAGGTCGCGGGCTGGCTTTTCCTGGGGTTGCCGTATCTCAACGTTCTGGGGGCGTTGGCCTACGGCCTGTTCCTGCTCGTCGGGTTGTTCACATACGCACTGCTGATCGGTTTCATGCTCGGCCAGCCGATGCTTGCGCCGGCCGTCGCGGTGGAGGGCACCGATGCGGTTGACGCGATCCAGCGGGTGTACGCCTATCTGCTCGGGCGACCGGGGCGTGCGCTGATCTATCTCTTCCTCGCCATCGCGCAAGGACTCATCGCGATCGGTCTTGCCGCATGGGTGCTCAACGGGGCGGCGGACCTGACGTCATCCATGGCGGGATCGTTCCTCTCGGGCGAAAAATCGCGTGCCCTGTTCGAGCCGGGGCACCAGGCCGGAGCGGCCGGCGCCATCGTTGCATTCTGGCAGTTGTGCGTGGCGCTCGTGCTCTCGGGCATCCTTGTCAGTTGGCACGCGACCGCGGGCACGCTGATCTACCTGCTTCTGAGGCGGGTCTGCGATGAACAGGACCTGCGCGAGGTCTGGATGCCCGGCGTGATCCCGGGCACCCGGGCCGCCGAGACGCCGACGCCGGCACGCTCGGGCGCGATGCCCTAAGCCCTGCCCCGCAGCATCCCGTGCCAGTACATCAGGGGCAGCACATGCCGCTTGAGGAGGTACATGCTGTACCGCTCCTTGCTCTGGTCAAACGGGAATGATTCACGCGGCTTCAAGTCGTAATCAAACTCCGCGAGCACCAGGGAGCGATATCCCGTGACCAGCGGGCACGAGGTGTACCCGTCGTACTGGCTGGCGCTCGATGTGCCCTTTGCCGCCGCCAGGATGTTTGAGACGGTGACGGGCGCCTGTTTCCGTATCGCGGCCCCGGTCTTTGAGGTCGGCAGCGACGAACAATCGCCGAGCGAGTAGATGTTCGCAAACTTCGTGTGCCGGGTGGTCTGCTTGTCCACGTCGACAAAGCCGGCCGAGTTGGCGAGCGGACTCTTCCTGATGAAGTCCGGCGCGCTCTGCGGCGGTGTGACGTGGATCATGTCGAAGTGCTGCGTGACTTCCTTGTTGCTCGCCAGGTCATCGAAGATCGCTTCCTTTGCGTCGATCCGGATTTCCTTCAGATTGTGCCGGTAGTGGGGAGGCTCGATCTTCTTGCGCTCGATCACTTCGAGGAGCACCTTCGCGTACTTTTCCACCTTGAAAATCACCGGCTCGCCCATGTAGAAGTGGATCTTCGTGCGACCTCGGACTCCCTGCGCGACGAACGCCTCCTCCGCGAGGTACATGATCTTCTGCGGCGCGCCGCCGCACTTGATGGGTGTGGCGGGATGGGTGAACACCGCATCACCCCCGGAGAAGTTCCGAATCGCCTGCCAGGTGGTGTTGACGGTGTCGTACCCGTAGTTCGAGCAGACGCCGCCCCGGCCGATGTTCTCGCGCAGCCCCTTCACTTTGTCCCAATCAATCTGCATCCCCGCGGCGACGACCAGGAAGTCGTACGTCAGCCGCTGGCCCGAGCGCGTGACCACGGCGTTCTTGTCGGGGTCAAACTCCTGCACCGCATCGCGGATCCACTCGGCGCCGACGGGGATGTAGTCGGATTCGAGTCGTTCGGTCGCTTCTCGCGGCAGGACCCCCGCGCCAACAAGCGTCCAAAGAGGCTGGTAGTAGTGCTTGTCGGACGGCTCGATAATCGCGACCGATCCGGCCTGTCCCGCTCGGCAGAGCCTCGACGCGACAGAGATTCCCGCCGATCCTCCGCCGACGATCAGGAACTTGTGGTGGTGAGCCGCGCCGTTGCTGGACATCGGATACTCCTTGCAAAGCAACCGGATTGGTATCGCGGTGCAAAGAATACCCGAAGCAAACCAGCGGTTGTACGTGGGGTGGCACGATCCGAATGACGGTTCGATCGGGGCGTGCCAGCGCCCGGTCAGCCGACGGGCAGGCCCCGCCTCAGCATCATGAACGCTCCGACGGCGAACCCCGCTCCAAGAACCACCAGGGCAACTTCCGACACCGCGGGCACGGCCGGCGAGCCGTGGGTCACATGCGCCAGGTAGTTCCGCGGCTCGGGGTCGATCGGCGTGCCGGACCAGTTCGCGACGGGCATGTTCCCCGCGGGGTTGTTCGGCGGCACCTGCGCGAACTGATTCCCCGGCGAATAAATATTGAACATGATCCCCCCGGCGGACGCGGGCTGCACGCCCTTGGCCGCTACCGCCACCAGGAAGGTGCCGGAGGTCGAGATCGTGACCTGTGATGACGTGTCACCCGGGCCGACATCATCGTTCGCCACGACCCCGGTCCCATCCATGTTGAACACCGCGAGGATGGTGTCAAAATTTGCTTCGCGCAGGGGTGAACCGCTGCCCGTCTTCACCGTTCCGCCACCGGGACCGAGCGTGACGACATACAGGTCGGCGGTGTCGGCGCCGCCCGCCGCGTCCAGCCCGATCAGCTCACCCATGATTGAGTTCACCGGCGAGAAGGGGATGACCTGCGCCGGCGGGATCTTCCGAGCGTCCGGGATCTCGGTCCAGTCCGGCCCGGCGATCGCGGCGGACGTTGACGCAAGAATCACAAGTGCAACAGGGAGGCGCATCGTGGTGTTCCTTTTTCCAACTCGAACCGTCGCCGTACTTATCGGCCTGTCCTCGAGGGCACTCCAAATGTAAATCGAAACGGCACGCGGGCCAGCCGGAAACCACGGATTCCCGAAAACCGTCAATCTGGAACGAATCCGAGTATCGTGCATGAACAAGGAGGCTGGCCCATGAGGCATCGATTGAAGGCCGTTTGTGCGTGCGGATTGATTGTGATCGTCTTGGGCTGCGGGCATCGGGGTGGGAAACTGCCCTATTCGGCCGAGACGCACCCGGCCACCGTCGCCGACGGTGCCGTCGCTTCTCCGTCGCGCGCCGATCCCAACTTTCTCGAGCAATACGCCTCCACGTTTCGCTTCCGACTCGGCACCCCGACCGCGATCACGTGCGTCCCCGGCGGTGAATCGGTTCTTTTCCTGCGCGCTCAACCGCGTTCATTCGTGCAGGACCTGTTCGAGTTCGACATCGCGTCGGGGACCGAGCGTGTCCTCCTGACCGCTGAGAAGGTCCTGGCTGGGGGCGAGGAGCATCTCACCGCCGAGGAACTCGCGCGCCGGGAACGCATGCGCATGGCGTCCCGGGGCATCGCCTCCTACAGCCTTTCAAAGGACGGCAGCACGATCCTCGTGCCGCTCTCCGGGCGGCTCTTCCTTGTTGATCGAAAATCCGGCGCGCAGCGGGAACTGAAGTCGGACGCGGGCTATCCGATCGACCCGCGATTCTCACCCGACGGCACGGCCATCGCTTGCGTCCGAGGGGGAGAGGTCTACGTCACGGATGTTGAATCCGGGATCGAGACGAAGATCACCAGCGGGGCGGGAGGCGCGGTCGAGAACGGACTCGCGGAGTTCGTGGCGCAGGAAGAGATGGACCGCCGCGAAGGCTACTGGTGGTCCCCTGACGGGATGTTCGTCGCATTTCAGCGGACGGACACCACGGGGATGGAAGTCTTCAATATCGCGGACCCACTGAACCCGGAAAAGGAGCCTCAATCGTGGCCCTACCCGCGCGCCGGGAAGGCGAACGCCGCGGTTCGACTCGGCATCTCGAACACGCGCAACGGCTCCAGTGATCCGACGTGGGTGCAGTGGGACGCGACGAAGTATCCATATCTGGCGCGCGTGGATTGGCCGGCGAAGGGCGCGCTGACCATCCTTGTGCAGAACCGCGAGCAGACGGAGCAGGTTCTCCTCGAAGTCGAGCCGACCACCGGCGGAACGCGCGTCATGCTCACGGAGCACGATCGTTCATGGATCAATCTTCACGCCGCGCCGATGTGGCTCCCCGACGGCAGCGCGTTCCTCTGGATCAGTGAGTCCACGGGCGAGCCTCGGCTGGAGTTGCGAGATCGCGCCGGAGCGGCGGTGCGGCTGCTCACGAAAAAGGGATTCGGGTTGCGGAGCATCGAAGCGGTCGATCCCAAGGGCACATTCGCCTATGTCACCGCGAGCGCCGATCCTACGGAGTGCCACGTGTGGCGGGTCGCGATCGACACCGACGACCCTCCGCATCGGCTCACGGGCGCGCCGGGAGTCCATGGCGGCGTCTTTGCGAAGGACGGCTCCTCCTCGGTCATGACAAGTGCACTGCCGTCGGGCGAGCGCGAATGGACGGTGTTGAACGCCGGCGGCCGCCCGGCCGGGGCGATCCGATCCATCGCGGAAAACCCTGGATTCCAGGTCAATGTCGAGTATGCGCGAGTGCGCGGGGCTTCGGGACAGCGTGACTACTCCACCGCTCTCATTTACCCGAGAGAGCGTCGGTTGGGGGCGAGATACCCGGTCATTCTCAGCGTTTATGCCGGTCCGGGGCACCAGCAGGTCATCGCCGCGACCCAGGGGATGCTGATGGATCAATGGCTTGCCGACCACGGCTTCATCGTCGCCCGCGTCGACGGACGCGGCACGCCGAACCGTGGCGGCGAATGGGAGCGCGTCATCAAGGGCAACCTGATCGACGCCGCGCTCGAAGACCAGATCGACGGTCTGAAGGCCCTTGCCGCGCTGCACCCGGAGATGGATATGTCGCGCGTCGGCGTGTACGGGTGGTCGTTCGGGGGGTATTTTTCCGCGATGGCGGCGATGCGCCGCCCGGATGTCTTTGCGTGCGGCGTGGCCGGCGCGCCCGTCGCCGATTGGCGCGATTATGACACGCATTACACGGAGCGCTTCATGGGCCTGCCCGACCGGAACGCGTCGGGCTACGACGCCAGCAGCGTCCTGACCTATTGCAAGGACCTGCGGGTTCCGCTGCTCATCATCCACGGCACGGCCGATGACAACGTGTACTTCATGCATTCGCTCAAGATGTGCGACGCCCTCTTCCGCGCGGGCAGGGAGTTCGAGTTCCTGGCGCTACCCGGCTTCACGCACATGGTCCCCGACCCGGTCGTGACCAGGAGCCTCTACGGCCGGATCGCCGGGTTCTTTGAGAAGCATCTGAAGAACGAACCCAGTCGATAGCGAGAGGGAGCCTCTTCATGGCATCACTTCTCAGTCGCCAGCCGCTTCTCTGCATCGTCACGATCCTCTACATGGTGGCGGGGATCGGTGTGTCGTTTGCCACGCGGAACTGGGAGTTCCTGGGCTACATGGCGCAGATGACGATTCTGATTGCGCTCATCATGTGGGCCGATCGGCGCGCGAGGTTTTCGGCCGGCGTTCTGTGGGGGTTGTCCCTGTGGGGGATCATGCACCTCTGCGGAGGAATCGTCCCGGTGCCTCGTGAGATGGCGGAAGTCGCCCAGGGACCGGGCGGACGCGCGGTGCTGTACGGCCTGTGGATCATTCCGCCCAACATCCTGAAGTACGACAACATCGTCCACGCCTGGGGATTCTTCATCACCACGCTTGCATGCTGGCAGGCACTCCGCCGGTGGCTCATCCCCGACGAGCGGCCGACGCTCGCGTTCTTCGTGGTCCTCGCCTGCGCCGGGATGGGACTCGGCTCGATTAATGAGATCATTGAGTTCGCCGCCACACGATTCCTCAAGGAAACCGGTGTCGGCGGCTACGTCAACAACTCGATCGACCTGATCTACAACGCGATCGGGTCGCTCATCGCGGCCGGGATCGTGTGGCGAACGCACCGACGCGGATTTGCCGGCCTGGGGCCGGTCGTCACCGACGTTACGCCTGCTCGCCCACCTGCCACCGCAGGAACGCGGTGATGCTCGAACCGGAGGGAAGAAGATCCTTGATCTTCTTCGTCGGGTCGCGGACGAAGTCCTGTTCGACGAGCGCGAGGTCGGAGTACAGCTTGTTGATCTTCCCCTCGACCATCTTCTCGGCGATCTCCTTGGGCTTGCCCGCCTCCATCGCCATCTCGACGGCGAGGCGACGCTCGCGGTCGATCACCGCGGCGGGAACGCTGCTGCGATCGACCCCCTGCGGACGCGGAACCGCGGCCGTGATGTGCATGCAGATGTCCTTCGCAAGGTCCTGCGAAACGGAGCCTTCGCATTGCAGAAGCACGCCGGTCTTGCCGTCGTGGTGGACGTAGGAGCCGAACATGGTGGACCCGCCGCCGGCGAGCTTGTGGACGCGGGCGATCGAGATGTTCTCCCCGGTGGTGATGCGGAGTTCATCGACGATCTTCGTCATCTCGGGGGTCGGCGTGACATCGCCGGCGTTCTGGTTCACCGCCAACTCGGCCACCTTCTTCGCGACCGCCAGGAAGTTCTCGTTCTTTGCGGTGAAGTCCGTCTCGGCCCGGAGTTCGACGATCGACGCGGCGCGACCGTCGCCGCTCACGCTGATGGCGATGCGCCCCTCCCCCGCGGCGCGGTCGGTCCGGGCGTCCATCTTCCCCTTCAGTTTCTTCTTCAGGAAGTCTTCGGCGGCGTCGGCATCGCCATTCGTCTCCTGGAGCGCTTTCTTGCATTCCATCATCGACAGCCCCGTCCGGTTGCGGAGCGTCATCACGGTCTTTGCGTCAATCTCGGCCATGGGTCGTTGTCCTTCGATGCTGAAAGAGGGGACGCCCGGCGTCCCGATCGGTCATTGGGTGCGAGTCGGTCGGGATCGAGCGCCCAGCCGACGACAGGTTCTGTTCAGAGCGCGGTTCAGACTCGGGCTTCAGGCCGTCGGTCCTTCGGCTCCGGCGGCGGCCACTTCGGTCCCCGCGGCGTCATCGGCGCGGAACTGCGTCCGACGGCTCCGGCGCTGGCCGCCGGGTGCCGGGGCATCCCCCGGGCGGGCATTCGGCTCGCTGGGCGTTGCGCCGGTGGCTCCGGGGGCATTCTCGCGGTCGCCCGTCTTCTCGACGCGCATCTGCTTGCCCTCGACCACCGCGGCGCACAACTCGCGGATGACAACGTCGATCGAGCGCATCGAGTCATCGTTGCCGGGGATCGCGATATCGACGAGGTCGGGATCGCCGTCGGTGTCGATCAGGCAGATCGTGGGGATGCCGAGCTTGCGGGCTTCGAGAAGGGCGTTGTGCTCGCGAGCGGTGTCGATCACCACCATGCAGCCGGGCATCTTGTCCATGTGGCGGATACCCTCGAGGTTCCGCTTGATCTTCTTCATCTCGCGGCGCAGCTGGCTCTCCATCTTCTTGGAATAGGACTGGAAGTTGTCCTTCTGCTCGATGGCTTCGAGTTCCTCCATCCGCTTCAGACGCAGGCGGATGGTCCGGTAGTTGGTGAGCGTCCCGCCCAGCCAGCGCTCGGTGACCCAGTGCATCTTCACGTCACCCACGCGCTGCTGGAGCACGTCGCGCGCCTGGCGCTTGGTGCCGACGAAGCACACGTCCTTGCCTTCGGAGACGCACCGCGCGATGAACTTCTTCGCGAGAAGAATCCCCTTGATCGTCTCCTTGATGTCGATGATGTGGATGCTGTTCCGCTTGCCGTAGATAAACGGCTGCATCTTCGGGTTCCAGTTGCTGGCGCGCTGGCCGAAGTGGATCCCGGCTTCGATCAGGTCTTTCACGAGTGATGAGGACATGCGTGGTTCTGCTTTCATGCAGCGGGGCCGCGAGACGGACAACCGGCGGCACGTCGAGGGGCTGGTGTCGCCCCCGTCCGCTTCATCGCACCGGGCGATGAAGGCGACGAGCCTGTCAATCCCGCAAAGGTCGCTTCGTGTGCGGCGTGGCCACCAAACCATTGCCGCGGGGACGAAAACCGTTGGGTCGCGGCGCCTCCGAACACTCGAAGGGTCCGCGTCGGCCCGCCGATCAGGCCGAACAAACAGTGTACCCGAATCACCCGGCAAAGTGAAGCATACCCTCCGCGAGTTGCCCAATCCGCTCCTTTCGGGTATTGTTGGGACTCGGTTCGGAACTCACGCTCGGGGCGTGGCGCAGCTTGGTTAGCGCGTTTGACTGGGGGTCAAAAGGTCGGAGGTTCGAATCCTCTCGCCCCGATTTCGAAATGCTCGGTGGGGGCCTCGGGCCGGCATCGGCGGCACAAAGCGCCGGAGAGCCGCCGACGCCCCTACACGGCGTTCCACCCTTCAATCGAATGCCCGTCACGGCGCGCCGCCTCGGTGAAGGCGAGCAGCGAGGTTCGTTCGTTATCGCGCCAGGCCTCGCTGTAGCCGGGGTGCACGCCGACCTCAATCGTTGACCCGCGTAACCCGCGCATGACTTCAAGCAGCCGCGGACCCCAGTCAACGTCCCACGCGCTCGACGGCATGTAGAAATGATCCGTTGTCACGAACGCCGCCCGGATCTTCCTCCGCCAGACCTTCCCGTACCAGTAGTTGAAACTTTTCAAGGGCTTCTTCAGATAGATGTCCTGCGCCGAACGCACACGCCGCACCCCCAGCCCCGGCAGCACCCGCGCCAGCGCGCGCCGGAACGGCCTGAACTTGTGGAGGTGACCGTGCGAATCAACGTGGGAAATGGCCACGCCTCGTTCCTGCAGCGAGCGGACCTGCGCTTCCACCTCCGTTGCGATCTCATCCACCGGGATCTGGTTCCTCAGCCCCATGACTCGCACCCGGTTCGACGCAAGAAATCTCCCGTCGGCGCCGACGAGCGTCGGTAGACCCCGGGGATCGGAGACGGGCGCCTCAACGGTGTCGCACACGAACGTCAGGTGAACGCCGAACGAAAGATCGGGGCGCGAGCGCGCGTAGGCCGCCGCTTTCTCCGTCCCCGGCATCCTCGGCATGATCGTGGCGCTCGTCAGCGACCCGTTCTCGAAGCACTCGATGGTCGCCTCGACCAACTCGTCGCTCATCCCGAAATCGTCGGCGTTCGTGATCACACGCATGGCGCGAACTGTACCCAATCAGCCCGGCACGTTCTCGCCGTCGGCGTAGGTCATGCTCCACGCTTCGGGGGCCTTGTACCGGTCGTCCGCGAGCACGCTCGGCCTGGTCGCGCGCCACATGTACGACATCACCCCCGCGGGCATGAACCCGAGCGACCGCATCGTGGCCGAGTTCGTTCCCGGCGGGATGCAGACCTCCAGCGCGTCCGCTCCCATCCTCCACGCCTCCCGCATCGCCAGCATCACCGCCGTGCTCGTCTCGAATCGGTCGCCCTCGAAGCCGCCCCAATCCGCGAGCGACGCGAGCACCAGGTCGGGGAACGCGCGGTGAGTGGCGACGGGATAGAACTTCGTTTTCAGGAGGAAGTACCCGGCCGCGCTCCCGCCCTTCGACTCGACAAGGAAGAGCGCGCGTTCATGCAGCCGCTGCGCTTCGAACTGGCTTTTCAGGAGCCAGTTCATCCACTCTGCCGATCGGTGTCCGCGCACGCCGGGGCGTGCCGCCATGGCGCGGAGGAGGGCATCGAACTCCATCGGCATCTCCGACATCCGCCGGACTCTCAGCCCGGATCCCGACACCGCGAGACGCGCCGAGTTCGCTGCCCACACGCCGCTCAACGCGATATCCGCTGCCACGCGGGCCGCTCTCCCGGCGAGGCCTTCGCCGATGAAACGCCTGACGATCGACCGCGAGCGCCTGACCCCGATCCAGCGTTGCAGCGGCACCTTCGACCACTTCAATTTTTCGTACAAGGGCAGCGCCATCTGCGACGGCCCGTTCGCGCCCAATGTGTGGAACGCCCCCGACGCCTTCATCAGGAGCATCGCGCCCATCATGCTCCGGCGCTCGGCCTCGGGCACATAGAACGCCGACCCCCAGAGGATCGGCGCCGGCCGGCCGTCCACCACCAACTCCCCCGCCACAAAGTCAATCCGGCCAATCACCCGATTCCCGCGCGTCCCGATCACCTGCATCGCCTCGTCTTCCGCGTGCAATAACGGGTTGGACATCAGCGCCGCCGACTTCTCGGGCGTCGGCCGGGCCGCGCAGACCGATTCATCCCAATCCGCGTAGCACGCACCCTCGGCCACCTGGCGACGGCTGAGAACATGCAGTTTCACTTCTTCCGACATACATGGGTCCTTCACGCCTTCTTGAACTCCGGGCAACTCCGGGCGTATTCCAGAGCACGTATCATCGGGTCTTTTCCCAAAGGCGTCTGAACGTACTCCAAACATGACTGGCCCAGTTTCATCCCCGACTGTTCCCCTGCGGCCCCATCACGTGGGGGTAGCCGTCGCCGACATCGACCGCGCGCTCCCGCACTACCGCTCGATCCTTGGCCTCAAACTGCTCCACGGCCCGTACGACGATCCCATCCAGCGCGTCCGGGTCTGCTTCCTCGGCACGGGCGATCCCGCCGACGCCGTCATCGAACTGATCGCCCCGATCCCGACGGAGGCCTCTGAGAGCGCCCCGATCCATCTGTACCTGAAGAAGGAACTCGGCGCCTACCACGTCTGTTACGAAACCCCGGACATCGAACGCTCCGTCGCCGACATGCGTGCCAAGGGATGCCTGGTCGTCAGCGCGCCCGTTCCCGCCGTGGCCTTCGACGGCCGGCGCATCGCGTGGCTCTATCTTCCCACCCGGCAACTCATCGAACTCGTCGAGCGCCCCGTGCAAGACTGAACACTCCCGAATCCGCTCCATGAATACCGCACCACAAGCCCACACACGCCCGACCAGGTCTCCCGCTGAGACACGATCGGAGATTGATTCGTTCCTCGCGGCGGGCAAGCACGCCGAGGCCCGCGCCGCCATCGAAGCCCTGTGGCGTGCCGACCCCACTCCCGCCACCGCGTCGTTCATGAGCACCCGCGCCGAGCAACTCCGAGGCCACGTCCCGCTCGCCACCTGCCGACTCTTCATCATGCGGTCGTTCACGGTGGAGCCGGCGCTCCCCCTCCTCCGCGCCCAGTGTTTCTGCGGCGGGATCGACCTCATCGCCCAGCCGGGCGAGTTCAACACGTATGTCCAGGAGATTCTCGATCCCCGGAGTCCGCTCTACGCGTTCAAGCCGGATGCCGCGATTCTCGCGGTCCAGTCCCGGGACGTCGCTCCCGACCTGTGGAAGCGCTTCCCCGACCTCACCGCCGAGGAGGCAGAATCAATCGTCAGCGGCACCGCGAGCGCCTTCGAATCCTGGATCGACTCCTTCCGCAAGAACTCGACGGCTCACCTCATCGTCCATCTTCTCGAACTGCCCGATCCGGCGCAGGGGATCCTCGATGTCCAGCAGGAATCGGGGCAGGCCGACGCCATCCGGCGTATCAATGACCGCATCCGCGCCGCCTGCCGCGCCAAGCGGAATGTCTACGTCCTCGACGTGAACGATCTCATCGCCCGTCGGGGGCGAGAGCAGTGGGGGGATGAGCGCATGTGGCTCACCGCCCGCCTCCCCGTCGCACCGAGGGAACTGATCCATCTCGCCCGCGCCTGGGCGCGCTACCTGCACCCCATCACCGGCCGCGTGTGCAAGGCGCTGGTCTGCGATCTTGACAATACTCTGTGGGGAGGCGTCATCGGCGAGGACGGCATGACCGGCATCCGTCTCTCCGCGGAACACCCCGGCGCCTACTTCCAGGAACTCCAGCGCGCCATCCTCGACCTCTCGCAGCGCGGCGTCATCCTCGCCATCGCCAGCAAAAACAACCTCGACGACGCGATGGAGGCGATCAAGAGCCATCCGGGAATGCTCCTGCGCCCGGACCACTTTGCCGCACTCCGCATCAACTGGCAGGACAAGGCGACCAACCTGCGCGAGATCGCCCGTGAACTCAACATCGGGATCGATTCCCTCGCGTTCATCGACGACAACCCGGTCGAACGCACGTGGGTGCGCGAGCAGGTCCCCGAAGTCACGGTCATCGACCTCCCCGCCGATCCATCCGGCTTTGCCCGCGCCCTCCGCGATTCCCCTGTCTTCGAGCGTCTCACCCTCACCGCGGAGGACAAGGAGCGCGGCCGCCAGTACGCCGAGAACCGCGTCCGCAGCGAGCTCCAGCAGCAGGCCGGCTCGATCGAGGAGTTTTATGCCTCCCTCCAGCAGGAGGTCGAGATCGCCCACGTGACTCCGATGACGTTAGCCCGCGTCGCGCAGCTGACGAACAAGACCAACCAGTTCAACCTCACCACGCGCCGCTACACCGAGCAGCAGGTGCAGGAGATGAGCGATTCGGCTGACTGCCGCGTCTACTCGATCAAGGTGAAGGACCGCTTCGGCGACAACGGGCTGGTCGGCGTGGCCATCGCTCGGTTCACGGGGAGTGTGTGCGAGATCGATTCCTTCCTGCTCTCGTGCCGCGTCATCGGACGGACGGTCGAGACGTCGTTCCTCGCCGCGATCATCGAAGAAGCGCGGGCCCGCGGCTGCACGCTCCTCCGATCGTGGTTCATCCCCACGAAGAAGAACGCCCCTGCGAAGGATTTCCTCGCCTCTCAGGGCTTCACGAAGGTGAAGGAGGACGCCGAGACGCAAACTTGGGAGTTTGACCTCGCCAACGGGAATATCGCCTTCCCCGCATGGATCAGGCGGCTATGACGGTACGGGAGCGATCCGGCTCGGTTTCGTTCGCCGCCGGATGAATCCGATCCGATCACTACAATCCTCACCCCACTCGGAGCCGAACGCATGATTACCTTTGACGACATCGCCCGCGCCCTGCCCAACGGATCGCAAGCCGGCGGCCTGCTACGCGCGATGTACGTTGAAAAGGCGTGGCTGCTCAAGCCGATGCTCGAGTTCCTAAAGCCCTCGATGCTCCCGACCTACCTCAGGGAAGTCGAGGATATCTGGGAGGTCATGCGTCTGGCGCGCCCCGAGACTCCCGAAGCCGCTCGGCTCGAAGAGGGGATGAAGGGGCTTGCCTTCCACTCGATGGAGTTCCTGAAGCGGCAGATCGAGTTCGCCAAGACCGGCGAATACAAGGCCAGCGATTACGACACCGTTTACAAGGAGGTCTACTCCAACGAGGTCGTCATGGCGCAGTACCTCGATGGCCTGCTCCTCACCTACAT
>JAEUIV010000002.1 GCA_016795005.1 Phycisphaerae bacterium
GCCCGAACTGCGAGGCAAAGAGGCACATCCGCCGGACCGACGGATACGTCTCGCCGCGCTCGCCCGCCTCGCCCAGCGGCGAACCGGCCGCCGCGCTCGTCGTCGAAAATGAACCATCCGCATCACCGAACCGACCGCCCAGGAACCCGAAGTTGGTCCCGCCGTGAAACGGTGAAAGGTTGAACTGCGCGCCCGCCGCCAGCGCCTCCGCCATCACACGCATCAGCGACCTTCCCCGCTCGACGGTGGAAATGCGTGAAGCGTCGATCCGGGCGGAAGACGCCTCAGCCCCCCACGCCCCGCGCTCGCACGTTGTCAGCCCCATCACCAGCCGCGGCTGGTCGGGCTTCAACGAACGCAACTGCCGCATGTTCGCGTGCAGGTGCGACGTCCCGGTCCACGTCTCGATCTCTCCCTCCGCGCTCGCGAACAACTCGTTCGCGGACAGAATCGGAACGCTGATCCCGTTCTCACGCAGGTAGCGGTTCGTTTCGCCGAGATATGCGGCCGATTGCTCGGCGCTCCCGCACAACCACCGATGCTCATTCTGCACCGCGACGATCGGCCCCGCCGACTTCCGAGAAAGCGACGCCTGCAACCCGGAAATCCGGTCGCACAGCGCCGCAAAGTACCGCGAGACGGGCTGCAGAAACTCCGCCGCGCCGCTCCGCAACTTCCCCACCAGACCTCCGCAGTCCTTCAGCAGCCACGCCGGCATGCCCCCCAGGTCGATCCCGTCTCCAACGAAAGGCCCGACCCGAAGAATGCAGTGCATCTTCGCCGCGCCGACCAGGCGCACGAACGCCGCGATGTCCAGGTCGCCGTCAAACTTGAACACCCCAGGCCTCGGCTCGTGCAGCGACCACACCACCGGCGTCTCGATGCAGTTCAGACCCGCCTGCTTCGCCGCCGAGATCCGCGCCCCCCACAACGCCGAAGGCATGCGGTGATAGCACACCGTCCCGGAAACAAGCCAGAGCCGCTTCCCGTCGATCGCCAGACTCTGACCGTCAACCGTGATCGTCGGCATACGTGATCACACTCCCGAACCCCCGATCAACCTCGGAAGGTAAACCCGATGACTTCTTCTCGCAACGTTGCGGCCAACACGGGCCATGAGTACACTTGAATCGCCTGACAAGACGCCCTTTCAGCCATTCCAGCAGGAGGTCAATCATGTCGCCGCAAACCCTCGTCTCGACTCGGCGGTCCTCCTCGCGATGATCGCGGTGATCACGCCGTGCAGACGGACATTCGCTGACCCGCCATGCAGCGTTGTGTCCGTCGCCCCGGAGGGCGGCGAATCAATCTGCTTGGATGACTGGATCCGCTTCAACCAGAAGCTCTGGGTGGACCTGTTCTGGCCGAACGCATTCGACCTGAACCACCCATTGATCTTTGTTGACGAACGCCTCGGTTCATGGATCAATCCCGTTTCGACTTCGGGACAAAACGAGCAGGGCGATCATCTCTGGATCGATTCCGCCGTGCCGCCCGAGTTGGTTGACTTTCAGGTGCTTCTGTCGGAAGGAACGATCAACGTTACGCAGTACCAGCAAATCCTCGCGTCGCTGGCGGCGGGCGCCAAAGAGATGAGCGACTGCAAAGCCACGAAGGTGGCCGCCTTCGAGTCGCTAGATGTCGAACTCGAACTGTTCCAGCAACTCCAGTGCCTCGAGGCGTGCATCGCCACGCCACCCCCGCCATGAGTACGACCTCGGCAATCGGGCAGAATCCGGAAAGCCGCCTGCCATCACGAAGGTCGCATGACTCCGGGAACGGTCGAGCACATCGACACGTCATATTGCCTTGGAGCGCTGGTTATTGGCTTCCTCCGGTCTTCCCCCCGGCCCCCGTCCTTGTCCTAATGACGCTGCCGATGGCGGTGCAAGCTGTCCACTGGGCCGATCACTTGCCTTGGATGCTCGTACCGGCTGTCGCGCCGGGAACTCACCCTGCGATCGAACATTCGATCGGTTGGCTTCTCGCTTGCGCCGCTGCCCTTCTGGCGATCGTTGCCGTCGCCAGTGTGATCGCGGCTGTGATGTACGCCGAGCGGACTGTCAGAAGGTTTCGTGGCCCTCTGCTTCGTGCCGACTGGATTCGTCAGTTGCCCAGCCATGACCGCCGATGGCTCGTTGGTTCATTACGCATCGCCCGACGCATTCGAGCACCCGGGCTGCCACGCCCCTGGCCGGGGCCGGGAATCATCGGCGCCGGACTCCAGAACTTTGATTGGCGCCTTCCAAACCTCTTGCCCGCCGAGGGGGAATGGCTCAAACGCTCGGGCCTCCTGTATGTACTCAGAGGAGGAGACGCATGTGCGAATCTGATCTTCCTCTTCTTCGCAGTATTCCCCATCACCCTGACTGTGCAGGGTTGGAGCAACACCACCGACTGGAAACCTGTGGCTATTCTCCTGATCCTGAACTCGATCTACTTCGGAACGCGATGGTTGGTCGGCGTCGGCCTTCTATTCCGAGGGCTTTTCGATGCCCACATCGACGCCCGCGCGATCGAGTTCGCCGGCCCATGGCGCACCGATTCGTTCGAACGTGACCACACCATCGTCTACTTGATCAGAGCGGGACCCTTCGTGGACACAACCCTGCTCCATCGGTCGGGAAGACGCGCGCGGATGCTCCTGACGAATCACGGCGCAAAAAAACTCCTGAGTGTCTGGAGCGATTGACCCGGCTCCGCGGTCAGGTGGGATGAGCCTCCACTCCGCTACACTCGCCCCGATGCCCGCGGCCCGGCCACAACTCCTCCTGCTCCTCGCCCTCCTCCCCGCCTGCGCTTCCATGCAGGACATCGACCGGAGAGTCAACCGCACCGTCCGCGATCGTTCCGAAACGCTCGGCGGGGGAGCCGCCTCACCCACCCTCCGCTCCACCCTCACAACTTCCTCGCCCACCCAGTACGACAAGCGCCCCGCCTCGAACAACCCGGGGCCCGACGAACTCACCTACCGCGGCGCGGACCCCAGCCGCGATGTCTTCACAAGGCTTGAATCCTATTTCGCCGAAGGAACCACCCAGGGCGTCGCACACCGGTTCGACCTCCAGGACATCCTCCGCGTCTCGCAGGACACCGCCCGCGAGTACCGCACCGCCGAAGAAGACTATCTCCTCACCGCCATCAGGCTCCTCATCGAGCAGCACCGCTGGGGGCCGCGATTCTTCGATGATGTCACCACCTCCGTCAACGCCGACGCCATGAACGGCGACTACTCCACCGCCCTCAACGTCATCAACGAACTCCGGGCCACGCAGCGGCTCCCCTACGGCGGAGAACTCGAAGCCAGGCTCATCACCACCGCCGTCAACCAACTCACCGAGATCGTCGGCGAGCAGTACACCCAGTCCTCCCAACTCGTCCTCGGCGCCAGCGTCCCGCTCCTCCGAAACGCCGGCCTCGTCGCGCAGGAAGACATCATCCAGGCCGAACGCGACACCGTCTACGCCGCCCGGGACTTCGAGAACTTCCGCCGACGATTCTTCGTCGATATCGCCTCCGACTACTTCGCCCTCATCGCTCGCCAGGCCGCCATCCGGAACCAGGCCGAACGCCTCAAGAGCGTCGCGCTCTTCTACGAGCAGACCAAGGCGCTCGTCGAGGCCGGGAGGCAGCCCCCCTTCGAGGCGCGAAACATCGAGCAGAACGTCCTCTCCAGCCGCAACGACCTCATCAACTCGCAGGAGGCGTACATCCTCAGCCTCGATCAGTTCAAGGTCCGCCTCGGCATCCCCGTCGAGACCCAGATCGTCCTGCTCCCCATGTCGCTCGACTTTCAGGACCCGGACGTCTCCGTCACAGAGGCCGCCGAACTCGCGCTCCTCTACCGGCTCGATTTCCAGAACGAACGCGACCGCGTCGACGACGCGCGCCGCCAGATCGAGATCGCCCGGAACCGCCTGCTGCCAGACCTGAACCTCACCGCCCGCGCCACCCTCAACACCGACGAGAACAAGTCCGAATCGGGACTCGCCTTCAAGGCGGACCAGACCGACTACGCCGGTTCCATCACCTTCGGCCTCCCGCTGGACCGGGAGATCGAACGCCTCGAACTCCGCCAGTCCCTCGTCCAGCTCGAACGCCAGATCCGGCAGGCGGAGCAGTTCCGGGACAACCTCATCCTCGAAGCCCGGCAGTCCGTTCGAGAGATCGACCGCGCGCGATTCTCGGTCAGACTCCAGGAGCAGACCGTCAAGATCAACGAACTGCGCCTCGAGGAAATCCAGATCAAGCGGGCCGAAGTCGATGCGCAGAAGCGACTCGACGCCGAGAACGAACTCCTCCAGGCACGGAACGCCCTCGACGCCGCCGTCCGTGACCTCCGCATCGCCATCCTCGAATACCTCGTCCGAACCGGTCAACTCCGGGTCAGCGACGAAGGCCGCCTCCGCGCGCTCCGCGGAATGGACCTGAGAGTCGAGGCCATCGAAGACGCCCCGATGACCAACTCCCCATCTCCCGCCAATCCTCCTCAATCGGACGAAAACAACACGGAATCACCCGATTCGACGCAACCAGGACCGCAGGAAAGCGCACAACCAAGGTAGTTGTCCCCGCCTCTTCGCGCCCGCGCCGACCTATCGTTCCGGGCACGAACTCAACGGAGCACCGCATGAATCAGCCCTCACGCCGAGGCTTCCTCTCACTCAAGGTCATCGCCATCCTCACCGTCGTCGGCCTCGTCATCATCGGCGGCGTGATCGCCTGGCGTTCAAGCGGCCGCTCCGAAGTGGGCCGGCCCGACATCCACGTGGTCGCTCGTGAAGATTTCGCCGTGACCGTCGTGTCCAACGGCGAACTCCGCGCCAAGAAGCAGACCGCGATCCGCAACGAGCTCGAGCACGAAGCCGCGATCGTGAAGATCGTCGAGGAGGGCACCCTCGTGAAGAAGGGCGATCTCCTGGTCAAACTGAACGACGACGAGATCCGCTCCGAACTCGACGAGGAAATGCTCCAGCGCGAGTCGGCACGCGCGGAGGCCATCACGGCCGAGAGCGACCTCAAGATTCAACTCACCGAGAACGACGCATCGCTCAAGAAGGCCACGACCGAACTGATGCTCGCGGAGGTCGATCTTCAGAAGTTCGAGGCGGGCGACGCGGTCGAGAAGCGGCTGGAACTGGCCCTCGCGCTCGAGAAGGGACACCGCGAGGTCCGCCGGTTGACCGACAAGGTGTCCCGTTCCCGCGAACTGTTTAAGAAGGACTTCCTCAGCAAGGATGAACTCGAGAAGGACGAGATCGAACTCATCGAGGCTGAGGCCGATCTAAAGAAGGCGGAAGTGGCGCAGACGGCCTACGAGGATTACACGTACAAGAAGGAGCGGCAGAAACTGGAGTCCGAGTTGGAGCAGGCGCGGGCGGACCTCGACAAGACGACGCGAAAGAACGAGAGCGACCTGGCGAGCAAGCAGGCCAGCCTGATCAACAAGAAACGGCAGTTGGAACTCCGCGAGGCGAAGGTCACGGAACTCGAGTCGCAACTCGCGCGCACCACGATCCTCGCGCCCACCGGCGGGCTGGTCGTCTACGCGACAAGCCTCGAACAGTACAGCTGGATGAACAACGAGCAGCCGCTGAATGTCGGCACAAAGATTAACCCGAACCAGGAGATCATCATGCTCCCGGACACCAGCGAGATGATCGCGGCGGTCAAGGTTCATGAGAGTCTCGTCGGCCGCATCAAGCCGGGGCAGAAGGCGATCATCACGATCGACGCGGCCCAGGGGCGGAAGTTCAACGGCACCGTCGAGAGCATCGGCATCATGGCGCGGAGCGGCGGGTGGCGCGACCCAAGCGTGCGCGAATACGAAGTCCGCATCCTCCTCGATCTCCCCGAGTCCGAACACGGGCTGAAGCCGTCGATGCGGTGCGAAAGCCGGATTACGCTGATGAACGTCGAGGACGCGATCGCGGTCCCGTTGCCGGGCGTCTTCACCGAGGCGGCGAACCAGTTCGTGTATGTCGTGGACGGGGATCGCTACACGCAAACGCAGGTTCGCATCGGGCGGCGCTCGGATACCACGGCGGAGATCGTGAGCGGATTGAAGGAGGGCCAGCGGATCGCGCTCCGCGAGCCGCCGAGCGCGCGGATCATCAAGACGAAGTTCGAGCCTGCGCCCGGGGCGGGCGCGCCGGACGCGGGCCGGCGTCGTGGCGGCGGCGCGATGAACGAGAAGCGGGTGGAACCTGACGCCCCCGCCGCGAAGCCGCCCGTGACGACACCGCCGGAAGCCGACAAGGCGGATCGTTCAGACCCGGCAGCAGAAGACGAAGTCGAGGCGGAGGACGAACCCACGGATGAAAAGCCGGCGGAATCCGACACTCCCGCGGAAAAGCCGACGAGCACGAGGGGCGACTCATCCCTGCGAGACTGAATCAGTGGTCATCGAGGATCCGCCCGATGACGGCCGGGTCATCGGGGAACAGTCCGGACTTGGGCAATCGCTGCAGTGTTGTTCGCCAGTCTCCTTGCGTGTCCTTGAAGCATTCATGGAAGAGCGGCACCGCTTCTTCGACTTTGCCGGCGTTCGCGAGTGAGACGGCGGTCCAGAAGATCATCTCCGCGTTTCCCGGCGCGAGGGCGCGTGCGGCGGAGTAGGCGCGAAGCGCCGCTTCCACGTCTT
>JAEUIV010000003.1 GCA_016795005.1 Phycisphaerae bacterium
TCATCCACTCCCGAATGCCAGCCTCCCCTTCGGCCTGCGATGGCCCGGCGGCGACCCCGCCCTCTGGCCGTACGTGAGCAACGTTGCCGACGCCTTCCTCATCATCGGCATCGGCCTCCTGATGATCCGCCTCTGGCGCTCGCCGACACACACCGCCGCCGCCCCAATATCATCGACCGCTCCATGACATCGCTCCCTCCCAGCACCTCCCCCGCGATCCGCACGGTCATGATGCCGCGCGACACAAACCCACAAGGCTCCATCTTCGGCGGCGTGCTGCTCTCGCTCATCGACCAGGCCGCATGGATCGAGGCTCTCCGCCAGGCCAACCGCCGCTACGTTACTGTCGCCATCAACACGGTTGAGTTCAAGCAGCCTGTCCTCGTCGGCGACATCCTCTCCCTCTGGGCGACGACAAGAAAAATCGGCCGAACTTCGATCACCGTCCACGTCGATGTCCGGGCCAACCGACCCGAAACGCACCAGGACGATATCCCGGTCACCGCCGCCGACGTGGTCATGGTCGCGCTGGACCACGCGGGCCGGCCGATGGTAATCGGCGCCGGCCACTAGCCGCCGGGCGCCGGTGATCCGCCGCGACGTACGATCCAAATACCCGCTCCCCGATCCCCAACCGACCACATGAGACGCATCGAACTCCTCACCACCGGCGGCACGATCGAAAAGGTCTACGACGAGGCCGCCGGCACGCTGGTCAATCGCGGCTCCATCGTCCAGCGCATGCTCCGCCGCCTCCGCCTTGAGGACACCGACATCCGCTTGCGCGAGGTCCTCTCCAAGGACAGCCTGCACATCACCGACCAGGAACGCATGACGATTGTCGAGGCGGTGCGCGCCGCGGCGTCCCGCGTCCCCCCGCCGTCCGGCATCGTGGTGCTCCACGGCACCGATACCCTCTGCCAAACCGGCGAACTGCTTCTCAAGTCGCTGACGAACCCGGTCTGCCCCATCGTCCTCACCGGCGCCATGCGCCCTTTCGAGATGAAGCAGTCAGACGCGATCCAGAACCTCACCGAGGCCATCCTCGCGGCAAGCCTCGTCTCCCCCGGCGTCTACGTCGCGGCGCACGGCCGCGTGCTGATGTTCCCGGGAGTGACCAAGGACCGCGATCGCGGAACATTTGTGGAAAACAGGCCGCGCCGGGTCTGACGCGATCCGCCCGCCATCATCGCATCACATTCGCTCCAAACTCCCCCGGCTCGAATACGTGCACGTGGTCGAGGTCCAGATGGAACTCCACCTCGCGCCCGATCGGGAAATCCGGTCGCGCGGCGACGCGCGCGACCACGTGCTGCCCCTTCAACGTCCGGCACGAGACATCGACCTGATCGCCCAGAGGCTCCACCACCTCAACGTTTAGCCGCATCGAGTTGCCGCGCCCCGCGTACCGACCCTCCGCCGTCTCGCTCATCGCCGAGGGTCGGAACCCGAGCACCATCGCTCGCCCGAGATGCGGCTGGAGGCGTCCCCGGTCCTCATCCCGCATCCGAAGCGTCGCCCCCGCTTCAAACTCAAAGACCAGCCCCCCGGCGTCTTCTCGCAACGTCCCGTTCAGGAAGTTCATGGGCGGCGATCCGAGGAACGCCGCGACAAAACGGTTCACCGGCCTCCGGTACACGTTCAGCGGCGTGTCCACCTGCTGGATATGCCCCGCGCTCATCACCACGATCCGATCCCCCAGCGTCATCGCCTCTTCCTGGTCGTGCGTGACATACACCGTCGTGGTCTTCAGCCTCTGGTGCAGGTTCTTGAGTTCCGTCCGCGTGGTCACGCGCAACTTGGCGTCAAGGTTCGACAGCGGCTCGTCAAACAGGAAGACCTTAGGCTCGCGCACGATCGCCCGCCCCAGCGCCACGCGCTGCCGCTGTCCACCCGATAACGCCTTCGGCTTCCGTTCCAATAACTCCGTCAGCCCGAGCATCCGGGCCGCCTCATCGACCCGCCGCTTGACCTCGGCCTTCGGCATCTTGCGGAGCATCAGCCCGAACGCCATGTTCTTGAACACGCTCATGTGGGGATAGAGCGCGTAGTTCTGAAAGACCATCGCGATGTCGCGGTCCTTCGGGTGGACGTTATTCACCGGTCGCCCGTCGATCTCGATGGTCCCGTCCGTGATCTCCTCCAGCCCCGCGATCATGCGGAGCGTGGTGCTCTTCCCGCAGCCGGAGGGGCCGACAAAGACCACGAACTCGCCGTCGCCGATCGAGAGGTTGAAATCATGAACAGCCGTGACGCGGCCGTCGTACACCTTGCGGACGTGATGGAGCGCGAGCGTCGCCATGGAGGGAGCGGGAGGATAACCGCGCCAGCCGTTACGCGCTGTCCCGCTGACCGCATGCTATCCGCACCCCTTCGCCAACCGGCACGATCCGACCAGCCCGCGCCACGCGCTCACTTCGCACAACCGAAGCGGAGAGGCCGTCCGAATCCGGTTCCGCTCACGCTCCGCTGGATGCGCCGCGACAGGGGGCCGATAGCCCTCTGGTCACGGAGGAATCGCCGATGTCAACCTCTCCCGAAACGTTCTCGAAAGTCAAGAATCTGCTTCGGAAGATGGACCAGTCCATCGACAGCGCCCGCTCGCGTCGGCTGACTCCCCCGGCCGTTCCACCGGCCCCCGCGCCGATGAATGCGAATCCCCAGGCGCCGACCCCGCCGAGCCACAGCATCCAGGCCGCCGCCGCCGCGAGCAACGCCCCCATCCGAGCGCGAGCCATGGCCCGACCCATCCTGCAGCAGCGACCGGCCATCTGATCGGCCCGCGGAGCCTCTGGCCCGCCCCGGCTTGCCCATTCCATCCGGCCCGATACAATCCCGCACCGCTTGGGGATTGGTGTAACGGTAGCACGAGTGACTCTGACTCACTTAGTAAAGGTTCAAATCCTTTATCCCCAATTCGCTCGGATCGGCCGGGCCTCAAACAGGCCAGACGCCTAGGCACGCGATCCAAGCTCCTCCCATCTTGCGTAGAGCGCATCCACGGCTGCCTGAGCCTCGCTCAGGGCGTGGCACGCTCGCGTCATCCGCGCGTGATCCGCCAGCACCGCAGGGTCATCCAGCGCCGCGTGCGCGGCCGCCGCCTTCGACTCGGCCTCCATGATCCGCTTCTCCATCCCGTCCAACTCCATCTGCTCGGCATAGGTCAGCTTCTTCTTCCGCTGATCCGTCTCCGTCGGCGACGTCCGCACCGCCGCAGGAGCCTTGCCCGCTTGTTCGCGCGGCCGGGCCGCCTGCGAGCGAGAGGCCAGGGCCTGATCCACGCTCGCGTACACGCCGGCGAACCCCGATCCATCCAGCGCCAGGATCTCCGTCGCAAGCCGATCGAGCATCGCCCGATCGTGCGTGACAAGTATCAACGCGCCGGGGAAGTCCTCGAGCGCCTCCTCGAGCGTTTCCAGCGTGGGAATGTCCAGGTCGTTCGTCGGCTCGTCGAGGACCAGCACGTCGGCCTCCTCGAGCATGATCCTCGCGATGTGGATGCGCGCCAGTTCACCGCCGCTGAGCGACCGCACGGGCTGCTCCAGCTGCTCGTCCCGGAACAGAAACCGCCGCGACCACGCCGTGATGTGCATCTCCTGCCCCCGGTACGTCACCCCTCCGAGCGGACTCAGCGCGTCACGCAGCCGCATGCTCGGCTCAAACTCTCTCCGATGCTGGCTGAACACCGCCACCCTCGGCGGCGGGTCCGAACGCACCACTCGTCCTTCGTCGGGGGGCAACTCACCCGTCAGCACGCGGATCAGCGTCGTCTTTCCGCTC
This sequence comes from Phycisphaerae bacterium, assembly GCA_016795005.1. GTDB lineage: Bacteria > Planctomycetota > Phycisphaerae > Phycisphaerales > UBA1924 > JAEUIV01. The sequence continues at coordinate 3,781 of JAEUIV010000003.1, forward strand.
CCGTTCGGCCCGAGCAGCCCGAGGCAGTCACCCACGCCCAACTCCAGATCGACCCCACGGAACAGGAGACGCCCACCCATCGACTTGGCGATCGACTTGGCCTCGATCAGCTTCCGAGTCTTGCGTCCCGTCGCGTTGAAGCCGACGCGCACCGCGCTGCTCGCCGCCGCCGCGTTGCGTTCCTTCAACTCCGCGAGCACATCCATCCGCTCGTACCCCGCGGCAGCCCGGCTCTTCGCCTTGGTCCGCCGCGCCTGCGCGCCGCGTGCCAGCCAGGCCAGGTCCTTCCGCACGAGATTCGCCACCGCCTGCTCGGCACGCGCCTGCCCCGCGAGGAACTCCTCCTTGCGGCGGAGGAACTCGGTGTAGTTCCCATCGACGCTCAGAGTCCCCTGTGGATAGGCGCTGCTCAACTCGACCACGCGCGTCGCGGTGCTCTCCAGGAACGCCCGGTCGTGCGTCACGAACACCGACGCGACACCCGCGCCGCCGCCGACGGGATATTTCACCAACTCCTCAAGCCAGCGGATCCCCTCCAGGTCCAGGTGATTCGTCGGCTCGTCCAGCAGCAGGAGATCGGGTTCGCCTCCGCAACTGCAGAGCGCGCACGCCACCGAAAGTCGCTTTCTCCAGCCGCCCGAGAGCGACCCCGCCCGCGAATCCGCGTGAGCGGCATCGAAGCCGACCCGCTCCAGGATCATGTCCGCCAGGACCTCCGCCTCGTGGTGATCGTGGATGACCCCCGACGGGCCGGCCCCACCCAGCCCCGCCGCCGCCGCCGCCTCGCGTGCCGTCGCGTCCTCCCGGAAATGATCGTGCTGCGGCACATACACCGCGCGCATCCCCTTCGACGTCACGATCACGCCCTCGTCGGGCTGGTCCTGACCGGCCAGCAGTTTCAGAAGAGTGCTCTTTCCCGCCCCGTTCGGCCCGATCAGCCCCACGCGGTCGCCTTCGTCAATCGTCAGCGACACCCCTCGAAAGAGCGATTGCAGGCTATGGGTCTTCGAAATGGCACGAGCGCTCAGGAGCATGGGGGGTGGAGCATAGGTCCACTGACAACCGGGCAACCAGCGAAGCGCCGAATTGAACCCCCGACACCCGGATCAGCACGCGCCCCCAAAGTGCGCCAACACGGCCGACACATCGGCGAAATCAACATCCCCATCGTGATCGGCATCGCCCATCGGCCCGGGCGTGCCCCACCCGGAGAGGACCGAGGTCACATCCGTGAAATCAACCTCGCCGTCGCCGTCAGCATCCCCCACGCACGCGGGAGGAACCGCTCCGGGAACAATCGCGACGCCACTTACCGCCGCTGTTTCGCCAGGCTCGAACAGGCCGATCGTCACGCTCCCGCTCGTCGGCGGGCCGGAGGAAACAAGACGGAAACTGTACGTCGAGCCCCAACGCAACGCGTTTCCATTCGGGTTCTCGCTCCAGGGCTGCGCCGTTCGCCATTCCAGAGCGATCGACCCGTCGGGCTGCGAGGCCCAATCGATGGAGTCGAACGGATCGCCGCTGTGGGACGCAACATCATGAAACGCCGCGGCGCTCACCGCCGACCCGTTCAACGGCACGCGGAACGAACCCGCCCCCTGCGTCGCCGAATAGTTCTCGAGTGCGTACTCATACGACCAGGTCCCATCGCCGTTGGCTGTCGCCTTCGAACCGAGCACGAATCGCTCGCTTCCGTCGCCGAGGTCGATGAACGAAACGTGAACCGAGGCATCGGCCAATCCCCACGCTTCGACCGCCGTGGTCCGGGTGACGGCCACACCCGAGGGCGTGAGGATCGGTCCCCCGTCGACCATCGGCCCAACCTGGATCGGCCGGCAGGTCGCGTTGTTCAATCCGTTGCCGGCGAAACCATCGTCCGTCGCCACGATCCGGGACTCGATGAAGTACGACGCGCCGGGGTGGATCGAGGCATCGAGGTCCACGTTTGACACCTGCACGCGCTTGTACATCACGTCGCCGAGATCGCCGAACCCCGCAATCGGCCACGTGAGCACGCCGCTCGCGGGATTGACGAACCGGCGCGACCCGAGCCGCTGCTGTGCGCCCGCCGTGGAGGAGCCGGTCGTGGTCGAACAGCCGGGGCCGAGCGCAACGCACGCCGTGTCAACGGGTGTGCATGTCGCGCAGATCGACGTTTGCAGGGCGCAATACTCGTGAAAAACGAATCCCTGTCCGATCTGCTCGAGTCGTCCGTTCATCATGCGATAGACGCTGGTCGTCACCACCGGATGCACCGCCGACCCCTGAAACACGAGCGCCGGCTCGTCGCCGATGTTGCAATAGATGAACGAGAACGAGTACGCGGAGACCCCCGCCGACGTCCCCCACTTCTTGCACGTGTAAGAGTCCGCGACGATCAGGTCCGGCCCCGCCGACGCGGAGAGGGTTGACACCGCAACTGCGAAAAACCCCACCGTCGTGCGAACTACGCGTCCAATCGCCATGCTCTGCCCCTGATCCGGCCCACGAATGATGGACATGTGGAGTATATCCGCCGACGCCGGCGTCAGGCAGACTCATCGTTCCGGCCGTTCACTGAACGCGGTGCGCGACGTGATCGGGATCACGTCGGCGTGAGCGGGCGTTCCGCGGAATGGTCACTCGTCCGCGAGCCTGTCGCCCAGGCGTTCCTGGAGGCGGCTCCAGCGCTTGCGGAGCGCGGCGGAGGATTCGCCGAGCATCTCAGCGATCTGGTCCCACTCGATCCCCCGACGGCGGAGGTCGATCAGCCGGTGTTCCTCTGGAGTGATGGAATCGAGCAGTCGGCTCTGCAACTCCGCCGCGGCCGCGATCGTGCTGGCGCCGGGGGACTGGGCCGGGATATTTTCCGAAGGAACGCCGTGTTCATCGTCGATCGCGAGCGGAACGGCGCCGCCGCCGCGACGCTGCGCGGTGTCGCGTCGCGCGAGGTCGGCGAGTTTGTTTCGGACGATGGTCTGGAGATAGCCCGCGAGCGCGGCCTCGTTCTCGAAGCGGAGGCGGCCGGTCTGCCAATCGTGGACGAAGGACTTGGCGACCGACTGGCAGACATCGACGGACTCGCGCGAAGCGCGGAGCCTGGGGCTCATGCGGGCGCGGACCATGATCATGAGGAGGCGGACGAGCTCAGAGTAGGCGTGCTCACGCTCGGCCCCTTCGAGCGTCGCGGCGTGTCGGAGCAGGGCGTCGAGCCGGGATGATGCTGGCGATCCGGGCATGGCAGGCTCCCGCGCAGTTTCGCCAGAATGTACCCGCATTGCAGGGAATCGGCGGATACTTCTGCGAGATTTTCGGTCACAATGCTGATATTCATCCGTTCAGATACCGATCGCCCACTCGATACGAGGATCTGGATGTCCAATAGTTCACGTGAATCAGTTGAGCAGATGGTTGATGCGGTCAGGCGCGGCTGGGCCTCGCTGCCCGACGGGCCGGACCTGGGACAGATCCTGTCGGGCGGCGCGGCCGCGGATGACGGCGCGCTGATCGAGGTGCTCCTGGCGGACGCGGAGGAACGCTCGGAGCGCGGGCTTGATGACGGGATTGGACTCTACATGCGTGTGGTCCCGGGCCTTCCGGGGCGGCACGAGGTCGTCCGGGCGGTCCTGATGCACGTGATCGCTTCGCGACAAGGGGCCGAGCGCGGGGCGCTGATCGAGTCATTGAAGGAGCGATATCCACCGATGGCGGGCGAGATCGCGGTGCTCGCGGAGTTGTGCGACGAACTGGCGGATTCGTTCTCGATCCCGGCGGAGGCGGCCGCCGATCCGGTCGCGGGTCAGGTGCTCGGCAAGTACCGGTTGGTCCAGCGGCTGGGGCGCGGCTCGTTCGGCGAGGTGTGGCAGGCGCTCGATTCGGAACTCGATCGTTACGTGGCGCTGAAGATCCTGCACCGGGACGCGACAAGAGGTGAGCAAGCGACGTTGGAGCGAGCACTGGCGGAGGCGCGTGCGGCGGCGGCGCTGGCGCACGAGCACATCGTGACCGTGCACGCGGTCGGCCGGCTGGATGAGCTGTCCCGCTTCTACATCGACTCGGCGCTGGTGGGCGAGCCTCGGCCGACGGTGGATGATCCGAAGCGGATCGAGTTGGGGATGTCGCTGGACGCCTGGGTGACGCGCGGGGGTCGGCGTGGATTGGCGCCGCGCGAGGCGGCAAGCCTGATGTCGGCGGTCTGCCGGGGGATCGCCGCGGCCCATGGTCGCGGGGTGATGCACCGGGACATCAAGCCCGCGAACATCCTGGTGACACCTTCGGGCAAGCCCCTGGTCGCGGATTTCGGGCTATCGACGACGGGTCATCCGCTGATGCGGGAAGAGGGTGATGCGAGTCAGCAGAGTGTTTCGTTGCGGAGCGAATCGGGGCGGCGGATCGTCGGGACTCCCGCGTACATGTCGCCGGAACAGGCGGCGGGCGAGCGGCCGACGCCGTTGTCCGATGTGTATTCGCTCGGGGCGACGCTTCGCTTTGTGTTGACAGGCGCGCCTCCCTTCGTGCCCAGCGGGCGATTCAGCACGGATGCGCGGTGGGACGTGATCGCGCAGGTTCGTGATTCGAACCGGCCGACGGCGCTGCGTGATCCGCGCGTTCCGGCCGCGCTTTCGGCGATCTGCGCGCGGGCGATGGCGCGTCGCCCTGAGGATCGGTATGTTTCGGCCGCGGAGTTCGCGGAGGACCTGGAGGCGTGGCTGGCGCACCGTCCGATTCGGGCGATGCCTTCCTCCACGCTTTCGAGCGCCGTGCTGTGGTTCCGGCGGAACACGGCGCTGGGAACGGTGGGCGTCGCCGCGGCGCTGGCGTTGACCGCTGGGGCGGCGGCCT
>JAEUIV010000007.1 GCA_016795005.1 Phycisphaerae bacterium
CACAGCAGCCTCGGCTACGTCAGCCCCGAACAGTTCGAGGCGAGCCGACGCTGATACAATCATCCCGTCCACCGCCAGTGGGCAACCTCACTCTTCAAGAAAAGGGTAACACACCCGTCTCGGCCGAGCCTTCGGTCGAACGCGGGGTAGCGTGAGAACAACGTACCGCCGTCCTAATGGAATGCAACAACAGAACTCGCCGAATTCGAAACTTTTTTGTTGGGCGCACACCGTGATGCCATGGCGCATCACCACCATGATCCTAAGTCATCTATTGCGAACGAGTTCCAGCTCCACGCGCACCCGTGCGATCAGCCGGTTCAGTCATCAACCCGCTCGGGCTTGCCCCAATCGAGCAGTGCGAAGGCGAGCTGCGCCATGGCCCGCATCAACGGGCGCGTCTCGATCAGTCCCCAGAATGCACCTGCGTACGCCTTGAAGAACTTCGCTCCGAGGACGCGGCGCCCGGCATCGACGGCCTTGCGCATCTCGTCCACGTATTCGCCCGTCCGCTCGCACTCGATCTCGGCGAGCATGGTCAGGGCGTCCACTCAGTCAGAGCAGATATCGAGCGCCTTCCGGCACAGCCGGGACGCCTCCTTCTCGCCACCGGCGCTCATGAGTTCCATCGCGTCCCACATCAGCTCTTGGGTCTCAGCGCGTTTGGCGTCTCGTGTGGATTGTCTCATTGCGCCTCCGCACCGCGATCTTCGTCCCAACCGACATCTCGCTCCAGCGACTCGATCAGCCGCCCGAGCTGGGCGAGCAGATCGGGCAGATGGACCTTCATGAGCTCGTGCACTTTGTCCAGCACGATCGTGCCGGGGCCAGAGTAGCCCGGAGTCGGGCTGATCGCTCTCGGCCGATTTTTCTGCGTCGGCCGGTGCGTGCGATAGTCTGAGCACTACTGTCGCGGCCGATTCCTGAAGGCTCCAAAATCCCCTCAATCTAGGGATTATTTTGGCGTGTCAGGGGTCCCATGGGGTGACACGCACTAAGCCTTTACCGGCCAAAGAGTTAGCACCTCTTGGCACCCCGAACCAGGTGACAAATCGGCCACACTATTGCCAATTCCTGCCTCATCCTGATCACAGCATGCCCATGGGGTCATTTTTCCACAGGTGTTGAGATGACGATCGCCCCCCTCCCCGGAGGGCGGCGTTGCCGGCTTCCGCCTCGTCTACATTGAGTGCCGCGGGGTTCTTCCTGCGATGCGTGCTCAAACGCGGCGCTGATCGAAGGACACTTCGAAAGCCGTTCCATGATCGAACTCCGGTGCAGCGCCGCATCGAACGACTCGGCGCAATCCATCAATCGACACGCTTCCATTCTGGTTCCCGGGAATCGCCGTGTTGTTCGCGCTCAGTACGAAGAGGAGTCGCCTATGATTCCGCCGATGATTGTCGCCATGCAAGAGGTCCGAACGATTCATGCAAGCCAGGTCGCAGGCGCCCCGACCCCCGTCGAGAGCGCGACGCGGCTGGCCGCACTGATCGAGAAGTCGCTCACGGAAGCGAATCGCGTCGAGGTTCGGCTGCACGGGCTGCGGGGCCTGTCGTCCAGTTACTTCAACGCCCTGCTTGAACACCTGGTCAACGCGATCGGCAGGAACGACACGCGCGACCGTGTTCGATTCCTCTGCGAGACCGAGGCTCAACGACAAACCTGGGAACGATCGGCCCGCTGGCTGGATACCCAGAACCAGAAGCCATGAACGCCCCGAGCCATCACGAGCGCCTGGTCTCCGCCTGTGTTCTCACTCCCCTCGGCCCGATGCTCGCGGTTGCGAGCCACGCGGGCCTGACCCTGCTCGAGTTCGACGATCGTCGCGCCCTGCCCACGGAGCGGCGCGAGACCGAGCGGCAGTTCGGCTCCGCGATCGAGCCGGGAACCAATGAACACCTTGAACGGACGCGCTCGGAACTCGGCGAATACTTCGCGGGGAAGCGTCATGAGTTCACCGTGCCGCTCGACTTGCGTGGAACGGCGTTTCAACGGCGCGTGTGGCATCTTCTCCAGTCCATCGAGTTCGGGCAGACCCGCTCGTATGTGGACCTTGCCCGGCGTCTCGGCGATGAGAACGCCACGCGGGCCGTGGGCGGGGCGAACGGGAAGAATCGGGTCGCGATCATCGTGCCGTGCCACCGTGTCATCGCCGCGGACAGGACGCTCGGCGGCTATGGCGGCGGGCTGGAGCGAAAGCAGTGGCTCCTGGAGCACGAAGGCGCCATCGCCCCGGCGGCCTTGCTCTTTGAAACCGGATCGAAGCGAGCCTAGGCGCGGCGCTCCAGGCAGCGGCCGATGCGCGCGAGCGTGCTCGTTTTCCCGACTACCGCCAGCGCCTCTCCCAGCCCCGGACTCACACCCGTGCCCGTGAGCGCCACGCGGATCGGCTGCGCCACCTGGCCCATGCCGAGGCCGTGGTCCTTGCTGAACTGCTCGATCCCGGCGTGGATGACCTCGGGCGTCCAGGGGTGAAGCGTTTCAAGGACTTTCTTGAGGGCGCGGAGGATATCGCGGCCGGTGCTGAGTCCGAGCGGGGCCGGCGGCGTCTGGCCGGGACTCACAACACCGGAAGCAACCACCGGCGCCTCCAGATGCTTCTTCACCGCCGCGGGGTCGTAGGCGATCGCATCGTCAGGGGTAAAGACGAACTGCGCGGGCTTCATCGCGTCGCGCAGTGTCTTGCAGCGGGGCTTGACCGCCCGCGCGAGCCACGCGGCTCGCTCGGTTCCCATGGCCGCCAGTTGCCGCGCCGTCGCCGGATCAAATCGTTCGCACCACGCCAGCCATCGAGCCGCGAACTCGGCGTCGGTCATCGCGTTGATGGCGTCGCCGTTGAACGAGGCGAGTTTCTTTCGATCGAAGCGCGAGTTGGACTTGCCGATCGCCGGCAGATCAAAGCGCCGCGCGAGAAACTCCATGTCGAACTTTTCAAGGTCCGTGCCGTCGGCGTTCTTCATCCCGGGATTCCAGCCCAGGAGCGCGATGAAGTTGCAGATGACCTCGGGCAGGTACCCGGCCTTCCGGAAATCCTCCACCGAAACCTCGGGGAGCGTGAGGTGAAGATGGTCGGCGAGCGATTCGAGTTGCCCGGTTTCGAGTTGCCGCTTCTTGTCCGCGAGCCAGCCGGTGAATGCCGCGTCGTCGATCGCGGTGATCGGCGACGCGGTCAAGCCCGCCTTTCGAACGGCGTCGCGCGCGGTCGCGTCGCGCTCCCGCTTGCTCATCTTCGCCCCTTGATCGTTGAAGATCAGAGGCATGTGCGCGTACACCGGCGTGCGATACCCGAGCACACGCTGGATCGCCGCATGCCGCGGCGTGTTCATCAGGTGCTCCTGTCCGCGGAGGACGTGCGTCACCCCCATCATCTCGTCATCAACGACCACGCCGAAGTGATACGTCGGGTATCCGTCGGCCTTGCGCAGCACCAGGTCGTCCACTTCACCCGCGGCGAACGCCACCTCCCCCAGGACCTCGTCCACGACTCGGATGCCTTCCTGCGGCGCGCGAAGACGGATCACGTGCGACTCCCCCGCGGCCATCCGCCGTTTCTGCTCAGCGAGCGGGAGAATCTCCGAATCCGCCGGTCGGTACTTGAACGTCTCGTTTTTTCCTGACGACGCCTTGCGAGCACGTTCAATCGTTTCAGCGGGGGTGAAGTCGGCGTACGCGACTCCGCGCCCCATCATGCCGTCGAGCACCTCGTTGTAAATGGCCAGTCGCTGCGACTGATAAAACGGGGCAACGTGACGCGGATCGCCGCCGATCGGCGACGCACGCCCGGCGACGGGCAACTCCGGCCCTTCGTCCCATTCGATCCCGAGCCAGGCGAGGTCTTCGAGGATCCCCCGCGCGGAGGCCTCGGACGATCGAGCCTGATCGGTGTCCTCGATGCGAATCAGGAATCGGCCCCCGGTTTTCTTCGCGTACGCCCAGCAGAAAAGCGCGGTGCGCGCTCCACCGATGTGGAGGTGCCCCGTCGGCGAGGGAGCGAAGCGGGTGACAACGAGTTGGTCGGAGGTCATGAGTCGCCCAAAACTAGCAGACATCCGGGGGGCGTGGTTGAACCATTACCCAAGGCCGCACGTGGGCGAAAAGCAGACGGACGGATCGATCATCGCGCCGGCGCGGGCGCATTCGGCGCGGCGCAGGCGTTGTCGCTCGTCAGGGGCATCCCGTTGGGGTTGCGGAGTTCATGAGCGACCCGGCCGAAGCCGCTCCGGGTGTCCACAAACTGCGCGAGCTTTGACGGGATCTGGTCGAACACCGCGTTCCCGGCGCTGCACGCCGACGGATTGATCGCGGTCTCCTGGAAGTGGTGCTCGAAGATCCGCCGGACCACACCCGAATCGAGCGCCTGCTGGCTGTAGGCCAGGCGCGAGAAGAGCACGTTGATGCTGGAAGTATCGATCGGCCCCCCCGGAGGCCTCAGCGTCCGCGGCGCCGCGACCGCCATGGATTCGTTCACCAGTTCGGTGAGGGCGGTGGAGGCGGGCACCCCGGTATCGACCCGCACCAGGCGCGGATCGCTTGGCGTGTTCGAGGCATCGGGGTTGAAGGTGAAATACTGAGGCCCCGCCGCGGGGACGTCGGCGGCGCGGGTCGGATCGCGGTCGAACGATACGACCAGTTTCCCCTGAACGAACGCCGCCCCGGTCGCCCGGAATCCGGGATCACCGAACGCATGGACCGCGGGATTGGAACCATTGACCGACTGCGACGACAGGATCGCAAGATCGTTGGTCATGGTTGACCAGGCGTTGCGCAGGTAACTGTTCCGCGGATCGTACTCCAGGACGGCCCGCGCCAGAGCAAAGTTCTCGGTGCTCGGCAGGTCGGCGATGGCAAAGAGCGAACCGCGCTCGCGCGAGGCCGCGAGCGCGCCGTGCAACGCGACGCCGAAGTCCATGATCGGATTCACGGAATCGGCCGTGCGCCAGTTGAAATCCGTCGGCAGGTCGACAATCTGAGATCGACCGGCCAGCCCCGTGCGCGGTGAGCCGAGCGCGTCCACCCCCATGTCCTGCACGCCAAACAGCCCGATGCTCCGGGGCACCGCCTCTTCCGGCTTCACGCCGAGGAACGCGGCGCCGGTGATCGCCGGGAGGTCCGTACGCGGCTGGTCGATGCCGCCGGGGGTGTATTTCTCGAGCAGTCGCGGCTGACCGAAACTCTGGTTCTTCTGGCCGATGATCACGCCATTCGCCAACGTGACTTCCCGGTACCGATAATCGAGATACAGCGTGTTGTACGCGAGGTATCCGCCGGTGCTCGCGTCACGAACGCCGCCGAACACATAGAAGAGATTGATGCGCTCGGCGAGCGTCTCGAAACGGATGTCGTCGTTGGGATCAAGCGGATCACGGATGTTGATCGCCGTGGTCACGGTGTACAGGTAGCCGCCGCCCAGCCCGTCGTCCTGCATCGCGCCCGCCCCGGAACTCATGCTGTTGGTGAAGGGCAGGCGAGGAAGCACCTGCTGCTCATCCGTCCCGAAGAGTTTTCGCTGACGTAGATCGCCGTCCTCGCCGACGGGGCTGCCGGATGCGTAGAAGAAATCCAGCATCAGCGGCGGAAGCGGTGATTCCGGCGGCGGCGGCGGTGGCGGTGGTGGTGGTGGCGGCGGTGGTGGTGGCGGCGGTGGCGGTGGCGGC
>JAEUIV010000082.1 GCA_016795005.1 Phycisphaerae bacterium
TCCGTCCATGTTGAACGACACACCCAGCGAGCACACGAACGACGCGGCGTCCTCCGACGCCCCCAGCCGATCCCGCGCGCACTCGATCGTCACCGGGAGCGTCGCCGCCGACGACGACGATGAGAACGCCACCAACTGCGCCGGCGCCGCGCCGCGGAAATACCGCCGCCACCCGACCTTGTTCCCCCTCGGCGTCAGCAGCAGCAGAAGCCCCGGGTACAGCACGAACAGCAGCACCCCCAGCCCCGCCAGCACCACAAAGCAGTACTTCGCCAGCGCCAGGAACACCCCCACCCCGAAACTGCCCACGATCCCCGCCATCAGCGCGAACACCGCGTACGGCGCCGCGTGCATCAGCAGTTGAACCAGCCGCAGCACCGCCTCCGCGAACGATTCGCACACCTCGATCGCCGCCCGGGCCTTCTCCTTCGGGATCATCGTCAACCCCAGCCCGATCGCGATCGACAGCACCACGATCTGGAGCATCTGCGTGTTCGCGATCGCATGAAAGGGGTTGGTCGTGACCGCATCCAGCGCCATCTTCCATCCGCTGATCGACGCCGCGCCGGCCTCGGCCTGCTCCGCCTGCGCCAGCCCCGCGCCGGGCAGGTTGCTCCTCACCTCGGAGGACATCCCCAGCCCCGGCGCGAACACCGTCGCGATCGTCACACCCAGCGCCGACGCCGCGAATCCGGTCGCCAGGAAGATCGCGATCGTCTTGCCGCCCATCCGACCGAGTTTCCTCGGGTCGCCCAGGCTCGCCACCGCATAGATGAGCGAGAACAGCACGATCGGTACCGCGATGAAACGCAGACACCTCAGGAACAGGTCGCCGATGAACTGCGTCAACTCCGCGACGAATCGTCCCCCCCACGCGCCGGCGCCGGCGCTCGCGTTCGCCTCGCTCGCTCGGTGCGCGATGTACGCCGCCGGATCATTCACCCCGAGCGACGCCCACACCTCAGGCGTCCACAGCGCATTGACCGCAAACCCGGCCGCCGCGCCGAGCAGCATCCCGATGAGAATTCTCCAGTGCAGTTCAAGTCGGCGTCGTTTCATGCGGCCGGTTCTCCGATCGAAAGGCCGAATGGTAACGAGAATCGCCCCCTCGACCATCTACGGACAGACCATGCCCCACGCGCTCAAAACCGCCGTCACGTCCGCGAACGTCACCACGCCGTCGCCGTTCGCATCGCCCGTGCCCGTCAGCGGCCGGTAGTCAACCCCGAAGTTCGCCAGCACCTGCGTGATGTCCGCGAAACTCACGAACCCATCCCCGGTCATGTCGGCGCAAGGCGGCGGCGTCGTGCGCGGGCATCCCCATCGCGCCAGGTGAAGAATCGCCAGCCCGTCAACCTGCACAAACTCACCCCCGACATACAGCGCCGCGGGGTCGGGACCATCCCCGTCATCATCAAACACCGCGGCGGACCACGCCGCCATGTCCAGCCCCGAACCCAGCGACGTCCACGACGAACCATCCCACGCCGCCGCGTGAAGCCCCGGCCCGCCGACCACGGGCGCGTAGTTCCCGACCACGAACAGCCGCGCGCCGCCCGGACCATCCCCGTCGTCGTCCAGCACCACCGCCGAGCGAGCCTCAGCCGGATAGCCGATCCCGCCCGCAACCCCCGACCAGTCCGCCCCATCCCACCGGGCAAAGCCCAGCGTCTGCACCGATCCGGCGTTCAGAAAATAACCCCCGACAAACAACGCCGGCGCTTCGGAACCCCCGCCGTCCTCATCAAACAACGCAAAGCACTGCCCCAGGATCGGGAACGGCCCCCCCAGCCCCGCGCCGATCGCTGACCACGAAACACCGTCCCAGCGCGCGACACGGCTCGCCGCGGTGCCGCCGATCAACGTGAACCAACCGCCCGTGTACAACCCGCCCGACAACGACGCGAGCGAGACAACTTCGTTGTCCGTATCGCCGGCCGCCGACCAGTTCACGCCGTCCCACATCGCAAGGTTCTTCGCCGCCTGACCATCCGCCATCGTGAATTGTCCCGCGACGAACAACATCGGCGCGCCCGCCCCCGCGCCGTCCGCGTCAAAGGACGCCAGCGCATTCACCGGGCCGTTCAACCCGCCCCCGAGCGGGCTCCACGCCGTTCCGTCCCACGAAGCGATACGCGAAGCAGGCGCGGTCCCCGCCACGGTAAACGTCCCGCCCGCGATCAACCGCGCCCGCGTCGGCCCGTCGCCGTCCGCGTCGTGCACCGTCAGCGACAGCACCGCCGAGTTCGTTCCCAACCCGAGAGGCGCCCACGAATGCCCGCTCCACGCCGCGACATTCGACGCCGCGATCGGACCCGCCGAGGGAAACGTCCCGCCGACGTACAACCCCCGCGCCACGCCGCAGGACGAATCAACAGCGCACAGCGCCCGCACCGATCCGCCCACGCCGCCTGTCCGCCCGTCCGACCACGACGGCACGCATTGCCCGCGCGCCGGCTGCCCGGCGAACCAGCACAGACAAGCCGCGATGACCGATCGTTGCAGCATGACGACAGCCTCACATCGGCGGATTCGCCCGGCCGGTAAATCACCACCGTGCAAAGACGACGCCCTCGGACGCCCCGCCATGCCGCATCAGGCCTGATCCCCCCAGTTCGCCAGGATCACCGTGATATCGCCGAATGACACCACGCCGTCGCAGTTCGCATCGCCCGACAGCACGCCGCCGCCCTGCACTCCCCAGTTCGCCAGCACCGTCGTGATGTCGCCGAAGGTCGTCATCCCGTCGTTGTTCACGTCCCCCTTCGCATAGGGCGAAAGCGAGATCATCGCGTGGTCCATCGCCACCGGCGCGCTCTTCCCGACAGCCACCCACGCATCGTACAGGTCGGTCCCGCGCGGATCGGGACTGATCGAATCGCGCAGGAACTCGATGTATTCCTTCGATGACGTCTGGTAGTACACCGTCACCTCCGCGTGCGTGGCGCCCGTCGGGATGCAATACGCCGTGTCGTCCCAGTACTGACCGTCGGCGTACGAATACCCGACATACCCCGCCTGCACCGCGTTGTACGCCGCGTTCGTGAACCCGCGCGGCGGAATCCGGTTGTCCTTGAACACCTTGTTCACGAACGCAAGGTGGAACGATTCCCCGGCGGGCAGGTTCACCAGCGCCCCCATCGCCGCGTCAACACCGAGTTTCTGCTCGTACACCTTGGTGTCGCTCTCGCTCAACTCCGCCGTCACGGGGTTGTACGCGCCGTGCTCGCCGATGGGGATGATGCTGTTGAAGAACTTCACGTTGATCCAGATCCGACGACCCTCGGGCATCCCCGTCAGCAGCTTGTGGCCCGTCTGGTTCGTCACCCGAACCGTCAGTTGACCCGCGCTCTGCGTCAGCGACATGTCCGTCGCCTTCTCAAGATTCTCGATCGTCGCGACCCGCTGACGCTGCATCAGCGCGAGCGTGTCGTCATCCAGTTCATTCGTTCCGTCCGGCCCGTGCAGGTGCATGATCGCGTCGAGCGCGAACACGTTCGCTCCAACGAACGAATGCTCCGGCAGGTCCGGCCGAACCGGCGGCTCGAAAATCTCCCAGCATGCCTGACCCGTCGTCGTGGGCATGTGGCAGTCCTGGCACTGGCTCACCATCACCCGATTCCCGCCGAAACGGTTGACCAGCGGGTTCGTCGCGTCCGGGATGAAAAGACCGCCGGGCGTCGTCGCAAAGGAACTGTTCAGCCATTCGCTGTACGTCCGCTGCTCCGCGAACTGATCGTGCTTGTCCTGCGTCGGATGCGCCGTGTCCGGCGCGTTCACCGCGTACGAATCGCTCGGCGAAGGCGTCGGCCCGCCCGTCCGGCTGAAGATCGGGTTGCTCACCTCGTGGCACGTCGCGCACAGGTCGCTCGTCCGGTGATGACCCGAATACTGCCACAGGTGCGGCGGCTCGGGCTCCTCGTTCGCCGTGAAGTTCAGCGGCCCGCGACGAACATCCATCGGGTCCAGGATGATCTGCGCATTCCCGTAGTCCACAGGCAGCAGCCCGTTCACCGCCAGCGCATCACGGATCAGCATGTCGTCCCCGGAACCCGCGGGAACATTGTCACGGTCCACCATCCGGTGGCACACGTTGCACGAAACTCCCTCGTTTCGATCGGAAAAGAACAGCATCGACCCGTCCGTGTTCCCCGTGGGCGGCGTCGCCCGCCCCTCCATCCACGCCCGCGGCGTGTGGCAACGAAGACACATCGCGCCCGCCGAACCGTTCGTGTCCGCGTTCGCCAGCGCGAACGCCGCCTGGAAGATCGGGTCACGGTACGCGTGCGCATGCATCGAACCGCGCCACATGAAGGGCTTCACTGTCGTGCTGGGGTCATCAAGCCCCGCATGGCACAGGAAACATCCATCCTGCGCCGTCGGGATCGGATCGACGATCTGCGTCTCCGATGGAAAAGGCGAACCCACCGGCTGCGTCCCATTCTGCTGAAAATCGCGCACCGTCGGCGGAAGCAGAGGCGTGCCCGCCGACGCCCACACCGCCGCGATCAGCACCAACCCCGCCCCACGCGCCGCGAGCGCACCATCACCAGCCATAATCCGAACAGTTCCCATTTTCCTCTCCCTTCGACATGGAAGCCTTCCACGTCGAAGTGTAACCCAGATTCGCGGCGACGCCGACCCGTTTCACCACGGAACATCAACAGATTTCGGCCGGTTGAGGGGTATCCATGCGGTAAAGTCACCGGTTCGTATCGGCCTGCGACGCCGTCGAATATCTCCATCATCCGATTCGCGATCATCCACCGCCCCGGTCAAGAACCGAGCCGAAAACCGGTGCCGAAACTCGATCGAGGCCGCATCCCGGAGTTATCGGCATCAACGCCCGCATGCACTGGTCGCCGCGGTGAATCAGGCTTTCCGATCAACCTGACTTGCTCTCCGCGGGGGGGGGTAGGCTTTTCCGAGTACTCCGGAGGCCGAACCGTGCGACGGATGGTCGTTGGTCCCGTGCTGATCGGTTGTGGCGCGACGCTCGCGTCGGCGCAGAACCTATCGATCACTCCGCTCGAAGGGCGGGCCGGCTCGCGCATCTACTTCATGGTGCAGGACCAGCAGGCGCAATGGAAGTTCAACGATTCGACGCGCATCGGGTTCACCGGCGAGTTCACTTCGGAGGGGTTTGTCACGAAGTCCTACCCCGTCTCGGTCCAGTTTTCCGAGGCGGAGGTGCTCCTGAACGGCGATTGGGAAGCACGCATCGTCATTGGAACCGGCACATCGCCCCAGTTGGGTGATGCATTCGTGTTCACTACGCCGGGCGGTTTCGACGGCACGTTCCAGATCATCACTCAGCCGACGTGCCGCGCGGACGTGGTCGTGAATCGAGCGGTGGATTTCGCGGACATGAACTTTGTCCTGACGAACTACGGGATGATGAGCCATCCCGCGGATATCAGCGGGAATGGCGTGGTTGATTTCCCGGATATGACGATTGTTCTCACTGATTGGGGGCCATGCGCGCCGGACGTGACGATCACCAAGACGGCAGTATTCAGACTCACCGAGGGAGGAGAGCGCTGGACATCCATCCTCGACGAGGATGGTTTCCAGGGACCTGCAATCCCCATTCACGGCCCGGCGTTTCCGTCGGATAAGAACCTGCCGATCCTCTGGGTTTCGATCCTGCCCGAGCCGACCACGCCGCAGGCGATGAGCCTGGAGATCGCCCATTGGGCACACATGGCCCTCGTGTATGTGATCGAGGAAAACGCGGACTCGCTCGCGCTCGCGCCGCAGTCCTTCACCGTGGACATCGTGAACGGCATCCCGTTCGTGTTCACCCTCGACCGCCTCGACGACGTCGTGCTGACCCGCCTGGCGAACGACGGCGATCCGACCTCGATCGTCTTCTCGACCCCGCTCTCCAAGCCGATCATCTTCACGGACTTGAACCTGAACAACGCCTCGTACCCGCAGTTCGACCTGCTGATGCTGCGGCCGTTCGATCGCGTGTTCGTCGCGCCCGCGGATGTGCTGCCATGAACCAATCTCCCTGCCACAGGTCGAAGTTGCTCCTGCTCGGCCTGCTTTGCGCGATGACGTTGACCGGCTGCAACTCCTGGGGTGGGCGGACAACGGAGCCAGGAATAGTGCCGCTGAGAGTTTGGGTTGTTCTGGGGCCGGGGGAGCAGATCGGGGGCTTTGGCAACTCAGGGTGTCGGCTGTCGGCGATCCAGATTCAAAGCATAGTCGAGGACCTGCAGAAATCGGCATGGATGTTTGGCTCGTGCAGGTTTACATGGAACGGCGCGCTCCACACCGCGACTAATCCGGATCTTATCGTGTCAGGTCCGGGGAGACTCAACCCGGTAAGTGCATTCTTAGATTGGTATGTTCCAGATTACAGTTCGCCGGCAGCAGTGAACTGTTATTTCACAGGGTGGACCCAGGATAATCCGAACGCTGGCAATGTATTTGGTCTGTGCTTGGATCCTCGAGCAGCCAAGCCGCCTTATGAGCCGGCCATCATCATTAACGATGGCGGCGCCGATTCGCTACAAGGGTTTCAGTTTGGAATTCAGGTCATTCGAGATGAGCGACTGACGCTTCCACATGAAATGACCCATTTCCTGGGAAGATTCGAAGATGAGTGTTTCGGGCTTGAGCCCGTTCTACGGTGCTATGACCCCGGCGAACACACTTCAGCAAACTCTGTCAACATACTGGCCCTTTGCCCTTCTGGATGTCAACGTCAACGCATCGTACCGCATTGGCCCCAGAAAGTGTGGCAATTCACCGAGTTCAGGCAGATCGAGACGAGAGTGGCTAGCGGTCTCTGGAATCACTAAACGGAAGCAACACATGAGAACATTCCAAGTCCTGATTCTTGCGATGCTTGCGGAGACTGCTTGGGCATCCCAGCCGACCTTGATTGAGGCGATTGCGCTTCTACGAGTTCGCGATGCGACCACGACCAACCTTACGGCGACCGAGGCGATCGTACGAGGCGCATCGCGAGAAGACATCCGTGACGCCACGCCCGAGATGCTGGAGTGCATCAGTGACACGAAGGTCGTTCAGTCGGTGCGTTATCTTCTCGCCGAGGTTGTGGTTCGATCCGCGGAGGGGCTGGAAGCGAAGCGGATCATCGCCGCGTGCCTCGAGGCCGACGCGCTGACTTCGCGGGAGTCCGGGCTTCGCACCCTCCGATTCTATGCACTCCTCCGGCTCGGAAATGCGAAGTGGACCGAGAGCATCGGCGACAGCGAAGAGGCCGTGTCGCTGATCGAGGCGACGCTGCTCGATGCAAGCGCGGACCCTGATTCGGTCCTTGCCGCGTCAAACGCTCTTCGAGTATCGCGCGCTTCGGATGACGCGAAGCGGCACTTGACCGTGCTGCTGGTGGAGCGTCGGCGCGAAACCGAAGTCAGCGACCTGCCCCACCTCGACTTACTCACGCAAGACGACCTAGGACGGATTCGGGCACGGCTTCGAGCATCCGGTTCCGAGATGGATACGTTTCAC
Source organism: Phycisphaerae bacterium (assembly GCA_016795005.1). Classification (GTDB taxonomy): domain Bacteria; phylum Planctomycetota; class Phycisphaerae; order Phycisphaerales; family UBA1924; genus JAEUIV01. The sequence goes on from JAEUIV010000082.1 coordinate 7,489, forward strand.
TTCGGTGCCGCCTCGGTGCTCGCGCATTTCGGAGATGAATCGATCATCCCGGACCTTGCCGCGCGGCGTACCCCGTTCGCCGCGTTTGATCAGAAGTTCGGTGTGTGGATCGATGACCAGATCGTGAAAATCCGATCCCAGCATCCCCCCGAGCGACTGCTTCATCTGATCCGTGACGTCGATTCGACGCGGCCTGATCTCGGCCGGGCCCTGGCAACATGGGCCGTCGATCGCGGCGCATCGCTTCTCGAACGCGATGCCGTCCGCCAAGCGATCATTGACCGAGCCACTGCGATCGAGCGCTACCTTCCGACGATCGCGGACAACAATCTGCGCAAGGCGAAGAAGCGTGGAATGTGGACTGTGCGGGAGGCAGGACTGCGCGTCGGGGTACTCACGGAGGAGGATCTGCCCACGTTCGCGCCTCCCCCCGGCCAGCCGCGGATTGGTCATTCCGAATGGCCGAACCTCGAAGAGTAGGCAGAGGATCGCGATTTCTGCCCTGTTTGACATTGCGAGGCCGATAATCCCCCCATGGCAACCAAGACCCCGTCCACGCGCCGCCCGGCCGCGTCCGCTTCCGCCTCGGACTTCCGCGCCCTCGCCGCCCGACGCCTGATCTGGCTCGTCGGCCTCTTCATCTGGGCCGCCTTCACCGCCAGCGTCCTCTCCTTCAGCCAGTCGGACCCGCCGAGCCACGCCCTCGCGCCGCTCAACCCCGCCGCTGACGTCGCCAACTGGATGGGCCCCGCCGGCGCCGCTCTCGCCTACCAGGCCCTCTCCATGATCGGCTCGGGCCTCTGGATCATCCTCATCTGCGCGGGCGTCTACCTCGCCCTCGCCGCGTTCAAGGGCGGCGTCAACCACGTCGCCGTCCGAACCATCGGCGTCATCATGGTCGCCCTCGCCTTCTCGGGCTTCCACGCCCTCTTCGTCCCGCGATGGAGCGCCTTCCCCGAAGGCGGCGGCGGACTCGTCGCCATCGCGGGAGTCCACGAACTCTCCTCACGCTTCGGCTCCCTCGGCGCCGCCCTCTGGCTCGCCCTCATGGCCGTCGTCGGCCTCACCGTCGCCTTCGATGACTGGTTCGCCGCCGTCTCGCGCATCGCCGCCAAGCCCATCGACGCCCTCGCCAAGGCACGCCCCGCGCTCGCCGGCTTCGGCGGCCTGCTCGCACGCGCCATCCCCGCGCGCGCCGCCGCACGCACCAACGACATCGACGACGACCGCAACCTCCGAACCGTCGCCGCAAAGATGAAGAATCTCCCCAGCGAGATCGACGAGGAACTCGACGCCGAGGTCAACACCGCCGTCGAAGTTGCCGCCGCCGAGAACGAGGACGCCGCCGAAGAGTTCATCGACGACCTCTCCGCCAAGGCCCGCCGAACCCAGTCGCTCGAAGAGAACTTCGACGCCGAGGATACCGCCGAAACCGACGACGCCGACCCGTCCGAAGAGCCGGCCGAGGTGCCCTTCGCCGACGACGCCGACGCCGAGGAATCCGGCGAACCGAGGCAACTCGACCCCGTCGCCCTCCGCGAGAAAATGTCAAAGCTCCAGGTCCGATTCGCGGGCCAGGAACGCCGCGCCGCCACACAGGAAGACCTCGAACTCCTCCGCTCACAGCGACAGAGCGAAGAGGAAGCCGACAAGAAGTACGTCTTCCCCGGCCTCGACCTCCTCATCAACCCCGACGATGGCTACGAGAAGGAACTCGAGTCCTACGTCCGTGACCAGGCCACCGCCCTCGAAACCGCGCTCCACACCTACAGCATCAAGGGCGAAGTCGTCGGCATCGAGTCCGGCCCCGTCATCACCCTCTACCAGGTCCGGCTCGCGCCGGGGACCAAGGTCTCCGCCATCACCGCCGTCTCCCTCGATATCGCCCGGACGCTCAAGGCGGTGAACATCCGCATCGTCCCCAACACCGAAGGACTCGACACCGTCGGCATCGAGGTCCCCAACCGCAAAAAAGAAAAGGTCCGCCTCAAGGAACTCATGACCCAGTCGGACGCGACGAGCAAGATGAAACTGCCCCTCTTCCTGGGCAAGGACGCCAGCGGCCGACCCCTCATCATCGACCTCGCCACCCTCCCGCACATGCTCATCGCCGGCACCACCGGCTCGGGCAAGAGCGTCTGCATGAACGCCATCATCATGGGCTTCCTCTACACACAGAAGCCCAGCGATCTCAAGCTCGTCCTCGTCGATCCAAAGGTCGTCGAACTCAGCCAGTTCAAGGACATCCCGCACCTCATGTGCCCCGTCGTCACCGACATGAGCAAGGCCGCCGCCATCCTCGAATGGGCCGTCGGCAAGATGGACGAACGCTACGAACTCCTCGCCGAGGCCGGATGCCGCGACATCGCCACCTACAACTCCCTCGGGTGGGAGGAACTTAAGGAACGCTTCAACCCGCAGAGCGAGAACGAGGAAGCACGCATCCCGCGCAAACTCCCCTACATGGTCTTCGTCATCGACGAACTCGCCGACCTCATGATGACCAACAAGGAAGTCGAAGGCTCCATCGTCCGCATCGCTCAGAAAGCACGCGCCGTCGGCATCCACCTCATCCTCGCCACCCAGCGACCGCAGGCCAACGTCGTCACCGGACTCATCAAGAGCAACATGCCCGGGCGAATGTCGTTCAAGGTCGCCTCGGGCATGGACTCACGCATCGTCCTCGATCAGAAGGGCGGCGAAGTCCTCCTCGGCCAGGGCGACATGCTCTTCATCACCCCGCGCAGCGCCACGCCGCTCCGCGCGCAGGGAACCCTTGTCGACGACCTCGAAATCCGCAACGTCGTCCGCTTCGTACGCCAGATCTCCGGCCCGTCGTTCGAACGCCAACTCGTCCAGCTCCGCCCCGGCGCCGTGCCGGGCGAGCCGCCCGCCGACTTCGGCACCGCCGAGGACCACGAGAAACGCATGCTCGAATCGGCCCAGGAAGACCCGCTCTTCGACCGCGCCGTCGAGATCGTCCTCGAAACCCAGCGAGGCAGCGTCTCGCTCCTCCAGCGCCGGCTCGCCATCGGATACACCCGCGCCAGCCGACTCATCGAACTCATGGGCATCGCCGGAATCATCGGCGGGCACAAAGGCTCCGTCGCCCGCGAAGTCGTCATGACCCTTGAAGAGTGGCAGGCCATGAAGAAACTCGCCCAGGACGACGCCGAGGCAAAGGACTCCTCCGCCCCGGCCGCCCAGCCGAAACTCTTCCCCGAGCCGGTCACCGCACGAGAAATCGTGGAAGTCCGCGACCAGCGGCCCCGCGCCGAGCCACCCTCATCAACCGCCGCCGAATCGAAGAGCATCAAGGCCACCGATACCGAGGACGCGCCCTTCGATGTCGAGGATGAAGACCCCGCCGTCGCGGTCGCCGCCGCGCCCATCACCGCCGCCGTGACCGCCGCGCCGCCGATCATCGAGCCGAAACCCGACGCGATGATCACGGACGATCTCGACGAGGAATCCGACGCCGACGCCGACGCGGAAGCCGAGGCTTCGCTCGCCGAACTCGAAGCCGAGGAACTCGAAGCCGAAGCGTCCGCGGATAATGAATCAAGCGCCGTCGCCGGCACCGATACGCTCGTCGAAGACGATGCCGACGACGAAGAAGAAGCCGGAGACGCCGCGCTCGCCGAGCCGACCGCCTCCGCCTCGCCCGGACCCGCCGCGAACGAGCAGGCCGAATCCGAAGACTCCGCCGAAAGCGAAGAAGAAGACGAGTTCGAGTACGAATACGAGTACGTCGAAGTCGACGAAGGCCAGGAAGTGGGCGAAGAGTACGAAGTTGTTGACGAAGCGCCGGAAGCCGACCCGGACATCGTCGTCAAGAACCCGAAGAAGAACCCCGAGTCAGCCTCCTGAAAGCAGCGACACGACCCGCGGCCCGATCAACCGCGCCGCCGCCCCGCGGTGCGACATGGAGTTCTTCTCCGCTTCGCTCAACTCGGCGCTCGAACGTCCATCCGGCAGGATCAGCAACGGGTCATAACCGAAGCCATTCTCGCCGCGCGGCCCCGTCCCGATCCGCCCCTCATACGTCCCCCGGCTCTCCGCCAGCACGCCCCCCGAGGGGTCCGCCACGCACATGCAGCAGACAAACCGCGCCGTACGCCGCTCCGCCGGCACCCCGTCAAGTTCGCGCAGCAGCCGGGCATTGTTCCTCGCATCGCGCTCGGAGCGCCCGCCCGCCGTCCCGCCGTAGTACGCCGAATGAACGCCCGGCGCGCCCCCCAGCGCATCAACCTCAAGCCCCGAATCGTCCGCGAGGCACACCCGCCCCGTCATCGCCGCGTACGCGACCGCCTTGATCCGCGCATTGGCCTCGAACGTCGCCCCGTCTTCCACCGGCTCGGGGAACGGCCCCCCCGGAATCTCGCTCAACCCGAGCACACGCACCCCGAGAGGCGCGAAGATCGCTCGGAGTTCATCCAGTTTGTGCGGGTTTGAAGTCGCCGCCAGCAGGTCCATGCCGCATCACCATAACGACGACCCGGGCGGTCGGTGTCAGTTCCCCGCACGCATCTCACGGATCCGCTTCAGCCGCTGCCGATGCGCATCATGCTGGGGCTCGATCTCGGTCAGCGCCGCGATGTGACGCTCCGCCGCCGCCAGGTCGCCCGCCTTGATCGCCACCGCCGCCGCGACCTCGCGGTTCCCGGCGTCGAAGGGCGCAATCTGGGTCGCACGCTCGGCTTTCTGAAGCGCGAGCCGGAACTCCCCCTCCGCCGCGTACCGCCGCGCCAACTCGACCGCGTACGCCGCCGACTTCTGCTCCCGCGCATCCAGGTACTCAAGGTGCGGCACCGCCGCCTCGCCAGCGCCCGATGCCAGGTACAGCCGAGCCAGGTGACGGTGAGGCATCGGGTCCACCGGCCGCGCCGCCGCGTACCGCTCCAGCAACGGGATCATCTCCGCGTCCGCGTCGCCCCCGCGCGCCGCCAGCTCCTCCTCGAGCTTCAACTCCAGGACATCGGGATGATCCGGCGCCCGCCCGAGCATCCGGTCGATCACCTCGCCCCGTGGCTCGATCAGCGACACCCGGTACTTCCGCCCGCCATGCAGCCCGCTGGAACTGAAGGCCGTCCCCAGCGCGAACGCCGATAACGAGTCAACCACCTTCCGCCGCGCCTCGGGGTCCGCCATCGTCTCGTCCAGGAGCAGCCGTCCCAGCGACACCTCGGGCAACAGCCCCCACGTCGCCGCGTCGCGCTCCGCCCACTCGCGGAACTCCGCAAGGAAAGACTCCTGCGTCACCCCCAGCACCTGCTGCATCGCCTGGTCCTCGCGGATGCCGATCGAGTACAGGTCCATCAGCCGCAGCGGAGCGCTCGCGCCCCATCGCTCGACCATGAAGGTGTACATCCAGTGCCCCTGCGCATACGCCTGCCCGCGGTCGCTCGGGTGTTTCGGACGAACAAAGTTGATGTTGATCTCCTGCATGTCAAACAGGTGCCGCCCCGCCTGGTTCATCAGCGACGCCACCAGCATCCGGCACGTCTCGTAATCGCGCGGACAGTTCTCAAGGTAGACCGCCGCCGCCTCGGTGAACCAGTGAGGGATCCGGTTGTTCGTCCGCGAGAGCGTCACCGTGTGGACGTACTCGTGACGCACCACGCGCACCCAGTCGTACTCACCCTCGTGCAGCTTGCCCTCCATCGGCGCTTCCATCGCGATCACCGAGCCGGTCGACGCCGCGATCGTGTGGATCCCCGTCATCCCCGTGATCCGCACCGCGAACGTCTGGTGGTCGGGAAGCAACTCGATCGTCGTCTTCACCGACGGCTCGTGCTCGATCGCGCCCGCCACGATCCGGTGGATCTCCTCCAGCGGCTCAACCATCTCCTCCGCCATCACACGGAACACCCCGCCCGGGTGACGCACCACGAAGTGTTCACTCTCAACCGTCTCGTACCGGCTCAACTCCTCCACCAGTTTCAGCGAGTTCGCCGCCCGCGTGTTGAACGGATCAAGCTCCACCGCCCGCCTCAGCGCGCTCAATGCACGCAGGTCACGACCGGACTGCATCTCCATCAGACCAAGTTCAATCACCGGCTCGGCCCACTTCGGCTGACGCGTCGCCGCCTGCTCCAGGTACTCCGCCGCCTTCTCGTACTGCCGCGCCTCCGACAACGCCTTGCCCACCTCCAGCGGGCCGAACGCGTTGTTGGGCGAGAGCGCGTCCAGCTCCGCAAGCATCCCGTCCGCCGCCTCGTACTCGAACAGCAGCGCCTCCGTCGCCGCCTCGAGCGCCAGCGCCTCACGCATCGTCGGATACCGCGTCAGCGTCCGCCGCACCAGTTCCTGGGCGCCGATCGCATCATTCTGACGCATCGACGCCCGCGCCATGACGAGGTCGCCGTCGGCGCTCGTCCGCCCGGAATCGGGATCGAGCCGACTCACCAGCCCGTTCAACGCACGCGACACCTGCTCCGCCTGGTCGAACGAGAATCCGTCCACCGCGATCAACGCCACCAGCCGCCACGCGCGGGCGCACGCCGGGTTCAGCGTCAGCGTTTCGATCGCCGCCTCGTGCGCCTCCTTCCGGTTGTCCTTCTCATACAGCAGTTCCGCCTGCGCCAGCAGCGCGGGCCAGTACAGCCGGTCAACGCTCTGCTGCGCCTGCACCAGCAACTGCATCATGTTCTGGTAGTTGCTCCCGGGACGTCCCTCCAGCCGCGCCATCACGCCGATCGCGCGAACCCCCTCCACCAGGTCCTCCGCGCTCGTCGCCGGCTTCCCACGCAGCAACTTCACCACCGGCGACACCGCCGCCTTCGCGTCATCGGTCGCCCCAAGCATCTCCAGCGCCTCCGCGCGAAGTCGCGCCGAACGCGCCGACTCTCGACCCTGCAGCAGCCCGATCGTCCGCTCCGGCTCACCCCGCGCGAGCGCCGCCTCCGCGCGATCCTCCGCATCCGCCGATGGATCATTCAGCGAACGATCGTCCAGCACCCCGGTCATCAGCGCCGCCTTCGCGCGCAGCCGAGGGACGGCCAGGTCGCTCTCCGTCCACAGGCCATGAAAAACTCGGAGCCGCGAACGCTCGTCTTCGCTCAGGTACGGACTCTCGACCGCACGCAGCACCGCCTCCGCCGTCTCCGGCGCCGCGATCGCCCGCTTCTCCGGCTGGTCCCGGGGACCGAGCACCTGGCCGAGGCCCGCCTCGGACCACATCAACAGGCCGGAAAGCACGAAAGCAACCCGCGCGGCCCGCCTCATCGCGCCACATCCTTGAACCGCCCGGTATCGATCTGCACGTCCCACCCTTCCGCCGACGGCGGAGGCTCGATGTCGATCGCCCCCTCGGGAAGACTCGCGTTCACCTTCGGATTGATCAGCAGCACCGTCGATTCGTCCCCCGCGCGGTTGATCGTCCGCGCCATCCGGGGCAGAAACTCGTCCTTCGTGTACCAAAGGCGGATCTCCTTGAACTGATCCTCATCGGCAAACGCACCCCGGGGCGCGAGACGCAACTGGTACGTCTCCTTCACGTCCTCGCGCCGCTGCGACAACTCACGCTTCTCCTCTTCATCGGCGTCCTTCCCGGGCGTCAGGCCGTCGAACGGCTTCAGCATCGTCGCCTCGTAACGCTCAAGAATCGCGGATTTCTTCTGCCCGATCGGGAAGGGGATCGGCGATTCACCAAGCCCCAGCGGGTCCATCGGGTCTTCCGGCCGAGCCACCTGTCTCGCGACGTACTGCTTCACGCCCGGACGCTTCTCGACCAGCCACTGACCGTCGAACACCCACGTGTTCCGGTCCTCACGACGTGTCCCGTCAATTGTCAATGTCTTGAAGTCGATCGAGAACATCCGCCGCGGCTTGCCGCTCGCCGACCCCTCCGCCGCCGGCGCCACCTCGTAATACAACTCGCCCAGCCGAACGTGCCGATCCCCCTGCAGCACGAACCGGCGGTCGTACATCACCCCCGTCTGGAACGTGCGGATCCCCTGATCCGCCGACTCGAGCGCGCTCAGCAACTCATCCACGTTCGTCGGCGTCCCGACCACCCGCACGCTCCCCGTCATCCCGGGTTCCCCCGCGGGCTGGGCCACGGCCGACGACCACAACCCCAGCGCACACAAACCCAACATCGCAAGCATCAGCCGCATGAATCACTCCATTCCTTCGAGCCGACAGGTGATACCGACACCCGATCAGCCTGCTGCGGCCATTGTGACATGACCCGCCCCGTGCCGCTCGACCCGCCCACCGCACCGCACCACTTCAATCCCCAGCGAACGCATACCATTCTCAAGCATCCAATCATCCCGTCCAATGAACCGATCCACCCGCCCCACCCCGCCCAAACAGTCCTCACGGCGCACACCGCTGCTCCCGATCCTGTTCCT
>JAEUIV010000090.1 GCA_016795005.1 Phycisphaerae bacterium
CCTCGAACTCGCCAAGGCCGGCGAAGTCCTCAAGGCCCTCCGCGCCATCTGGGGAAGACCCGTCCACCTCGCCACCAGGCTCGAAGAAGACGCCATGCTCTTCTCCGCGCACGAACCGGACGGCCAGATCAAGAAGGAAAAAATCAGCGAACGCACCGCAAGACCGGGAACTGAACTGGAATAGGCCGGGCGGTGGGCGGGCGATAGTGCTCCCGCAGCGGAACTTGACACACGGGGGGGGGGGGGGGTACGTTAGGCGACGGATTCTCTAACAAATGGAGCAACCGTATGATCGCCAACCCCTCCCGTCGTGCAGTGATCGGTGTGCTTGCCACGTTGTTTTCGGGAACGCTGATGCCGGCGGCCCGCGGAGATAACTGGCCGATCGAGCCGGACGACGGAGGTGGAGGAGGCGATCCCTGCAGCCCCTGCTACGCGACAACCTGTTCCGGGGCAGCGGAGTGTGACGGCACCAAGCATTGTCCGCAGACCGAAACGTACTGCTGCTGCCGCCAGGGTGTCGATGGCGTCTGGGGATGCCGCTGCACCACTCACAACTGCCTTGGTGAAGAGGATTCAAGCGGGCTGAAGTGCAAGTAGCGACAGCATGCGAGGTGACGATGCCTTTCAAGACCGTCAGCGCGCTCGCCATTCTCGGCCTGATCGGACTTGGGCTATCGTTCTGGATCGCTCGCCCAAACAACATCAACTCAAGTTCGATGGGCTTCACGGAGCGAGCGGCACGCGACGCACAGCCGATCTATTCCACCATACCACAGGTTCCGATCTCGGCCGAAGCCGACGAAATCATGTCGATCCTCACGATGGCCCCCGTTCGAGGCGTGGAGAAAATCGGGCGAGATCGGGCCCACCTGGTCCTGTCGGCTGCGGCAGCGTTTCTGGCCAATCGCTTCGGCCGCGGAGACCCCGTCGCGTATCGAACTTGGAGAACATCAAACCGGTTCCGATGGAAGAACCGCGATGCTCTCGAGGAATCATGGACGATCTCAAGGCAATATGAGAAGTACACGCACCGAACCGCCTCGAGCCTCCCGGAGATGTTCGATACCCTGTTTCGGGAGAAGGCGATCGCCAACGGCGGCTTCAATCGCGTGGTGGGAATGGCGGGCGATGCCGCCGGGATGTCGATCGTGTTCGGCGTCATGACTCCAGGAAATCCAATACGCGAAATGCTCGGCGGCCGGCTCCCTTCCGTCATCTGGCATGGAGGGATGTCCGGCACGCATTGCTCATGGTTCACCCCCGAGCGCCCGTACAAGGAGCGACTCGCAAGAGGAGAGCACGTTGATTATGCGGAGATCGGGATCATTATGAGCCACGCCGATGGAAGCCGACGCCCGCTGATCATGACGTTTATCTGGGACCCGGTTCCGTCCCAGTGGGAGTTGCAGGTCTTGAATACGAACAACGAGCCATCAGCGAGGTTGCTCTCGATTGATTTCTGAACGTTGTGAACACCATGACGGGCACGCCGACGCGGAGATCATCAAGCCGTCAGTCGATCGAGAACGCGACCGCCGCCTTTTCGCTGGTTGAAGCGCTCGTCGTGATGGGAGTCATCGCAATACTGCTCGCGATCTCCTTGCCGTTGCTCAGAGCGTCAAGAAAACGTGCCGATCTGGCCCTCCGCCTTGCCGGGCAGCAGCAGTGCTTGGTCGGACTGCTCCAGTACACCACTGATTTCAAGGGCGGCTTCCCATTCATCGGCGAACAAGGCGTATTCGAGAAGTATCTCCGCTTCCGGGGGTGGCGAGACAACTGGCCAAGCCCCTATTTCAAAGTCGACAGCGTCTTCTGGCCGAGCGTAGTGGTCCCGACCTATTCCGAACTGATCCCGGATCAGATGCATGCGTTCGCAGACGATCCGTCAGCCGACTGGTTCGTCTACGAAGGACGCGGAGCCTCGGCTCCCGCCAACCCCTTCATCAGCACAAGTTTTCGACTGACTCACACGACTTCGGCCGTCCCCGCATACTGGATCACCGAGGAACCACCCGAAGACCTCACCCTGTTGCGAGGAACACGAGTCGAGGACGTGCGAGCACCATCAAAAAAAGGATTGCTACTTGATGTTCGAGCGGGATTCTTTGCGCAGTCACCCCCACCCGCTCTTGAAGGGATGATCGCGGTGGCGTTCGGAGATGGGTCCGCGTCCTGGCAATACCCAGTGCCGAGGACCGCCGAACACTGGGGCGTCGAGCGCATCGGCCTGGGCGCCGCGTCTTTCCCCATCATGACAACGCGACAAGGGATTCTCGGGCAGGATTTTTGAGGCGCTCGATCCGCCTTCACCCTTCGCCGTGATCGTCCAGCCGCCCCCCCATCCACTCCCGCATCCCCCGCGTCACCTCCACCAGCGCCGCTCCGAGCAAGCCCGCCGACACGACCGAGCCGTCCGCAAGCCCGGACGCGCTCAGCACGATCGTCAGACCCACCTGCGTCACCCCGGTCCCCGCGTTCACGCACGCGGCGCTCGCGCTCCACGCGCGCCGGCGCGCCTCACCCCGCCCGAGCCACCGCAGCGCCAGCATCCAGGAGAGCCACCGCCCATCGCTTGACCAGATCACCGCGATCACAGCCGCCCACCAGAAACGCCACGCCGATCCCCCCATCAGCGCATGCAGGTCAACATGCACCGCCAGGATCGCCGCCGCCGTCGGCAGCGCCACCCCATGCGCCGCCGCCACGCCCCACCGCCGCACGCGCCGCGCCGTCCGCGCATCATCAAAGCCGAATCCCGCCATCAGCCCCAGGCAAAGCCCCGTCGCCGCGATCGTCATTCCGATCGACCAGCCCACCAGCACCGCGACCGAAACGCACGCGAACACCCCGACCGCCGACGCCACAAAGACCCCGGGCCTCAGCGTCGCCGCAACCCCGGGCGCCCCCAGGATCAACGCGAACGCCACCGCCTCACGCCCCGACAAACCCATCCACCATCCTCCCAAAACCACCGGCACAACGCACGACATCGCCGACGCCGCAAACCCCACCCCCACCGCGCGCCCGAACCAGCGCTCCCATCCGTGCCACCCATCACGGGCTTCCGTGATCGGCGCCCTCCTTCGCTCCGACGGCACGATCGCCGCGCCGATCAGCGCCAGGTACAACGCAAGAAAGCCCTGTGCCCACCAATCAAAGATCACCCGCCGCTCCGCCCTCGCCGCGTCGCGCCGAGCCTCCATCGGCCGCAGCGCCTCCGCCTGCCGCGCACGATGCTCCTCCAGCGCCGCCGCGCTCACCCCGCTCGCCGAAAGCGCGCGCAACTCACCGCGATGCCGCGCCACGACTTCCGATATCGCCTCCTGCTCCGCCGCGCCCCCAAGGATCACGCGCTCATGCACCCCCGGCCAGCCGCGCCCCAGCACCCCAGGCCCCGCGAGCAACCCCACGCTGATCCCCGCCACAATCGCCGCCGCCGACCGCCCCCCCGGCACCGCCGCCCACCTCAGCACGAACGACAGCAGCGACGCGAAGATCGAAAGCGCCCCAACCGTACCCAACACCATCACCGCCGACTCGGACATCCGGCCCAGTCTAGGAGAACCGATCTCTTCCAAGAATCAGACACTTCACTCCGATCCATTACGATCCACGCCCCCCATGACCATCCGCCGCAAGCCCGAAGACTTCCTCGTCACCGAGCGACTGAACCCCGTGTTCCGCGCCGCCTTCACCGCCGCATGGGGCGCCGCCGCCACCCACGCCGTCTACGAACTCACCAAGACCTCGATGACCACCCCCGACGCGATCCAGTCGCTCGCACGCGAGGTCAACACGCGACACGCCGACGTCGGCTACGCCGGCCTCAAGGACAAGCACGCCCGAACCATCCAGAACCTCTCCCTTCCCGTCGAACGCGCCGAGCACGCCGCGGCCCTCCCGCGCGAAATCGTCGGCCGCGGCTGGTCCGCACGACTCATCGCCTGGTCCCCACGCGAAATCACCGCCGACGCCATCGACGGCAACGGCTTCACCATCATCGTCCGCTCACTCTCCCGCGAAGCCTGCGACGAGATGGGCCGCCGCGCACACCTCCTCACCATCACCCCCAGGCCCGCAACCGATTCCAGAAAATCCGCCCCCGCCCCCACCCGGGGCCGCGTCGGCGTCCCGCTCCTCATCACCAACTACTTCGGCGATCAGCGCTTCGGCTCCGCGCGCCACGGCCAGGGATGGGCCGCCCTCCCGCTCATCAAGGGAGACTTCGACGCCGCCCTCCGCCTCGCCGTCGGAACACCCGCGCGCAAGGACTCGGGACGAACACGCCAGTTCACCCGCCTCTGCGCCGAAAAATGGGGCCGGTGGAAGGAACTCGCCCAGCAACTCCCGCGATGCCCGGAACGCAAGCCATTCGAACTCCTCGCACAGGGAAAGGAACCCAGGGAAGCCTTCGCCGCGCTCCCGTACCTCGTCCAGACCATGTGCGTCGAGGCCTTCCAGTCGCACCTCTGGAACGAAACCGCGCGCCGACTCATGCTCGACCTCGTCAAGGGATACCCGGACGGAGCCAAGCCGCTCCGCAGCGAGGACATCCAGGGCGAACTCGTCTTCATCCCCGCCTCCGCCGTGCACGAGGACATCCGGACACTCGACATGCCCATCCTCGCCGCCAACACCACGCTCCAGCAACCGTGGGCGAACGCCGCGCGCGAAGTCCTGAGGGAAAAAGAACTGACCCAGGACCAACTCAAAATCCCCGGCCTCCGCAGGCCCTTCTTCGGAGAGGCCCCCCGCCAAGTCTTCGTCCGCGCCGAACGCTACACCGCCGCCGAACCCGAGCCGGACGAACTCGACGAGCGGCCGAAGCGCCTCAAGCGCACACTCACCTTCGACCTCCCCAGAGGCTCATACGCCACCATCCTCCTCCGCGCGCTCGGCCAATAACCGCCTCACCACCTCCGCCCTCCGTCCCCTCCCGCTCCCCGCTACTCCACCACGTGCTGCAACGCCAGCAGCGCATACGCCGTGATCAGGATCGGGTTGTTCTCCATCCAGCGATCGTCCACGACGCGGAACGACCCGTCCTCCGTCTGCAACCCCGCCAGACGATCGACCAGGTCGTTCTGCCAATCGCGCACACCCCCGTCCGCCACCTCGATCGTCGGCGAGCCCCAGGCGTCCAGCGCGCGGCTCATCATCAGAAAATAGTAATACAGGCCGTCGTTCCCCGCGCCGGGATTCTCCTCGACGGAGTAGTTCCGCCGGATCCATTCGTACGCCAGGCGCACCCGCTGGTCATCCCGCGCCAGGTTCGCGTAGATCAACGCCTTGAACCCCGCGTACGTCATCGAACCGTACGCGCGCAGCCGGCTGACCCGCGTCCCGTCATCCAGCGTCTCCTCGATCATCCCCGCCTGCGACTGTCCCTCCCCCGCGCTCTCCTTGTCCTCCGCCGTCGAGTAGATGAACCCGCCCTGCCGCGAACCCCTCGCGTACGGCATGTCGTTCACTCGATCATCCATCTGCGTCCGGCTCAGGAACACCACCGCCC